>NZ_PSWG01000007.1:0-163112 GCF_002931195.1 Rathayibacter sp. AY1C2 | reverse complement strand
CGTCCCGGGTCGCGATGATCCTCGCGGTCCTCGAGCGGCAGGCGGGCATCCCCCTGCGGCGCTGCGACGTCTACGTGTCGACCGTCGGCGGCGGGGGCGGCGTCTAGGGGCAGTGTGCGACGGGCGGCCGCGGCGGATCGGACGCGCACGTGGTCGGGCGGAGCTGTCGGGCAGTGTCCATCGAGCCCGTGTTCGCCTCCGGTGGCGATCCTCGACCATGCGATGGACGGGGGCGCCGGCGGCTCCGAGCGGTGGTCGGGTGCGTGTGCAGCGTGCCGGGGACGCGGCCGTCAGTGCGTGGGCACCCGCTCTGGACGGATGCGCTCGGGAACGGGGACGAGCGCGTGGGTGATCGCGCTCGAGAGGGTGAAGGCGCTGGAGTCGAGGTGCGAGGAGTGCCCGAGTCGTGTCGCTTCGGAGGCGCGCTGCTTCGCTCCGGAGGCGGGCCGGATGTCTCCCGAGAGGCTGATCTCGCCGAACGCGGCGATCCCGGGCCGCAGCGGCGTGTAGGCGTGGGCGGAGGCGATGGCGACTGCGATCGCCAGGTCCGCCGCCGGCTCCATGAGCTTCACGCCGCCGACGGTCGACACGTAGACGTCGCAGCGCCGCAGGGGGATGCCCGCCTGCCGCTCGAGGACCGCGAGGATCATCGCGACCCGGGACGCGTCGACTCCGTTCGTGACGCGGCGGGGGTGCTCGCCGTCGTTCGCGATCACGAGCGCCTGGATCTCGACGGGGAGCGCGCGGCGTCCCTCCATCGCGACCGTGACGCAGATGCCCGGGGTGGGGAAGCGGGTGCGGCTGAGGAACAGACCGCTCGGGTCGGGGATCTCGGCGATGCCCTCGGCGGTCATCTCGAAGCAGCCGACCTCGTCCGTCGGGCCGAAGCGGTTCTTGAGCGAGCGGACGAAGCGCAGTGCCGTCTGCCGGTCGCCCTCGAAGTGGCAGACCACGTCGACCAGGTGCTCGAGCAGGCGCGGCCCCGCGATGGAGCCGTCCTTCGTGACGTGTCCGACGAGCACGAGGGGGAGCGCCCGCTCCTTGCAGACGCGGATGAGGGTCGCGGCGACCTCGCGGACCTGGCTGGGACCGCCGGGCAGGCCGTCGACGGTGTCGCTCGCGACCGTCTGCACCGAGTCGACGATGAGCAGGTCCGGCCGGACCTCGTCGATCTGGCCGAGCACGGTGGCGAGGTCGGTCTCGGCCGCGAGGAAGAGGCTGTCGTGCATCGCGCCGGTGCGCTCGGCTCGCATGCGCACCTGCGCGGCCGACTCCTCCGCGCTGACGTAGAGGACCCGCTGGCCCTCGGCCGCGGCGCGGCTCGCGACCTCGAGCAGGAGGGTCGACTTGCCCACGCCGGGCTCTCCCGAGAGCAGCACGACCGCGCCGGAGACGATCCCGCCGCCGAGCACGCGGTCGAGCTCGCCCACGCCGGTGGGGCGGTGCGCCGCCGACGTGGTCTCGATCTCGGTGATGGGCCGCGCGATGCGGCCGGCGGCCGGAGCCACAGCGGCGACCGCGCGGACGAGGCCGGTGCGCTCGGTGCTCTCGATCACGGAGCCCCACTGCTGGCACTCGCCGCAGCGGCCTACCCACTTCGCGGTCGTCCACCCGCACTCCGAGCAGCGGTACGGGGCGGTGCGCGTCTTCGAGGAGGCCATGAGGTCCTTTCGGGGCGGAGGAAGGGGACGAGCGCGACGCTACGGGGGACCCCCGACACCGCCGCTCGTTCGAACGTGTCTTCGACAGTACCGTCGACCACCGACGCCGCGAGCGGGGCGCGCCAGGCCGGGGGAGAGGTCTCGTGGAGGCCGCCTGTGGAGGAGCGTCGTCGCGGAGGAGCGGAGGCGGAGGATCGCGCCTCGGAGAACGACTCAGCCCCGAGCGCCGCTCCGTCGGCGTCGGACGTCTGCGGGAGACTGGGGGACATGCCCTCGACAGTGCACGTCCTCAAGTCCGGCCGCCCGCTCGGAGTCAGCTGGTCCGGCCCCGAGGGCTCAGAGCGGGTCGTCGTCCTGGCGCATCCCGCTCCCGGCTCCTCGGACTTCGACCCCGACCCGGAGGCGACCGCGCGCCACGGGGTGCGCCTGCTCTCGTTCGACCGCCCAGGCTACGGCGCTTCCTCCCTCCTGACCGACCTCGACCCCGCCGGAGCGGGCGTCGGCGCCAGCCCCGAGCAGGCCGCCGCCGACATCGCCGAGTACCTCGCGACCGTCGGCATCGCCTCCGTCAGCGTCGCCGGCTGGTCGGCGGGAGGCCGCGTGGCCCTCGCGCTCGCCGCGAACTACCCCGGCCTCGTGGAGCGCGTCGCCGTGATCGGCACGCCCGCTCCCGACAGCGCCGTGCCGTGGGTCGGCGACGAGAACCGCGCCGAGCTCGCCCGCTTGGCCGACCTCCCGCTCGACGAGGCCGTCCGCGCGCTCACCCGCACGCTCGAGGGCGCCTTCGGCCCGACCCCAGCCCCGGATGCCCTGCTCGGGATGCTCGGCTCCGGCGACGCCGACACCGCGGTGCTCGAGGCCCCCGGAGTCCGCGAGCGGCTCTCGCGCATGCTCGAGCGTGCCGCCGCCCAGGGCGCCCTCGGCATGGCCGCCGACCTCATCGGCTACGGCGTGCAGGAGTGGGGCTTCGCCGTCGAGTCCGCCGAGCCGCCCGCGCTCCTCCTCTACGGCGCCGAGGACGCGGTCGCCGGCCGCCGCCATGCCGAGTGGTACGCCGCCCGGCTGCCCGACTCCCGCCTCGAGGTCGTGCCCGGCCGCGGCCACCTGCTCGCGATCCCGGAGTGGGACCGCGTGCTCGGCTTCCTCCTCCCCGCCTGACGGCGGCCCGTCCGCTCGATTGGCGCGACTTCCGGCCGTCGCGTACACTCGACCCCGGTACCGTGTCCGAGCGGCCGAAGGAGCATGTCTCGAAAACATGTGTGGGCTTGCGTCCACCGTGGGTTCAAATCCCACCGGTACCGCCAACGAGAAGGGCCCCCCGCTTCCACGGAAGCAGGGGGCCTTCGTCGTTCTCGGCGTCGTGCGGCGGTCGCGACGTGCGGGTAAGCCGGCGCGGAGCAGCCAGGAGCCGCCGGCGCGCAGGGCCCGGTACAGGCGCCTGACCGCGTGGTCGGCCTCGGCCGAGCCGACGTCCGAGAAGGAGCCCGCCCCGCCCCAGAGCCCGAGCGCGTCGGCGGCCGCCGCCCGGACCTCTCGGCGGGTCGTCGCTCCGGCGAACAGCTCGTCGAGCCGGTCCGCGACGCGGGCCCGCGCGCCGTCCTGCTGCGACCGTGCGACGTCGCGCACCTCGGCGACGGCCGCCGTGATCTCGGCGAGCACAGCGGGGATCGTGCGGTCCATCCTCCTGAGCCTAGGAGCGCGAGCGCGAGCGCTGCGAGGCGGCGTGGGTCAGGAGCGTCGCCACGACTCCGACGAGCACGCCCAGCGCGGTCTCGAGCGCCCGGTCGCGCAGCAGCACGAGCTCGTCGACGGGGTGCGCGAGCTCGACCATGAGGATCGCGAGCGGAGTGACGAAGGCGAGGGTCAGACCGTAGTTGCGGCCGACGACGAGCTCGGCGGTCATCTGGAGGAGCACCACCACCACGATCACGGCGAGCGGCGAGAGCGGCAGGGCCAGGAGCGCGGCCGCGATCAGCACTCCGACGATCGTGCCGAGCATCCGGTGGCCCGCGCGCACGAGCCGGGCGCCCGCGTCCGCTCCCGAGACGGCTGCGACGGCGGAGACCATCGCCCAGTAGGGGTGGCCCAGGCCCGTCGCGGTCGGGATGGTGCCTGCCACCAGGACGACGGCCCCGAAGCGGAGCAGGGCGGCGCGCGTCGCCGGACGGGCCGCCGCCGCGCGGAACGAGGTGCGCCACGGCGTCGGGGCGAGGCGGCGTGCGCGGGGGAGCGCGAGACCGCTCAGGCCGACGACGAGCGAGAAGGCGGCGGAGCCCGCGGCGAGAGCGACGGCGAGCGGGATCCGCGAGGGCTCGGACGGGACGGACGCGCACGCCGTGACGGCGAAGACCGGGAACAGCGGGCCGGGCGGGTGCCAGTGCAGGGCGTCGCTGAGGTAGGCCGCCGCGACGGTCACGGCGACCACGACGGGGATGATCAGCCAGTCGCGGTGAGGAGAGAGGGAGACGACGGTGCCGAGGGTCACGGTGGTGACGAGGAACGCGGCGGCCGACAGCTGCATCAGCAGGCGCGGCCGGTGCGTGTGCTGGCGACCGTAGAGGGCCGTGAAGGCGCCGAAGGTCGCGTAGAGGGCGAGATCGGTGCGGCCGAGCGCCCAGAGGACGAGCAGCGGGACGGCGATCGAGACGCCGGCGCGCAGGGCGACGCGATGAGCGCCGGCGTGCGGGCCGAAGGCGAGGAGCTCGCGGGGGTGGGGCAGAACGGGGGTGGCGGCCATCGGGTCCTCTGATCGGGGTCCGAGCGGCGGCGGCCGGAGAAGTGTTTCACGGGTGAAGCAGATATACTTTACGTGTGAATCAGTCTGAAAGCCAGCCGGGCGACGCGGTCGACGAGATCAGGGCGGGCTGGGCGGTGCTGCGGCCCGAACTCGACACCTCCGCCGTCGACGTCGTCGGGCGGCTGATCCGCGCCTCCGCGCTGATCGTCCGGGCGACGGAGGAGCTGCTCGCCGCCCACGGGCTGACCCGCGGCGAGTTCGACGTGCTCTCCACGCTGCGTCGCGCCGGCGCTCCGCGGTCGCCGACGACCCTCCGGACGATCGCCCTCGCCTCCGCTCCCGCGATCACCAAGCGTGTGCACTCGCTGGAGCGGCGGGGCCTGGTGCGGCGCGCCGCGAACCCGGCGGACGGGCGCGGCTCGCTCATCACGCTGACTCGCGAGGGGGAGGAGCTGGTCGACCGGGCCTTCCCCGAGGTGCTCGACGCCGAGCGGGCGCTGCTCTCGGGGGTGCCCGCCGATCTGCGGGCGGAGGCGTCGCGCTCGCTCCGCGCGGTGCTCGCGAGCGTCGAGGCCGCCGCGAGCCGGTGACCCGCGTGGTGACTGCGAGGCGGCGGGCGCTCGCTACCGTGGTCCCATGCGCCTGACCTCGAGCTTCACCGTGCCGACGCGGCCGCCGGTGCTGCAGCTGGTCAAGACGGCGGCGGCCACGGTCGTCACCTGGCTCCTCGCCGGCGTCGTCTTCCCGGGGACGCTGCCCGTCTTCGGCGCGATCGCCGCGCTCCTCGTCGTCGCGCCGAGCATCAACCAGTCGTTCTCCAAGGCCCTCGAGCGCTCGGTCGGCGTCATCATCGGCGTGATCGTCGGATCAGTGATCGGCACGGTGCTCGGCGGCGAGAGCATCATCGTGCTCCTCGCGATCGTGGCCGCGATCGCCGTCGGGTGGGCCGTGCGCCTGACCCCCGCCTCCGCGGTGCAGATCCCGATCAGCGCGATGCTCGTGCTCTCGGTGGGCGCGGTCACGCCGAACTACGCGCTCGACCGCATCCTCGAGACCCTCCTCGGCGCGGCCGTCGGAGTCGTCATCAACGTGCTCATCGTCCCTCCGGTCGTGCTGGCACCGGCCGAGCGGGCGATCGGAGACCTCACCGCTCAGCTCGCCGCCGCCCTCGACGACCTCGGCGACGCCCTCCAGGCCCCCGTCCCGCGACGTCGGCTCGACGAGCTGCTCATCAACGCCCGGCTGCTGCAGACCATGCAGAGCAAGGCGGAGGAGGCGATCGCGACCGGCGAGGAGTCCCTCCGCCTCAACCCGCGCCGCTCCGCCCACCGCGACCGGCTGCTGGCCCTCGACTCCGTCGTCCCGCGGCTGGGGCGCATCGTGACCCGGGTCCGCGGCATGACGCGGACCGTGCACGACCTCTACGACGACGAGCTCGTCGGGGAGCCGACGATCGCCGACATCGCCGTCCAGCTGCACCGGGCCGCCCACGATCTGCGGCTCCTCGTGCAGTCCTCGGTCGACGTTCCCGAGCCGGAGGCGATCACCGACGAGCTGCCCGCTCTCACCGCGCCGCTCGTGATCGCGACTCCGCATCCGCAGCACTGGATCCTGCTGGGGGCGCTCGCCGAGGACCTGCGGCGCATCCGCGAGGAGATCGTCGGCGCGGAGTCCTGACGGGCGGGCGCGGAGTGGCGTCGGCGGGAGGGCTGCTCTTGCTGCGCTCGGCGTCTCACGCCGCGCGACGTGCGGGTCGTGGTGGCCTGTGGTGGTCAGCCGTCCTGCTCGCCGTCCTCCCTCGATCCGCCGCCCTCGACGAGCTCGCCGTCGCCCGCGTCCGGAGCGACCTGGTGCAGTGCCTCCGGATCGCTCGCCTCGGCGTGGAGGGTCTTGCCCTCGGCGATGAGGGAGTCGTCGTCCACGAGGATCCCGGCCAGCTCGGTGATGCGTCCCCGGAGAGCGCCGATCGGGTCCTCGGTGGGCGCGTCCTCCTCGGAGTGGTCGACCTCCGAGTCGGGGTAGCGGCGGAGGGCGGCCTCGTCCCGGTCGGGCTGCGGCGCCCGCGCGTGCTCGACGCAGAGGCGGGCGACCTCCTCCGCGTGCGCATGCATCACGGAGTGGGAGGCGTCGGGGATCTCCCAGGCCCGCGCGTGCGGCATCGACCGGGCGATCTCCTCCGCCCACTCGCGCGGAACGAGCCGGTCGAACTCGCCGCGGATGACGAGGGCGGACGCGCGGATCCGGGGGACGGTCTCCTCGATCCGGTAGTGCATCATCTCGGGCAGCACGCGGGAGAACCAGCGCGGTCCGCAGAGGAGGTAGGCGCCCGCGGCGAGGATCGCGACCTTGAGGGGCTCGCGGACGCTCGACTGGGCGAAGCGGAGCGCGGCGGTCGGGAGGCGGCGCTCGTGCCGGTTCATCACGGGTCCGAGCAGGACGATGGTGGTCAGCTCCGGACGGCGCGCGGCGAGCTCGGCCACCACCTGCGTCCCCATCGAGTGGCCGAGGACGACGGGATCGTCGAGGCCGAGCTCGTCGATGACGGCGCCGACCAGCTCGGCGTAGTCGCCGATGTCCATGCGCCGCGCGTCGATCGGGTGCGGTACGCCGCCGAAGCCCGGCAGGTCGAGAGCGTGCACCGGACCGAACTCGTTGAGCGCGGGCGCGAGGCGCTCGAAGTAGGTGGCCGCGACTCCGATCCCCGGCACGAGGACGAACGTGCGCTCGCCGTCGCGCCCCACTGTGCTCACCCGCGCCCAGACGTCTCGGTGGTGCACCCGCTGGACCGAGACGTCGGTGCTGCGGGTGCGGCGGTGCGGATCCCGCCCCCGGGAGCGCGTGGTCGCGAAGACGTCGCGGACTCCGCGCCGCAGGGTCGTGGCGAGAGTGGGGAGGAGGTCGCTCGGGCGGAGCACGGGGCCTCCTTCGATCGGGGGAGTCGGTCGCTGCGAGCCTAGGCGCTCGCCGCCGGGCTCAGATCAGCATGTCGTCCGACCTGTGGAGGATCAGGCGGGCCGGCCCGGTGTGGAGGACGCCGTTCGTCAGGGGGGGCGGTGCGGACGCCGCCGCGCCTCCGCATCGCCCGGAACGCCCCGGGGGCGAGCACGACGTCCATCCAGGCGCAGGGGTTGGCCGGTCGTCCGCCCTGGAACTCGATCCGCTCCCCGCCCTGCTCGATCGCGAACGTGCGGCTGGCGAGCGCATCGACGTCGGCGCCGCGGACGAGGATGTTGCGGCGGGCGTCGGCGGGGTCGAAGGGCCCTGCGCCGAGCTCGGCGGCGATGTGCTCGAGGGTCTCGACCGCGAAGAGCGTGATCGCCGCGGGGCGGTGCGCGCGCTGGGCGAAGAAGCGGTCGCCGACGATGCCGAGGCCTGCGCGGATCTCGATCCGCTCGGGCTGCTCGTTGCCCTCGGACGGCACCGGGCCATCGGCGGGGCGGCCCTCGTAGCGGTGCAGCGGAGAGACGACGAAGCCCACGAGCTCGATCGCGGCGGCCTCCATGAGCCCACGGTACGCCGTGAGGGGGAGCAGCGGCGTCCGCCCGTCGGAGGCTCTGCGACGCGTTCCGAATTGCCAGGGAGGAATGGGCGCCCGGGCGCCACAGGAGCGTCCAGGGAGGGAGCCCTCGCTGCCGCCGCCGCCGATTCGCGGAGGGGGCTCCCGACATGTATAGTCGTACCTCGTTGCGTGAGCCTCTGGCCCACGCGATGGATTGCGCCCGTAGCTCAACGGATAGAGCATCTGACTACGGATCAGAAGGTTGGGGGTTCGAATCCCTCCGGGCGCACTCTGGTTGAGACAGAGCAGAACGGCCCGCTTCGGCGGGCCGTTCTCGTTTTAACGGTCGCGGGTTCCGGTGGGTGTCGCCGTCGGTCTCACGGAGAGCGCACGGCGACGGTACGGCCGGTCCTCCGCCTTCAAGGGCGTGTCCTCTCCACGTCGTCGACAGTGCGGGACGTCCTTGGCCCGCGAGCTCATCGGCACCCGCGATCACGCCTCGCACGCTCTGCGATCACGTGACCGGACCGCGCCGCTCGCCCCTTCCCGCGCGCCGTTTCCTCCTCCACAGCGCCCATCTCGCGCCGTTCTCCACGGATGCAGCTGCCCCTACTGCGAGGACGTCGAACCGAGCAATACTCTCCTTCCGTGGGGCTGAACGGTCGCCGCCGACGCAGTGCGCTCGGTCGGCAGAGGAGAGGACACCGGATGAGTCGAACGGAACAGTCGGGGCGGGACGAGCGCGGACGACCCCGAGCGCGGACGGCACGAGCGCTGGTCGGCACGACGGCGGGCTGCGTGCTCGTGAGCGGGCTGCTGGGCGGAGGCCTCGCGCCGCCGCCCGCCCTCGCCGCCGACGGTCCTCACACGACGATCGAGAACACCCTCCTGCAGGGAGGCGCGACGAACGCCGGCGTGACGACCGTCTCGGCCTGGGTCCAGAAGGGCGAGACGCTCCGGGTGGACCTCCACCCGCTCCAGGCGGGCTCGGGGACCGGCGAGGGCGAGACCGGCGGCGGTACCGCCCGGGTGACGGCTCCGGGCGGAGCCGTCCTCGACGAGCAGGACTTCGCGCCCGGAGCGGCGCCCTCGGTGTCCGCCGGGGGCTCGTTCGTGGCGGACGAGACCGGGGTCTTCCAGATCCGGGTGTCCGACGACGACGTGACGGCGCCGGTGAACCTCGTCTGGAGCATCGGCGTCCAGGACGCGCGGGGCGCGGCGGTCGCGGGCCGGGTGTGGTCCGAGTCCTATGCGATCCAGTCCGGGGCGAAGGAGTCCTACTCCTCGCCCGAGGAGCGGCGCTCCTCCTTCACGCTTCACGCCGTCACGGAGACGGGCGCCCGCTACGAGCTGGGGCTGCGCGGCTACGACGGAGTCGCCTCGACGGTCCAGGCCACGAACAAGGGCAATGTGAAGGTCGGGTCGTCCGATCCGTCCTACCTCTCGGTCCCCATGCCGCAGTCGAGCGAGGCGGGCGGGATCGGGGCTCAGTACGTGCAGGCGTCCGGACGCTCCGGGATCGACGGCCTGCAGACCTACAAGCTCTTCCTGGACCCGCCGTCGTCCGACCTGCCGGAGTCGATCGCTCCGGCTTACCGCGCGCCGACGATCGAGGGCCTCGCCTTCCGGCGGTCGTCCGCGGGCTCCGACGCGGGCACGCTGACGGGCGTCCTGGGGACGCAGCCGGGCACCGTCGTCGTGGACGTCGATGCGGACGGGGACGGCTCCTACGACAGCGAGCGCGACGTGCACCTCACCCGGATCGCGGGGACGACCGGTCCCTTCTCGGTCGACTGGGACGGACGGGACGCGAAGGGCGGAACCGTCGACGTGACCGACCCCGACGTCACCTTCCGCGCCTCCATCGGTCGCACGAACGAGTTCCACTTCACGCGGGTCGACGCCGAGACGTCCGCCGGCGGCGTGTCCGTCGTGCGGTCGACCGGCGGCGGCGACGACCCGTCGACGGTGCACTGGGACGACTCGCTCCTCGCCGGATCGAACTCGGAGCGGTACTCCGGCACCTCCGCGGTGACGTCCGGCGACGGCGGCACCGACTCGTCCGGCGGGGTGCACCGCTGGGAGGGCGACGACTCCGGGCGGGGCCGCGTCCCCAACGCCAACGACTCGGTGCACGGCTCCTACGGCGACCTGCGGGCGATCGACGACTGGGCCTACGGCTCGGACGGTGCGGTCGCGGTCGCACGCCTCGATCCGCTCGCGCCGCACGTGAGCATCGCGAAGACCTCGTCGGTCGACTCCGCCACTCCGCTGCTCCGCGGCGCCCGCGTGCCCTACCGGGTGACGCTGACCTCGGACGGGACCGGGGACTACTCCGACGCCGCCGTCATCGACTACCTCGACAAGGGCGTGCTCGACGACGCCGAGCTCGACGCCGTCTCCCTCCGCACCTCGCAGGGCACGGCCACGATCGACGCGGAGACGGGCCGCATCTCCTGGGCGGCCGGCAGCCTGCCGGTCGGGGCGACGGCCGAGCTGACCTTCGACGTGATCGTGACCGGCGAGGGGGACCGTGCGCTGACGAACACGGCCTGCCTCGCCGATGCGCCCTTCGCTCCCGCCTCGTCCGGCACGGGGACCGACGCGAATCCCTGCGCCACCGTCCCGCACGACATCGGCGAGGGGTCGCTCCTGATCCGGAAGACCGCGTCCCAGGCGAGCGCCGAGCACGGCGGCACGGCGGGCTTCGACATCGTCGTGGCGAACACCGGAACGGTCGACGCGACGGACGTGACCGTGACCGACGTCCCGACGCTCGACCACCTGCTCGAGGCGACCATCGAGAACGGCGCCGGAGGAACGCAGCCGGCCACGGAGCCCGTCACGGGTCTCGACATCCCCGCCGGCGGCCAGGTGTCGCTGCACGTCAGCGGCCGGGTCGCCGACGGGTACGACGCCGCGACCCTGCCCAACCGCGTCTCGATCACCCACCAGCCCGAGGGCTTCGACCCGCCGACGGTCGAGAACGCCTGCGTTGACGATGCGACGTCGTCCTGCGCCGAGATCCCGGTGCCGCCCGTCGAGGGCAGGCTCTCCATCGAGAAGACGGCGATCGGGAATCAGGTCGACCACGGCGGGCGTGCCGGGTTCCGGATCGTGGTCGCCAACGAGGGGGCTCGCCCGGCGGACGGGGTGACCCTCACCGACATCCCCGAGCTCGCGCACCTGAGCGACGTCACGATCTCCCGGGACGGCGGCCCGGCGTCGTCCGACCTGACTGTCGAGAACCTGTCTCTGGCAGCGGGAGCGTCGACGACGTTCACCGTGACCGGACGGGTCGCCGACGGCGTGGACGCGTGGACCATCCCCAACCGGGCGCGCCTGACCGAGGTCCCGGAGGGCTTCGATCCGACGACCGTCCTGCACCCGTGCGCGGACGACGGCGGAGCCAGCTGCGCCCAGGTGGCGGTGCCTCCGGTCGGACTCGTGCCGACGGTGCTCGCCTCGACGGGAGCGGCGGCCGGGCCCCTCGCGGCCGGAGCGGGCGCTCTGCTCCTGGCCGGCGGCGCCCTGACGGCGCTGCGCCGTCGCTCGACCCGCACCTCGTGAACCGGAGCCCGGGCCGCTGCAGCGCGGCCCGGGCTCCCGGACCCTCTCCTCGAAAGGCACTACTGCATGACCGAGCACGGCCTCCCGTACCGCATCACCGAGCGCTTCCCTCTCCCCGATGGACGCGTCGGCGTCAGCACCTGGTGGTCCGCCGACCCGGAGCAGCTGGAGCAGCAGCTCCGCACGCGCTCCGGACATCCGCATCCCGAGAGGGAGCCGGTCCGGAGACTGCACCTCGCGACCGCGACGATCGTGCTGATCGAGGAGCGGACCGCTGGAGGCTTCCGCCCGCTCGACCCCCACCTCCGGGCCCGCACCGATCCGCGCTGGCGCCGGGCTCTCCTGCGGTCGCGCAGGTCGGCCCGGCTCCGACGGGTCATCGGTCCGCGGGACCTGCCGAGGACGGATCCGCCGGTCGAGGTGTCAAGGCACGTCGATGCGACACGTCGAGTGTGAAGGAGGCGGGCGGAGAGCTCGGCACCTGATGCGCGGTGAGGGTCTCCTCGCAAGGACGCCGTCGGGTCAGGCGGCTTCCTCGAGGTCGTCCTCGACTGCGACGGGCGCGTCGACCGGGGCGCACGGGGGAGCCGACTCGGCTGGGGATGCCGAGGCCGCGATGCGCGAGCGCTCGAGCCCGGCGAGGAGCACGGCGAAGGCCTCCTCGAGCTCGGCGGTGTCGCGGAGCAGGACGCGCTCGCCGCTCGTCGGATCGAGGCGGACCGTCCGGTAGGCCGGGCGGGGGAGATCGGAGACCAGGGTGATGATGCCGAGGACGACGCCGCTGCGGCGGGCGCGCGCGGTCCAGCGGTTGGCGTGGGTGCGGAGAAGGATCATGACCGGGGCCGTCCTCGGTGACGTGGTGCAGGAGCGGGGGGAGGGGGGTGTCGCTGGCGGTGCGGGGATCCTCTCGAAGCTTGCTGCACGAAGGGCCACCGCTTCCTGTGCTTGACAGCAGAGCCGAGCAGCGGTCACCGGCGCCGGGCGGCCGCCGCGGCGTGCAGGGCCCGCAGGAACTCGGGGACGACCGGGTTCCCGGTGTCGCGGGCGAGCACACCGATCTCACGGCTCGCGCCCGGATCGTCGATCGGGATCTCGCGGACGTCGTCGTCGACCGAGGACGGGCTCGGCGGCAGGATCGTGAGTCCGAGGCCGGCTGCCGCGAGTCCTCGGGCGGCGCGGTAGTCGCCGACCTCGAACGCCGGCACCGGGTCGCGGCCGTCCACGGCGAGCAGGCGCCGGGCCGACTCGTGGAGGCCGTAGCCGGGCGCCAGCATGATCAGGTCGAGGCCGCGGAGGTCCTCGACCGTGACCGAGCGCCGCGAGGCCAGCGGATGACGAGGGTCCACGACCGCGAGGAGAGGCTCCGAGTAGAGGGTCGTCGTGGTGGTGCCGGGGAGATCGGGCGGATCCCCGACGATCGCCAGCTCGGACTCGCCCTCCGCCACGGCCCGCAGGCAGAGCGCTCGGGAGCCGTGCCGGAGCCCGAAGCCGACCTGCGGCCAGCGGCGGCGGAACCGGCGGATCACATCCGGCACGAAGCTCTCCCCGAGGAGCGTCTGGAAGGCGAGGTCGATCCGGCCGTGCTCCACGTCGCCCGCCTGCCGCACCTCCGCGAGGCCGGCGCGGATCACCGACATGCCGTCCTGAGCGGCCTCGGCGAGACGGGTCCCCGCCTCCGTCAGCACCACCCCGCGGCCCTCCCGGCGGACCAGGGGAGTGCCGACCAGAGCGGACAGCCGGGCGAGCGACCGGCTCGCGGTCGGCTGCGGGATCCCGAGCTCGGCTGCCGCCGCCGTGACGCTCCCGGTCTGGGCGACCGCGACGAGCAGGGGCAGGAGGCGGAGGGTCGCGGGCCAGTCGTCGGACACTCCACCACCCTAGATCCAGACATGACCAGAACGCATGAACAGGACGAGAAAGGGCATTAGTGATGCACCCGCAGGCGGTCTACCGTCGGAATCATGAGCACCGCCGCACGCACCCGACCGATGCGCGCAGCGGCGCCCTTCTCGCAGCGGCGGCTGACCATCGCCCTCCTCGCCGCCGGGGTCGCGACCTTCGCCGAGCTCTACGCCGTGCAGAGCGTCCTCCCGCAGCTCGCGCGGGAATGGGCCCTCGCCCCGTCCGACGCCGCGCTCACCGTCTCGGCCGCGACCCTCGGACTGGCGCTCTCGGTGCTGCCGTGGGCCTCGGTGGCCGAGCGCATCGGACGGCTCGAATCCATGCGGATCGCTGTCCTCACGTCCGTGGTCCTGGCGCTGCTCGCCTGCGTCGCCCCGACCTTCGAGCTCCTGCTCGTCCTGCGCTTCCTCGGGGGAGCGGCACTGGGTGCCGTCCCGGCGCTCGCCGTCGCGGCGATCCACGACCGGGTCGGAGGCGCCGGAGCGACGGCCGCCGCGACCGCCTACGTCTCCGGGACCACGATCGGCGGTGCCGCCGGACGACTGCTCGCCGGACCGCTCGCGGCGGCGCTCGGATGGCGCGGCGCACTGCTCGTCGTGACGGCCGTCTGCGCGGCGGCGGCGATCGTCTTCGCCGTGCTCGCGCCCCGGGGCGGCGGCGCGCGCGAGGCTGCTCCCGGCGGCTGGCGAGGGAAGACGGCGCAGGTGCTCCGCGATCCGATGCTCGTCGCGATCGCGCTGCAGACGTTCCTCGCGGTCGGCGTGTTCGTCGCGGTCTACAACTACCTGGCGTTCCGGCTCGAGGCGCCGCCGTTCGCGCTGGCGCCCGCGCTCGTCTCCCTCCTCTTCGCCGCCTACCTCGCGGGAACCGTCTCCTCCCGGCTCGCGGGGAGATGGGGGCCGCGGATCGGTCCCCGCCTCGTCATGCGGATCGGCGTCGCCCTGATGATCGTCGGACTGCTGGTGATGCTCGCCGAGAACGTCGCCGTGGTGATCGCCGGACTCCTCGTCTTCACGGCCGGCTTCTTCGCCCTGCACGCGACCGGCGCCGCCTGGACGGGAGCGCGCGCGGCTCCGGCACTCCGCGGGCACGCCGGCGCGGTCTACACGATCGCCTTCTACGCGGGCTCGGCCGCCGGCGGCTGGCTCCTCGGCCTGGCCGTCGGATCCGGTGGCTGGCCGGCGCTGACGGCGGTGACGATCGGCCTGCTGCTGGTCGGAGCGGGGATCGTCAGCCTCCCGTCGCGCACCACCGCGGCCGGGCGCTGAACCCCCGCCTCCGCCGACCGCACCCCGAGCTCCGCCCGACACCTCCCCGCAGCGGGCGAGGTGCGACATGATGGCCCGACTGCACGAAGCGGGGGACGGCATGGCGCGGAGCACCGGAGCGGACGGCTCCCCACGCGAGAGCGGCGGGACGGACGAGGGCGGCACCGACCCGCGCTACCACGCGGGCTTCCAGCGCGGCTACGACGGACGCGGCGCCGAGCGGCGCGGCAGCGGTGAGGAGCGCCTCCGCTCCCCGTTCCTGTCGGGCGGGGCTGCGGGCACCGGGCGATCGGCTGTCCGGCGAGGTGGCGGGTCCGCTCCCGATCAGGAGGACGTGCGATCGGTCGGCGGCCCGACGGGCTCCCGAGCCTCCGGCCGACGGACGGCTCCGGAGCGCGAGAGATCGGCGGTGCGGGCCGTCCCGACACCCGCGGAGCCGACCGCGCCCCGACCCGCAGAGCCGACAGTCCCACTCCCGACCGAGCCGACCGTCCCGCTTCCCGCCGAACCCGACCCCGCTCCCGGCGACGCGGCACCCGACTCCGGTGACCGCCGCGACGCGACCGACGCCGACCCCCGCCCCGCTGTCTCCACTCGCCGCATCGCCGGAGCCCTGGGGGTCGTCGGCGCCGTGAGCGTCCTCGTCGGACTCCTCGCCCTCTGGAACAGCTCCCACAGCTGGTACGACTACTCGCCGTCGCAGAGCGCCTTCGGGCCCGAGCAGTACCTCCGCGTGCTCAGCGACAACGCGATCGGACCGTTCCTCACCGTCGGCCTGATCGCCCTCGGCCTGGCGGTCGTGGTGCCGCTGCTGAAGGCTCCCCGCCGATGAAGCGGGTCCGCCTGCTCTGGGCCGCCGCCATCGCGGTCACCGTCGTCCTCTGGGCCGCAGTGCTCGCGCTCCCGGTCGTGGTCCTCCTGCTGCCGAACCAGTACCAGGGCGATTCGATCACGGTCCCGCCGGAGCTCTACGTGCGGCAGGCGCTCGCGATGGTCGCGCCGCCGCTCCAGACCGCCGCCCTGGTGATGCTGGGAGCGCTGATCGTCGTCGCGGTCGCGCGGCGCCCGCCGGCGAAGGCCCGTACGACGGACGCGGCGAGCGGCTGGGACGACGCCGTGCTCCTCGACCCGGACGGCCGCGAGCAGCGCGGGACGGGCCCCGCAGGCCGCTGAGCATCCGCTGCTGCGTCGGAATCCACTCGCTCCTCCCCGGTCGGAAGCCGCTCCTCCGGATGCACCCGCCCTTCACGCCGGCAGCAGCTGGAACCGCTCCCGCGCCGCTCCGCCGGCGACGAGGTCCGCGAGCAGCTCGCCCAGGACCGGGCCGAACGTGAAGCCGTGCCCCGAGAACCCGGTCGCCAGAGTCACGCGGCCCACGCGGTCGAGCACGAAGTCCTCGTCGGGCGTGCTGTCGTAGAGGCAGCTGATCGGAGCGGCGCTCGCCGCGTCCACGCCCGGGATCCACTCCGCGACGTAGCCGACGAGGCGGGCGAGCGCTCGGGGCTCGGGCTCGAAGGTGCGCTCGTCCGGATCGACGACGACTCCGGTGCTGTGCTCGCCCACCTTCACCCCGACTCCGGGCGTCGCGAGCCCGTAGACGACGGGCAGGCCGGCGCGGTGGTGGGCGAAGCTCGGCCAGGAGTCGAGGGGCAGGTCGGTCGCGAAGTGCGCGGGCTGCTCCTGCGTCACGCGCAGCGGAGGGAGGCGTCGGCCGGCCGCGCGGACGAGGCCGTTCACGAGCGGCGGCGTCCAGGATCCGCCGGCCACGACGACCGCGTCGGCGTCGAGGGCGCCGTCGGTGGTCAGCACGCGCACGTCGTCGGCGCGCTCCTCGATGCCCAGCACTCGCGTCCGCGTCCGGAGGACAGCGCCGCGTCCGAGGGCGGAGTCGAGCATCGCGTCGATCGCGGCCGCCGCGTCGAGGCGTCCGCCCTCGGGGTGCAGCAGGACGTCGGTCTCGAAGCGGAGTCCCGGCCAGCGCCGCTGCGCCTCGTCCGCCTCGACCCGCACCACGGGGATCCGGTCGCGCAGGAGGACCGCCTCGACGGCGGCCAGGACGGCGGGGTCGCCGTGGTCGATCGCGCCGACCGGATGCAGCAGGCGGCGGCCGGTCTCGGCTTCGAGCCGTGCCCAGGCGCGCCCGGCCCGTCCGGTGAGGGCGCGGTAGTCGTCCTCGAGGTAGCCGCGGCGGAAGATGCGCGTCTCGCCGTGGGACGACCCGCGGTCGTGGCCCCGCTCGAACTGCTCGACGAGCACCACGCGATCGCCGCGCTCGGTGAGGGCGCGGGCTGTCGCCGCTCCGACCAGGCCGGCTCCGACGACGACGACCTCTCGGGTCACGGGGTCTCCCGGGAGGCGCGGCGCACGCCGAGCAGGACGACCAGGCGGAGGAACCCGACGAGTCCCATGCCGATCAGTGCGGCGATCAGCATCAGCACGGCGACACCGGCCACCCAGGTCGTGTCGCCCGTCACCGACTGAGCTGCGAACTCGGTGCAGAACAGCGCCAGCCCCGCGTAGCTCAGGATGAGGACGGTGATCGTCCCGGGGCGGCGGAGGCGCTGCGCGGGCGTCCGCCAGAGGGCGGGCGGCTCGAGCCAGCGGCGCAGCAGCCGGATCACGAGGGTGCCGACCAGGCCGAGGAAGCCGGCCGCGATCAGGATGATGCCCGCGCCTCCCAGCCCCGACGCCTCGACGCCGGCCAGCTCGAGGGCGATCCCGATCGCGACGCCGACGGCTCCTGCGCCGCCCGCGATCATCGCCGCCCACACTCCGAAGCCGCCGCGGAGGACGCTCTCACGCTCGGGACGTGACGGGTCGGCGTCCATCGGACGCTGCTGACGCGGACGGATCGGCGCAGGGGGAGCCGACGCCGGCGCTGCTGCCGGAGCGGCCGCGGCCTCGGACACGCCCCAGACCGGAGCGGCGTCCGGCGTCTGCGACTCGATCACGTTCTCGCGCACCGGCACGTAGCGCAGCGGCGCGTCGATCCGCACCTGCGGCCGCCCGCGCACGACGATGGTCGCCCCCAGGTCGGCCCCGCGCTCCAGCGCGACGGGTCCGAGGAGGAGCCCGACCGCCGGATCGATCCGCCACGCGTCCGACCGGGGAGCCGACCCGTACCACTCCGCCGACACGGCCCCGCCGAGATCGACCGAGATCGGCCGCCCGTCGCTGTAGCTCGTCACCGGCACGAGCGAGCGGCCGGAGTTGCGCACCCGCGCGCCCACCCGCCACCAGCCGTCCCCGGCGTGCGTCAGCCGCACCTCGACGTCGACCAGCGACGCCGGCACCGCCCGCCGCCGTCCGATGACCACCGCGACGACCGCGAGCCCGGCGATGACCAGCCCGCCGAGCAGGCCGACCACTCCGATGAAGATCTCCATGGGAGCAGTCAAGCAGGCGCGGGTCGACGGCGCGGGCGCGACGAGGTGGCCTCCGGGAGGCTCGAGCCCGGTCGTCGACGCCGTCGCTCCGCGCGGCCGCGTCCTCCTCGACGCTCGGCCTGACCGCGAGCCCGGAGCCGGTCACTCCGCATACTGAGGAGGCGCGTCGCGTCGACCGCATCGCGGGTCTCGTCGCAGGAGGGGTCGATCATGCGCCACTGGTCAGCTGCCCCCGTGCGCGGGCGCCCTCGGCGGCGGGCCGGTGCGGTCCTTGCTCTGCTGGGGGCCGCGGCGCTCGCCGTCGCAGCCGTCGCGCTGTCGGAGACGGCGGGAGGAGGCGGACCGGCGGCGGTATCCTCCCCGGCCGGTGCTTCTGCGGCGTCGAGCAGTCCCGCTGCTCCCGTGCCGAGCAGCCCGCCGGCGGTCGTCGAGCCGTCCGCTCCGGAAACGGAGCCGTCCGCTCCAGAAACGGAGCCGTCAACTCCGTCCCTCGCGACGCTGGCCGCTCTCCCCTCGGTCGAAGGCCCCGCCGCCGTCCCCTACGACCGCGACCTCTTCGGACAGGCGTGGTCGGACGTCGACCGCAACGGCTGCGACACCCGCAACGACGTCCTCGGCCGCGACCTGCTCGCCCCCGTGTTCAAGCCCGGCACCCGCGACTGCAAGGTCCTCACCGGCACCCTGATCGACCCCTACGACGGCGCCTCGGTCGCCTTCGTCTCCGGAACCGACACCTCCCGCCTCGTGCAGATCGACCACGTCGTCGCCCTCGGCTGGGCGTGGCACCACGGCGCCTGGTCGTGGACGGACGAGCAGCGCCTCGCCTTCGCGAACGATCCCGCGAACCTCGTCGCCGCCTCCGAGCAGACCAACCGCGCGAAGAGCGACGCCGGCCCGGGGGAGTGGCTGCCACCGGCCGCGGAGCTGCGCTGCGGGTACGTGGAGCAGTTCGTGGCGGTGCTCAGCGTCTACGGGCTCGGGATTGACGCGCGGGACCGGGCGGCGTCGGAGGCGGTGCTGGCGGGGTGCGGGGAGTGAGGGGCCGGTCCGGCCGTCGCGAGCGGAGCGTCGGCGACGGATGTCGGTTGCGCCGGCCAGAATGGCTGAGCCGAGAGGGGGCCCGATGACCGGGAGCGCGTACGAGGACTTCGACTACGAGGGGGAGCTGCCGATCGTCTGGAGGCGGGCTCTCCCCTGGCTCGAAGGGCACGCGACCGCCGACAGGGCGGTGCTCCGCTCCGTGCTCGCGGAGGCGGACCCCTCGGATCCGAGCGCGCGCTCGGCCGTCGTCGAGCACATCGTCGAGCACAGGTCCGCTTCGACCATGGGCGAGCTCTTCCCGTCCGTCCGGGTCCGCGGCCTGCCCGAGCGCATCGACAGCGTCCGGCTCGCCAACGTCCTCCTGAGGGAAGGACTCGTGGACTTCGAGGCACTGGCGCCGATGCGCGTCCGGGGGCTCATGGTCGTGCGCGGCATGGGCGCCCGCAGCCTCACGGATCTCCTGAGCTGGTACGTCGGAGAGGCTCTCCGGACCGGAGAGGACCGTGCGGCGCCGCTCGCCGAGCAGTCTCCGCCGTCTCGACGTTCCCGTCAGGCGGCCGAGGCCACCCCGCGCACGCGGCTCCTCGATGCGCTCCACCTCGCCTCCGCCTGGAACGAGGCGCTCGGCCTCAGCGACGAGCCGCTCCTCGCCGGTTCCCGGGACACGGCGAACGCTCCGGCCGAAGTCGTCGAGGCGTGGTCTCTGCTCGACTCGCTCACCTCTGCGGAGTGGAGCGGAGGAGCGCCGGCAGCGACGCTCGCCGAGCAGCTCGGAGTCCACCTGTCGGAGCTGGACGACCGTCAGCGGGTGATCCTGCTCGAGCGGCACACAGCCGGTCGCCGCGCGACCCTCGACGTTCTCGGGGAGCGGTTCGGCGTCACTCGCGAACGGGTCCGCCAGCTCGAGGTGCGCCTGCGCGCCGCTCTGCCCCTCTGGCTCGAGCGCGATCAGGCGCTGGCCTTCCGCGCCTCCGCGGTGAGGGCCCGCATCGGAGCGCTGTCCCACCTCGACGGGCTGTCCGACGTCCCCGGACTCCTGGACGAGATCGACGACGACGGCACGTCGGCGCTCGCCGTGCTGGACGCCGTCGACGACGGCTTCGAGGGCGACGGCGCCTGGTTCGCCGCGCCCTCTCTCGGGGCCGCACGCGCCGAGACGGCCGTCCGGTTCGCCGACCTCGTCGATCCTCACGGCGGAGCGACCCACGCGGAGGTCCTCGCCTCCTTCGCCGAATGGACGTCGCTCAGCGAGAAGAGGGTCGTCGAGTGGATGGCGATGCTGGGCCACGTCCGCATCGGGGACGTCTGGACGAGTTCGCGTCGGAGGTCGATCGGCGATCTCGCAGTCGTCCTGCTGAGCAGCGAGGGCGAGCCGAGGTCCGTCGACTGGATCGAGGCCGCTTTCGAGGGCGAGCGCGAGGTCCGGTCGATCCGCAACGCCCTCGCAGCCGACGCGCGTCTGGTCCGGGTCGGCCGCGACGACTGGGCGCTCGCCGAGTGGGGCGGAGAGGCCTACACGAGCATCAAGGACGCCATCGCCGCAGAGGTGCGCCGCAACGACGGAGCGGTCGCGCTCGACGCGCTCCTGGAGGATCTACCGGAGCGGTTCTCGATCTCGGCGAACAGCATCAGGACCTACGCCGGAGGCTGGCCCTTCGTCGTCCAGGCCGGAGTGGTGCGCTTCGCGGAACGCAGAGCAGTCGTCCGAACGAAGCCGGGGATGACCAGGAACCTGTACTTCCTCGACGAGGGGCGCATCGCCTTCCGCATCGACGTCACCGGGGAGCACCTGCGGGGGAGCGGGACCATGCTCTCGTCCGGAGTCGCCCTCGCGCTCGGCGTGGCCCCCGGGGAGACCAGGCAGTGGAGCGGGGACGGGTGGGGTCTGACGATCACCTGGGCCCGCACGCAGCCGATGATGAGCACCCTCCGCGCAGGGCTCGCGACCATCGACAGCGCGGCCGGAGACAGCGTGCGGCTCGTCTTCGACGGCGAGCACGTGACCGTGGCCGGCATCGAACGACCGGACGACCTGCTCGCCGTCATGGGCATCACCACCGCGGACTCCTCGACGATGGCCCGCGCGGTCGGCCTGCCCGAGGAGGCGAGCCGTGAGGAGCTCGAGGCCCGGCTGGAGGATCGGGGCGAGGGGGAGCTCGCGAGCGGGCTGGCTGAGGCCGGCCTGGGCTGAGGGGAGGGCGGCGGGGCGACCGCCTCAGTAGGCGTCCGCGGCGATGAGCCCGTGCTCCGCTACACGAGCCAGTGCTGCGAGAGCCCTCGTGGCCTGCCGCTCGGTCGGGGGCTTCCCCGGAGCAGTGAGGCGCTCGATCTGGGCGCGCTCGATCGGGCTGACGATACCCCGCTCGACGCCCTCGCCTAGGGCAGTCGTCCACACCGCCGACGGGACGTCGAGCACGCGCTGGACAGGATCCGCCTGAGGTGCCGGGTCCAGATCGGACTGGGGGGCCTCTGCGGCAGCATGCGCTCCTCCCACCTCGACCAGCTCGTCGACAAGGGCGGCAGGCAGGACGAACCGTCTCTTCTTGGCCGAGTCCCAGCACGCGACCTGCTTCGCCCACTGCGTCACGTTGATCTGCAGGCGGTAGGGGTCGGTAAGCACTCCGTGCATGGCATGCGCGAGGTCGAGGAGGACAGCCTCAGTGCGTGGTCCGAGCCGCTGCTCGCGCCAGACCCGCTCGAAGTCGAATCGGTAGCCGGGCATCTGTCGTCCGAGCTCGTAGGCGAACTTGGATATGGCGTAGGAGACGATGTTCGCGAGGTAGCCGGTCGAGTACCAGTCCGACTGCATGACCGCGGCGCGCAGCCGGTTGTACATGATGACCTTCGCGATGCTGTGCCGGAAGTACTCGTCGTCCACGGCGTCGGAGGCCTCTTTCCAGAGCCGGTCCGTCTCGGCGGCGAATGCCACGAAATTGCTCTGCGCACCCCTGCTGACCTCGTGGGGCTTCTGGTCCCAGGAGAAGGCGAACTTCGCCCAGTCCGTCTTCGCGATCACCTGGGCCCGGGGGAACTCGAGCTCGAACCGCTTCTGCTCCGGCGCCGAGCGCGCATTCTTCGAGTTCTCGTACTGCCCGCGGGTCCGCTCGTAGAACCAGCCGGTCGTGAACTGTGCACCGTCCTTCGCCGGTGCCTTGACTCGGAGACTGATCTGCTCGAGCTTCACGTGGTACGGGCTGTTCGAGAAGAAGTCGGCCTCGCTGACCTTGTTCTGACTGTTCGCGTAGCGGGAGACCTTCGCAACGAGTTCCTGAGCCTTGACAGGGGCAACCTTGACGAGCTTCATCTGGACGAAGACGCCGTCGAGCGACCTGTCCTTCGCCTGACGAACGAAGTGAGCGAGGGAGGACGTCGTCTGGCCTCCGTTGACGATCTGCCAGTTGTCGATCGCGGTCAGGTACGTCCCCCCGTCGCGCTGCTCGACGGTCACGTCGGAAGCGGTCGTGGTCAGGCCGTTGTTGTAGGCAAGGAACATCTCGGGCTCCTCAGCCAGCGTGGTCTGGATCCCCTTGTTCACCTTCCCCCGCGCACTCAGGAAGGTCCTCACATTCGATTCCAGCAGCTGGCTGCCGAACCGCTGGAAGGCGTCGGCGAGCACGCGGCCGGGGAGGACGGCGAGGTAGCTCTGAGCCTCCGCGCCGTTCTCCGCTCCGACCAGGCAGGGGAGGCCCTCGGGCATCCACTCCGTCAGGTCGAGCCGGATGTCATCCCGGCCGCTCTCCGAGGCGGCCAGCTCCTCGAAGCGGCGCAGATCCCAGATCGAGTAGGACGCAGGCCTGTCGAGGACGACCTCATCGTTGATCGTCGTGACCCTGGCGCTCAGAGTGGCATCGGTCACGAGGAGGAATTTGAAGCGCTGGAATCGGGCCAGATTGTCCCTCAGATACGCGGCATAGTCAGCCTCTCGGGAGCTGGGCTCGAGGTGCTCGGTGAGCCATCCGTCGAGTGCGTGCTCCAGGAAGGCGGCACCAGCGCCGAAGATCTTGTCCGACTCGGACTTCGTCAGCACGGCGCCCGTCGTCCCACGGAACGTCCCGACGATGATCACCAGCGAGTCGTCCGCGGAATCCTCTGCGGAGCCGAGGAGCTCGAGCTTCCTGCCCCGTCGCCCGATGCACCGCAACGGCTCGACCGTGGCATCGAAGACGACCTCGGCGTCCTCGAGACGCTCCACGAGCTCCTCGCCGAAAGCCTGGACTGCGAAGGAGGACGAGCCGGCGGCGCGCAGGGCGATCTGCTCGCGGAGATCTTCCTCGAATGTCATTGGTGCGTACCTCGTGTTGCTGATCAGTGCAGTCGGAGACTGGCGGTGAAGTCGGACAGCGACGTGATGTCCAGGCGGTAGCTGACGCTCCTGACGGCGGCCGGCACCGAGTGCGCGCGGATGCGCGGGAAGCCCTCCAGGACGTCGAAGGCGAGCATCTCGCCGAGGCGGAACCACCAGTCGGCGTAGTACGCATCGTCGCGGTCGAAGCCCAGCGTCTCGACCGCGTCCCGCCACAGCTTCCGGGAGACAGGATCAGCATCGGCGGCCTCTGCGAGCGCGTCGAAGAGCTGAAGGAGATTCCTGGCCTCGCCGTCGTCGGCGTTCGAGCGCTCCATCGGAAGGACCGCGAGCTGGAGAGTCGTGTTGGCGGGCTCGAGCTGCTGAAGACTCGAGATCGTCACCTCCATCGACGGCAGGCGTGCTGACTTCACCTCGACGCAGTGCCCCGAGGGGAAGATGAAGTCCTTGCTGTTGCCGTAGGGGCCGCTCCAGGCGCGGAGAGCGCCCGACAGGGAGTCCGCTTCGTCTGCAAGGCTCTCGAGGATCGAGAGCTCGGCCATCAGTCCGCGGAGCGCATCCTCTCCCAGACGGCCCCGGGGCCTGGCGAGGAGGTCCCGGAACGACTCCAGGCTACGCGCGAAGATGTCCACGCTCGCTGAAGCGCCGTCCGCTCTCCCGCTCTCGTCCAGGAGGTACTGGCACAGCGCCAGGAAGGCCGGCTGCACCTCTGAGTCCGACGAGCTGATCCTGAGGTAGCTCGTCGCGGAATGCACGGACTGCGTGAGCTGGACGTTAAATCCTCGACCGCCGTCGATGAAGTAGGCCGGCATAGACGGAAGCTCGAGGACGAGCGCAGGTTTCTGCTGGCTGTTCTGCGCGAAGACGCGCAACCACAGGTGCCGAAGCTTGACTACCTGGCCATCCGTCCCTCTCAATACCGCAGCGAATGCCTCGTCGAGTCTCACTCCTCGTCCCCCGCGAGCTCCTCGTCGTCGGGAAGTCCCAGGTTGAGCCGGGCGAAGACGGTGTTCGCGACGAAGCGAGCGACTCGATGCTTCTTGCTCCCAGCCCGCTCGGCGTCGTCGGGTGAAACAGGAAAAGCCACCACTACAGCGATCAGGGGGTCCTCCGGGGTGAACTGCAAGTCTGACTTGCGATCGCCGCCAGCTTCATGCTTCGACAGCATTTCAGAAGAGGAGTTCTTGTTGATCACAGAGAAGACGAGGAGAAGGGGGCGTACCAGCGCGCCCCTGATAACGTCCTGGTCGGACAGGCGCCTCTTCTTGCCCGAAACGTCGACCTCGAGCCCGTCCTCCAACTCGAGGATGCGAGCCGTGTCCATCGCGTTACGAATATCTGCGCCAGCTGCTACTCGCCGATTCCCGAAGCGCACCGAGCCGCCTGAGGCCGCCTCGAGGTTGTTGCGAATGCTCGGTTTAATCGCCCGGGGCAGTCCGAGCACGTTCGTCGTCTCATCATGCCGGCCTTCAACGAAGCCGACGTCCCAGGTCTCCGAGTTGACTGCATCGGCCAGGTGCGCGGCGAGCTGGGCCTTCCCACCGCTCTTGTTCGTCCTCCCGAAGAAGGTCTCGCTGTCGTGGCCGCGGAAGCGCGAGAAGAATCGCGCAACCACCTCGGCAGGCACGTTCGACCACACCATCGAGGAGCGCGTCTCATCCGGACCGCTGCCCGCATCCTCCTGCAGCGTCTCGGCCAGCTCCCTCGCCGCGTCCAAGTTCCTCTTCCTGTCGAGGGGATCGTTCGACAGCACATGAGACTCGAACGATGCGCCGTCGATGTCGACCTCGCCCTCGATCTGCGCGGCGTGCTTCTGCTTGTTCGCTGCGGTGATGAGGAACGCCTCGGGATGCCGTCGCATCTTCAGGCCGAACTGCTGAGGCGTCATCTTCAAGGAGTTCATCAGCCGCAGCGAGCCCCGCAGGTCGTCGGAGACGTCGGCGACGTACTTGAAGAGATCCACCACTGTGGAGTCGATCCAGACTCGGACAAGGTCCTCGTAGCCCGGACGGTAGCCGAACCACCGCCCCATCTGGAGGAGCGTGTCTGCTGCGGCGGCCTTGCGCACGAAGTAGCTGACCTGGAGCCCCTCGAGGGTGAGACCTCGAGCCAGCACATCGCCTCCGACGAAGATCGTCGGTAGCCGGGACTCGGCCTCCCGATCCTCTCGGGACATCTCGCTCAGCCGCTTGTTGCGCGGGCCCATCGTCCCGCTGTTGACGAGCACGACGCTCACCTCCTCGACGATCTGGAGGAGCAGCGGTCGCAGCTCGGCCCAGGAGGCTTCGTCGGCGAACTCGCCGTCGAAGGTGTCCTTCAGGATCGAGGCGGCTGTCGTCGTGTCGCCCTCCTCCTCCGGCATGGCGTACTCAGCCAGCACCGCCCGCCGGACATCGTCCACGAAGTTCTGGACCTCCGCGGTCACATTCGACTGGACGTCGTTGAAGCGCGAGACGTTGATCATCATCGATGCCGGTCGCACTGATCCATCGCGCCGGCGCCGGATGGCTGTCCCGACGAGGAACGCGCTGATGGCCTCAATCAGCGTGCCGGGGAGCTCGTCGAGCTGCGCCGTCCGCTTGTGAGTGAAGGGCAGCACCTCCAGGCAGTCCTGGACGTCGGTCCTGATCCGCGGGTCGGAGCCCCCCGCGTCGCGACCGAAGTACGCCTCGACGCCCGTGTAGTTCGAGGGGCTCTCCAAGGCCTGGATGAAGTCGCGAGGGAAGAGGTCCTCCTCGACAGAATCGTCGATCAGCACATTCGCGAAGGGCGTCGCCGTGATGCCGAGGTAGGAGCTGCGGCTGGAGGTGGCGAGCAACCGGCGGATGACGCGGTTGACTGCCGCCGCGTCATCCTCGGTCTTGGTGTTGACTGACGCCCAGTCGGCCTCGTCGTCGACGACGACGAGCGGCGCGGTGAGCTTCCCCTGGTGGGCCTGTCCGACGAGGTAGTTGGCGAGGTTCGCGAGCACTCGGGCGTTCTTCTTCACGACGAAGATCGTCGGAGTGTCGCCGCCCAGCGCTACGACCCCGGCGTTCTTGCTCGCCGCGCTGAAGTCGGAGCGGGTCGTCGTGAGTATGTTGCTCTGGATGGACCCGTCGATCGCTCCGACCCCGATGCGCATGTTGGCGTAGCGGGAGTCGATGTTGTCGGCGATGTACACCGAATCGACGCCGGTCATGTCCTTGTCGAGGCGCTGCTGCGTCTGACGGCGGAGGTCCTCCGTGTGTCCGCCGATGACGACGACGATCTTGTAGCCGTAGTCGATGGCCTTGTTGAGGATGCCCAGATAAGTCGCTGTCTTCCCCGACTGGACCTCGCCGATGACAAGTCCGCGACGGGCCCACTCGCCGCCCACTTTGGGATCGCCCATGCGCTCGAGAATGATGTCCGTCTGCTCGTCGAGCTTCCTGATGACGGTCGGGCCCCACTCCCGGTTGACGAGGAGCTGCTGGTACGCGTTCCAGCGCTTCGTCTCAATCGTCTTCTTGCGCTTCTCCAGCCACTCCGTGAAGGTCGTCGGGTCGACGACGACCGGCCCGATGATGATTGTGACCTCGTGGAGCTCCGTCACTCGTGCGATGACGGCGTCGACATCCCCTGGTTGCAGGTGCGGACCGACGATCGGCGCGAACAGGCGCGCCTTCGTCTCGAGCTCGTCCAGCTCGATTGAGTCATCGTTGACGAGCAGACCGGTGAGCATGTCCAGGAGCTTCTTCTTGTCCTTCTCGACGGCGGTGGTCGTCATGCGGGTGCGCTCCAGATCTGAGTGATGAGTCCGTCGAGGTCCTCGACGCGGTCGAAAGGCTCCGTGGCGCGGAGAGTGGAGGCCACCTGCGCCGGAGGAAGGTCGCCGAAGCCGCCCGAACGGCGGAGTGCCGCGAGCTGCGCGAGAACGTCGGCGGTAGCTGCCGCCGGTGCGGTGCTCGTCTGGCCCTTGGCGGCTTCGATGTAGAGATCCGCGGTCGGGAAGGTCTGGGCGAGATCGGTCAGCAGCCGGGAGAGCTGGCGCTTCTGCTCGTCGGTCATCGTCTCCTGCAGTGCCGCGACGAGCGGGTGCTCGGCGTTCACCTGGTAGCGGGAGCCCTCTCGATCGGTGATCTTGTCCCACATCCTGGCGATGGTCTCGCCGGACACGCGCCTTCCTCGGAACGTGTGGACCCGCTTGCTGCGATCGATGACCTTGTCCATGACCCGCCGGAAGTGGAGGCGGAAGGCCTGAGGCGGCTCCGCACGTGACTTCTTGATGTCGAGCTGCCAGAGGTGGTCGACGGTGTTCGGGATGTCGACCATCACGCGGGACTGCTTGGAGAGCTCCTCGCGACGGGAGAGCCCGAACCAGTGGCCGTAGGAGATGAGGCGGCGGTTCCGGTAGATGTAGAAGCCCTGGCGCTCGCGCATCCCGGCGCTCAGATCCCAGCGCTCGCGGTCCTTCTTCGAGAGTGCCGACGGGTGCGGGAGCGTGTAGGCCTGGAACTCGATCCTCTGCCCCTCGATCGTGAGCGGCTCGCGGTGGGACTGCTGCGTCCGAGGGTTCTTCGACAGGAAGGGATCGAGCGCCGGAACGTCGAGGCCGTTGACGCTGATGACGAGGGGGCTGCGCGTTCCGTCGTCGAGGAACCGGTGGAAGGTGAGGGAGAGGTGGCCCCTGAGGTCGGCCAGCCGCTCCGCCATGACGAGATCCGGCCGTGACGCGGCGCCGAGCATGTAGTCGAGCTCCTGCCACACGATCAGCGTCCCCGACGGTCGGGAGAGGAGCGCATCCGCCCGGGGAAGCGACGTGTACTCGTTCTCGGCAAGCACGCTCAGGGACCATTCACCCGACGAGAGGACGTGGTCGATGTCCCACTGGAGAGCCGTCGTCTGAGCGTTCTTCCGGGTGAGCACGGTCAATCGCCGCGCCTGCGAGAGCGATGCGGTCTTGAGGCCGAGGCCGAACCGTCCGAGGTCGTTTCCCGCTCTCGTCGTCGTGCGCGCGCTGCCGGCGAGCTGCAGTGCTGTCCGAGCCTCGTCGGGGCTCATCCCCGCGCCGTCGTCCAGGACGGTGAGGAATGAGGAGTCCACCGGGTCGCCGACGATCTCGACTCGGACCGCCCCAGCGCTGATGCTGTTGTCCACCAGGTCTGCGATAGCCGCGTGGAACGAGTACCCGACGGAGCGCATCGATTCGAGCAGCTCCACGCCGGGAACAAGAATCTCGTGCTGCAAGCCGCCCCCTCGATGAACTCATCGACAGCCTAAGGGCAGGAAAGGACACTGAGTTCTCCGCGGAATGCCGAGGCCGGGTGCGATGAAGCAGGAGATGAGGCGCAAGCTGGTGGGCCTTCGGGCATTCCCGCACCCGTGCAGCCGACTCCTCCGGGAACGGTAAGCTGCTCCTGGCCCGACGGGGCATCGCGCGTGCTCAGCGGGGAACGCTCGCGCGGCGGTGCGCAGCTGCTCCGCTCTGCGCATGTCAGTGGCAAGCCGCACACTGTGTCGGGGTCGAACGAGAGGCAGCACGTGGACTTCAAGATGGGTGAGCTCTTCTGCGGACCGGGCGGGATGGCGCTGGGTGCGCATCGCGCTGCGCAGGGCCTCGATGTTGGCCTCGAGCACGTCTGGGCCAACGACTACGACGCGGACACCTGTGAGACCTACCGTCTGAACATCCCCGGCGCCAGCCGGGAGTCCGTGATCCACGGCGACGTCCGCACCCTCGACACCGCTGCGCTCGACCCGATCGACGGCTTCGCCTTCGGATTCCCGTGCAACGACTTCAGCCGTGTCGGCGAGCGCAAGGGGATGATGGGGCGCTTCGGGCCGCTCTACAAGTACGGCGTGAACGTGCTGAACGAGCACTCGCCGTCCTGGTTCGTCGCCGAGAACGTGGGCGACCTGAAGGGCGCGAACGACGGCCACTCCTTCCGTCGGATCCTCCGCGAGCTGGAGGAAGCGGGGGACCAGGGCGGATACGTCCTGACTCCGCACCTGTACAAGTTCGAGCAGTACGGGGTGCCCCAGCGCCGGCACCGCATCCTCATCGTGGGCATCCGGAGGGACCTCGACGTCGAGTTCCGCATCCCGGCGGTGGAGCCCTATGCGCACATCGACAACTCGGCGGGCAATCGGCTCGAGAACCCGCCTATCGGCCCCGACGTGACTCAGAACGAGCTCGCCAAGCAGAAGCCCTGGGTCATCGAGCGGCTCACGCACATCAAGCCGGGGCAGAGCGCGTTCACTGCGGAGCTCCCTGAGCACCTCCGACTCAACGTCACAGGCGCGACGATCAGCCAGATCTACAAGCGTCTCGAGAGGGACAAGCCCTCGTACACCGTCACTGGTTCGGGCGGCGGCGGTACCCACGTCTACCACTGGGATGAGCCGCGAGCGCTGACGAATCGCGAGCGCGCCCGACTCCAGACGTTCCCGGACCAGTACCAGTTCGTCGGGGGAAGGGACAGCGTGCGACGCCAGATCGGCATGGCCGTGCCGGTGGAGGGGGCGGAGGTCGTCTTCTCCGCGCTCTTCAAGTCATTCCTCGGGGTGGACTACGAGACGACGCACACCAACCTTCCCCGCTCCGTCGCGAGCGTCCTGAGCTGAGGCCGGACCGCGGAGTGGGGGCAGAGTCGTGGGCGAGCACGCCCGGCTCCCGCCGGTCCATGCTCGGCAACAAGCGAAGGGACACCCGTCCTGAGCTCGAGGTGCGCCGTCGACTCCATGCCAGGGGGCTCCGCTACCGGGTCGATCACGCTCCGCTGCCGGGACTGCGGCGGCGTGCAGACGTCGTCTTCACCGCTCGTCGGATCGCGGTCTTCATCGATGGCTGCTTCTGACACAGCTGCCCCGAGCATGCCACGCAACCGAAGCGGAACGACGGCTACTGGACGGCCAAGCTGCAGGCGAACACCGCGCGGGACCGCGACACGGATGAGCGACTGATTGGAGCGGGATGGCTGGTGCTCCGCTACTGGGAGCACCAGGATCCGGATGAGGTAGCGGCAGATGTGGAGAGCGAATGGCGCAAGGCGGTCCTGCGCGGTGCGCGACTCAATCCAGGTGGAATGCCGTGATCAGGACCTCGATCAGTTCGCGCGCCATCTTCTCGTCGAGCTGGAGGCTCTGACTGCTCTTGGGGCCGGATTTGCGGTCATCTGATCCGAAGGTCGACAGATGGACGTAAGTCTGGCCGTCATCGGACTGGATCTCCTGGAAGGTGCAGTCGACCTCGGTCGGATGAACGGTGACCCGCTGGTCGCCGCGCTCCAGCGATCTGATCCTGGCCATTGTTTGCTCTTCTCCATGCTCATCCGGATGAGGTCGACGACTACTCTCGCACCGGCACGAAGGAAAGAAATCGTCCGGCTCTTCGTGATGAAATCTCGTGTCGTTGGAACGGATGAGCTCGATCTCGAAGCACCCCCCTCTTTGACGCCCCACCCACCCCCGTGTTAGCGTCGCTCTCGGACATGTGACTGGTCGTGCAGGCAGGATCCGACGAAACGCGTATTGAGCGTCGTCGGGTCCTTTTTTTGTGCCCGGACGCCTCCTGACGCTCCGCCGGAGCACCGATGACGGTGCCGGAGGGGGCGGGGACGGCGACGGACGGCCGGGCAGCACAGCGCAGGGAAGCGCGCGTCCCCACACACCCGGAGGAGTACCGATGAGTACCCAGGAGAGCGCGAAGGCGATCCTCGAGCACGTCGGCGGCGCCGCCAACGTGGCGAAGCTGCAGCACTGCTCGACCCGTCTGCGGTTCGCGCTGGCGGACGACGCGAAGGCCGACGTCGAGGCGCTGAAGGCGGTGCCCGGCGTGATCGGCGTCGTCACAGGCCCGCAGACGCAGGTCATCGTCGGCAGCGGCGTCAGCGAGATGTACGCGGCGGTCGAGAAGCTGCGCGGCGGCACCACCGCATCCGCGGAGCAGGCGAAGCAGCCGCGGTCCCTCAAGCGCCTCGGCGCGACGATCATGGACTTCGTGGTCAGCGTGTTCACGCCGATCATCCCGGCCATCGCGGGCGCCGGCATCTTCAAGTCGTTCCTCGTCCTCGCCTCGGCGCTGGGCTGGCTCGACCCGGCCTCCGACAACTTCAAGCTGCTGTCCGCCATCCCGGACGCGGTGTTCGGCTTCCTGCCGCTGCTCGTCGCCTACACGAGCGCGAAGAAGCTCGACGTGAACCGGCCGCTCGCGCTCGGGCTCGTCGGCGTCCTGGTCTTCCCGGCGTTCACGACGCTGCTCAACCAGGAGGGCGGCGTCGCGCTCTTCGGCATCCCGGTGCCGGTCATCGCCTACAACGCGCAGGTGTTCCCGGCGATCCTGGCCGTGCTGCTGCTCTCGGTCGTCGAGCGCTTCTTCAGGAAGCACTCGTGGGGCCCGATCCGCACGTTCTACGTGCCGCTGATGTGCCTGGTGATCGTCGCTCCGGCCACGATCTTCCTGCTCGGCCCCCTCGGCTACTGGCTCGGCTCGATGCTCACCGGCGCGATGATCGGCCTCTACGGGGCGCTCGGCTGGGTGGCCGTCGCGCTGCTGGCCGGCGTGCTCCCGCTGATCATCTCGGTCGGCATGCACAAGGCGTTCATCCCGCCGACCATCGCGACGATGGCCAGCGCGGGCAAGGACACCTTCTACCTCGCCTCCTCGCTCGCCCACAACGCGGCGGAGGCGGGCTCCAGCCTCGCGATCGCCCTGCGCACCAAGAGCGCGACCCTCCGCGCCACCGCCTTCTCGGGCGGCCTCTCGGCCCTCTTCGGGATCACCGAGCCGGCGCTCTACGGCGTCACGCTGCAGAACAAGCGCGCCCTCGTCTCCGTCATCACGGGCAGCGTGGTCGGAGGCGCCTACATCGGCGCCACGCAGGTCGCCGCGTTCGCGCTGGTCAGCCCCGGCGTCGCGAGCATCTCGATGTTCATCGACGGGCTGAACCCCTGGAACCTGCTCAACGCCGTGATCGGCCTGCTGATCTCGGTCGCCGTCTCGTTCGTCGTCTCCTTCGTCATCTGGCGCGACGACGCCTCCGCCAGCGTCCAGGCGCTCGGCGACGTGGCGGCCGACGCCGGGAGCCCGCTCGCGCTGCAGGCGCCGCTCACCGGCTCCGTCATCCCCCTCTCGGAGGTGCCGGACCCCGTGTTCTCGGCCGGCGTGCTCGGCGAGGGGCTGGCGATCCGCCCCACAGACGGAGCCGTCCGGGCGCCGTTCGCGGGCGAGGTCATCGCGCTGCTCTCCTCCCGCCACGCCGTGGGGCTCCGCCGCGCGGACGGCGTCGAGGTGCTCATCCACGTCGGCATCGACACGGTGCAGCTGGACGGCGCGCCGTTCGAGGCGCACGTCGCGGTCGGCGACCGGGTCGAGGTCGGGCAGCTGCTCCTCACCGCCGACCTGGCCGCGATCACCGCGGCCGGCTACGACACCACGACCCCGGTGCTCGTGACCAACTCCGCCGAGTACACCGTGCTCGTCGAGGCCGCCGAGCGGATCACCGCCGGCGACCGGATCATGACCGTGACGCAGAGAGAGAAGGAGCTCGCCGATGGCGCTTCCTGACGGATTCCGATGGGGCGGCGCCCTCGCCGCCAACCAGGTCGAGGGCGCGTGGCGCGAGGGCGGGCGCGGCCCGGCGGTCAGCGACGTCGCCTCCTACAAGCCGAAGGCGGACCCGAAGGAGTACGCGATCCACCACCGCAACACGGTGGAGAGCATCACGGCGGCGATGTCCGACGACGACACCGAGTACTACCCCAAGCGCCGCGGCATCGACTTCTACCACCGCTACCCCGGCGACCTCGCGCTGTTCACCGAGATGGGCTTCACCACCCTCCGCGTCTCGATCGCCTGGACCCGCCTCTACCCGACGGGGGAGGAGGCGGAGCCGCTCGAGGAGGGCATCGCCTACTACCTCGCCCTCTTCACCGAGATGCGGCGCCTCGGGATAGAGCCGCTGGTCACGCTCTCGCACTACGACCCGCCGCTCGCGCTCGCGCTGAAGCACAACGGCTGGGTCGACCGCCGCACGATCGGGCTGTTCGAGCGCTTCGCCCGCACCTGCTTCGAGCGCTTCGGCCACCTCGTCGACATGTGGCTGACCTTCAACGAGATCGACGGCATCATCCGCCACCCGTTCACCTCGGGCGGGATCATCGAGGAGACCGTCGAGGGCAGCGTGGAGCAGGCCTGCTACACGGCCCTGCACCACCAGTTCGTCGCCTCCGCCTCGGTCACGAGGACGCTGAAGGAGCTGTGGCCCGAGTCGCGGATGGGCTGCATGCTCACGATGCTGACCACCTACCCCAACACCTGCCACCCCGACGACGTCGCGGCGACGCAGGCGAAGGAGCGGATGCTCTACCTCTGCACCGACGTCCAGGCGGGCGGCGCCTACCCGCGCCTGGCGCTGCGGGCGCTCGAGAGCCGCGGAGTCGAGATCCCGTTCGAGGCGGGCGACGCCGAGCTGCTGCGCGAGCACCCCGTCGACTTCATCTCGTTCAGCTACTACATGTCGATGACGGAGTCCGTGCGCCCCGACGCCGAGCGCACCCCCGGCAACACGGTCCTCGGCGTCAAGAACCCGTTCCTCGAGTCGAGCGAGTGGGGCTGGCAGATCGACCCCGTCGGGCTGCGGATCTCGCTGATCGACCTCTACGACCGCTACGGCAAGCCGCTGTTCATCGTCGAGAACGGGCTCGGGATGCGCGACGAGCTGACCGAGGACGGCCGGGTCCACGACCCGTACCGGATCGACTACTTCCGCGCGCACTTCGAGCAGATGATCCAGGCGGTGGACGAGGGCGTGGAGCTGCTCGGCTACGTGAGCTGGGCGCCGATCGACCTGATCAGCGCCTCCAGCTCGCAGATCTCGAAGCGCTACGGGTTCGTCTATGTCGACATGGACGACCTCGGCCACGGCAGCACCGAGCGCTACCGGAAGGACTCGTTCTTCTGGTACCAGAAGGTCATCGCCTCCAACGGCGCGGATCTGGGATGATCCTCCTCTGCCCGGAGGCGCCGTCCGGCTCTCCGGGCAGAGGCCCCGCCACCCCCACCCCAGCCCTGACGCGGCCGTCGACGGAGACACGCATGCAGACCATCAAGAAGGTGCTCAACTCGAGCGTCGTCCTCGTCGTCGACGAGCGCGGCGTCGAGCGCGTGCTCCTGGGCAGGGGGATCGGCTTCGGAGCGAAGGCCGGCGAGGCGATCGAGCCCTCGAGCGTCGACCAGGTGTTCGTGGCGCTGGACGACTCGGATCAGCGCAACCTCGTCGAGCTCCTGGCGCAAATCCCGCCGGAGTTCGTCGAGCTCACCCGCGCGGTCGTCGCCGACGCGGAGGAGCAGGGGCTGAAGCTCGACCCGCACGTGTACCTCGCGCTCACCGACCACCTGCACTTCGCGGTGGAGCGGCAGCGGCGCGGGCTCTCGGTCGCCAACCGGCTGGCCTGGGAGATGCGGACGGTCTACCCCGTGCAGTACGCGGTGGGGGAGCGGGCGGTCGAGCGGATGCGCGAGCGCCTGGACGTGGAGCTGCCCGCCGACGAGGCCGCGAACGTCGCCTTCCACCTCGCCAACGCGGAGCTCGGCAAGGTCGGGATCGACTCGCTCCGGATCGTGCAGCTCATCCGCTCGGTGACCGCGATCATCCAGCACTCCAGCGGAGCCGCGCTCGACCGCGACGACCTCCGCTCCGCCCGCTTCGTGGCGCACCTGCAGTACTTCGCCGAGCGCTTCTTCTCGGGCGGCCTGCTCGAGAGCGAGGACGACTTCCTCTTCACCAGCCTCAGCGCCCGCTACCCGCGCGCGATCGCCTCCGCCGAGCGGGTCCGCTCCTTCGTGGCGGCCGAGTACCAGGCCGCCCTGCCCAACGAGGAGGTCGCCTTCCTGGCCCTCCACATCGCGCGCGCCGCTCCGGAGTAGCGCGCTGACCCCGGAGAACCGCATGCACCGCACCACCCCCGCCTGCCTGACCACGCCTGCGAGCGCGCGCCCGTGACCGGCACGATCCACCTCGTCCGCCACGCCGAGACCCTCTTCAACGTCGCCGGCCAGCTGCAGGGCTGGTGCGACTCGCCGCTGACCGAGCGCGGCGAGCGCCAGGCGGCGGCCCTCGGCGAGCGGATGCGCGGCGTGCCGCTCGTCGCGGCGTTCACGAGCGACCTCACCCGCACCCGGACCACGGCGGCGGCGGCGCTCGCCGGGCACCCGTCGCTCGAAGCCGAGCCGATGGTCGAGCTCCGCGAGTGGCACTTCGGCGCCTTCGAAGGGCAGCCGAACGCCTCGCTCTGGGAGCCGGTGTTCGCCGACCACGGCTACTCCTACGTGCCCTCCTCCGCCGACTGGCCGCGGATGACCGACGCCGGGCTCGACTCGGTGCTCGACGCGATCCACCGCCACGACCCCTCCGGCCGGGCCGACAGCGGTGCCACCGTGCGCGCCCGCGTGGAGGCCGCGATCGCGCGGTTCGCGCCGGCGGCGGAGCACGGGGACGTGCTGGTCGTGACGCACGGAGCGGTGCTCGGGAGCATCCTCCGCGCGCTCGACCCCGCGCACCGGCCGCAGCGGGGCTACCCGAACTGCGCGGTCGTGTCGGTGACGGACGGCGTCATCGGCGAGGTCGACGGGAGCTGCGCGACGGCCTGACCCCGCCCCTCCTCCTCCACGGACGCCCCTGTGCGCTCCGGTCGCCGACCGGACGAGCACGGGGGCGTCCGTCGTGCTCGGGACGCCGGCGGCCCGCACCCGGGCCGCCCCCGGACCTGCACGCGCGGCCGCCTCGGGACCTGCACGTCCGGTGATCCGGGACCTGCACTTTCGGCCACCTCGGCGCTGTACCGAAGTACAGGAGCCCGTCGCGAGAGCGTCCGTAGCGTCTGAGGAGTCAAGAGAAACGACTTCGAGGAGATGACATGCGAGGGCTTCAGCTCAGCGGCGTGAGCCGTGCATTCGGCGGCCACCGGGTCCTGCACGACGTGGACCTGTCCGTGGGCCGCGGCGAGATCGTCGGCTTCATCGGCGGCAACGGCGCCGGCAAGACCACGACGATGCGGCTGATCCTGGGCCTGCTCACCCCCGACACGGGGACCATCACCTGGGACGGCGCGCCGATCACCGCCGAGGACCGCCGCTCGATCGGCTACATGCCGGAGGAGCGCGGCCTCTACCCGCAGATGCGGGTCCGCGAGCAGGTGATCCACTTCGCTCTGCTCGAGGGGCACGACGCCCGGGGAGCCCGTGAGACCGCCGAGGAGGTGATCGACGCGCTGGGCCTGGCCGAGCGGGCCGACACCCTGGTGCAGGACCTCTCGCTCGGCAACCAGCAGCGCGTGCAGCTGGCCGTGTCCCTGGTGGGCGATCCGTCGCTCCTGGTGCTGGACGAGCCCTTCTCGGGGCTCGACCCGGTCGCCGTGGAGACGATGGCCGGCCTGATCCGGCAGCAGTCCGCCCGCGGCGTCGGCGTGCTCTTCTCCTCCCACCAGCTCGACCTGGTCGAGCGCCTCTGTGACACCGTCTGCGTGCTCGACTCCGGCCGCGTGACCGCGAGCGGAGCGGTGGCCGAGCTGCAGGACGACGGCCGCAGCCGCTGGCAGCTGCAGTTCTCCCGCCCCCTGGACGACCTGCTCGTCGCCGAGCTCGGCGTCACACCGGGACTGTCGGCCGAGCCGGTCCCCGGTGAGCCGGAGTCGCTGCTCGTCTCGATTGAGGGCAGCGGCCGGGACGTCCCCGAGCAGGTGCTCGCGACCCTCACCCGCCACGGCGGCCTCCGGAGCATCCGCACTGCGCAGCGCTCGCTGACCGAGCTGCTGTCCGAGCGGCTCACCGCCGCCTCCACCCCTGCGGCCGAGCGCCGCCTCGAGATCCAAGGAGCAGGACGATGACCACCACGCACCCCCGCGCCGCCCACGCCCGGACCGCCGAGAGCTCCGCTCCTCCGACGCCGGCCCGGGGAGCCGCGACGATCGTCCGCCGCGAGATCCTGACCCGCACCGGGAACCGCACGATCCTCACCGCGACCCTCGCGCTGGCCGCGATCGCCGGCCTCGGCGCCGGGATCGGCGGCTGGTTCCTGGTCGACGCGACGAGGGAGGCGGGGACCGTGGTCCTCGACACCCGGATCCTGTTCGCGACCGCGATGATCAGCGCCCTGCTCGCCGCAATGGTCTACTCCTCGTCGAGTCTGGCCTCGGGGGTGGTCGAGGAGAAGTCGTCCCGGATCGTCGAGATCCTGCTGACGAAGATCGGCGTCGCCCCGCTGCTCGCCGGGAAGATGATCGGCGTCGGCCTGGTGACCCTGGCCCAGCTGCTCGTGATCGGCGGCGCCGTCGTCGGCGGGTTCAGCGTGGTCGGCGGGTGGTCGGTCCTCGAGATCGAGCTCGGCCCGAGCCTGGTCTGGTTCCTCGTCTGGTTCCTGCAGGGCTACGTGCTCTTCGCGCTCCTCAGCACCCTGCTCGCCTCGACCGTGTCGAGGCAGGAGGACCTGGGCACCGCCGCCATGCCGCTCTCCGTCGTGCAGATGGCGCTGCTGATCATCGCGCTCTACGTGGTGCCGGCGAACCTCGACGAGGCCTGGGTGCACGCGCTCTCCTTCGTCCCCCTCTTCTCCTCCTACCTGATGCCGATGCGCTTCGGCCTCGACTCGGTCGGCACCCCCGAGATGGTGATCGCCGCCGTCGTCGCCGCGATCACGGTGCCGCTGCTGTTCCGCCTGGTCGTCCGCGTCTACCGCAACAACGCGCTCCGCACCGGCTCCCGCGTCTCGCTCCGCGCCTCCCTCAAGGCCGCCGACGCCTCCTAGGCCCGGCTCCCGATATCCACCACCACCACCCCTCGGAAGGACACCACCATGACCACCTCGCGCACCGCCTCGACCCGCCCCTCGCCCCTCAAGAAGCTGCTCGTCAACACCGCCCTCCTCGTCGGGGGAGCGGGCGGCGCCTACCTCGTCGTCACCTACCTCTTCTGATCCGCTCGACCGACCGAAGGACACGATCGTGACTCTCCTCGCGACTCCCGGGCTCCGCCCCGCGACCCCTGGGCACCGCCCCGCGGATCCGGCGGCCCTCCGGGCGGCGGCCTCGACCGAGCGGCTGCTCGGCGGCGGACGCCACCGCGTCGCCGCGATCGACCGCCCCGCCTTCGCCGGCCGGAACGCGTCGTGGACGATGACCCTCGACGACGGCGCCCGCGTCTTCGTCAAGCACGTCTCGCCCCGGACGGCGGGCCCCGCGGCCTTCCGCCGCTCCAGGGACTTCGCCGGCTTCGCCGCCCGGAGCCCCGAGCACGCCCCGGCCGGACCCCGCCTGCTGGCGGCCGACGAGGACGACTCCCTGCTGGTGTTCGAGCACTGCCCCGGCACCAGCCTGGCCCTCCTGCTCGTGGAGGAGCGCGTCCCCGCGGACTTCCCCGAACAGGCCGGCCGGCTCCTGGCCCGGCTGCACGCCGGCCCGGTGGCGGGCCTCACCGCGACCTCGCACCCCAGCCCTCCCGTCGAGATGCTGCGCGTCGGCATCCCGCACACCCGCTACGTCGACCTCACCCTCGCCGAGCTCGCCTTCTGGGGCGACCTGCAGCACGACGAGCAGCTCGTCTCGGCCACGGAGGATCTCCGCGAGTGGGAGAGCGGCAACCGCACGGCCCCGATCCACGGCGACCTCCGCCTCGACCAGTTCCACCTCCGCGACGGGCGCCTCCAGCTGCTCGACTGGGAGGAGTTCGGGATCGGGGATCCGGCCCGCGACCTCGGCACGCTGGCGGGGGAGTGGATCCACCGCGCGGTGCTCGACACCGTGACCACCCGGGAGGGCGCCTCCGCTCCTCCCCTCGCCTTCGACACCGCGGCCGCGGACGCCCGCATCGCGGAGCGGATGGCGGCACTGGTCCCGAGGATCCGGCGGATGTGGCTCGCCTACGCCGCCGAGACCGCCGGCGCGGACGACGCCCTCGCCGTCCGCGCCACCGCCCACCTGGGCTGGCACCTCGTCGACCGCACCCTCGCCCGGGCCTCGATGGTCTCCCGCCTCCCCGGGATCGAGCGGGCCGCCGCCGGCATCGGCCGCCGCGTCCTGCTCGCCCCCTCCGCCTACTCCACCGCCCTCGGATTCGACAGGAGCCCGCGATGACCGCCCTCACCACCCGCTCCGTCCTCGACGAGGCCGTGATCAGCGTCGACGCCGCCCGGCTGCGGGCCGAGGTCGACGGGACCGTGATCGAGGCCACCGGGCCGATCGAGCTGCGGGCCCGACTCGCCGCCACCCTCTACACCCACCTGCACCTCCGGAACCCGCTGCTCGGCGAGACCGCCGGAGGCGACGGCCAGGACCTCGCCCCCCGGCTGATCGACGCGATCCCGCACCGCACGGTCCTGCAGCCCGCTCCCTCCGGAGTGCTCGGCTCCGCCACCGTGCAGGGGGAGGAGCGCCGGGTCGTCGAGCTGGGCCGCGTCCGGGTCCTCGTGCCCGAGGTCGATCTCGTCCGCTCCGCCGACGGGGCCGTCGCCGGCGTCCGGCTGCCGAGCTGGCGCACCCGCACCACTCCCGGCTACCTCCTCGCCCTCGGCCCGGTGGGACTCGATCCCGCCGACCGGGTCGTGCGCCTCTCGCTCGTCGCCGACTCGGCGGAGGACGCGCTCGCCCTGTGGGGCCCGCTCCTGGAGGCGCTCGCCGCCTCCGGAGCCCGCCACCAGGCCAAGGCGCTCTCGGACTCGCGGGCCTTCCCCCGCTCCGACGCCCTCGTCGTCTACCTGCCCGCCGACTCCGCCGACGACGTCGCCCGGAGGATCACTCCGCTGCTCGATGCCCGGCCCTCGCCCCGCACCGCCGTCTCGGCCTTCGCCGAGAGGCTCGCCGACGGCCTCGCCTACGCCGAGGACCCGGCCGACGAGCGCTCCTCCTACCGCGGACTGAGCTTCGGCCAGCACCGCTCCCGCGTCCTCGCCGAAGCGCTCCTGCGCTCCTCGGCCGAGACGATCCCCGCCGCCGACGCCTGGGCCGACGCCGCCCGCGCCGCGCGCATCGACCCGGACCGCCCGGGACTCACCGCCCGCTAGGGCCCCACGAACCTCCCCTCGATCCCGAGGGGACCACCACCTCAGCCCGAGGTACTCCACGAAAGGGACACATCATGACCACCATCTCCACCGACGCCCAGTCCGCCGACCTCACCGCCCTCGCGGGAGCGCACGACACCTTCGCCACCGTCGACGAGCTCGGCTCGGACGCCGCGACCGAGGCGCCCGCCACCACGCCCCTGTGCGTCGGCATCATCGTCGGCGCCACCCTCGGCGCGGGCTGCTGACCCGGCCCTCCTCCCGCCCGGGTGCTCCCGCAGCACCCGCTCCCCGGCCCTCCGGCCGGACCACCCGCACCACTCCCCGCACGACCCGGCGGATCCGCCGCCACCACTCATCCAAGGAGAACACCATGTCGACCATCACCGCCCAGACCGTCCAGTCCGCCGACCTCGCCGACCTCGCCACCGCCCACGACACCTTCACCGCCGCCGACGAGATCGGCACCGACGCCGCCTCCGAGGCGCCCGCCACCACCCCGTTCTGCGCCGGCGTCATCATCGGCGTCACCCTCACCGCAGGGTGCTGACGGGCACGGGGCGACCGGTCCTCGACCGCGTCGCCCCGGCCCCTCCCGGGCGCGTGCCGTCCGCTCGCGCCGTCCGCCCATCCCCGTCCGCCCTTTCCGCGGGCACGGTCCGCCCATCCCCGTCCGCCCTTTCCGCGGGCACGGTCCGCCCGTCCGCCGCCGTCCTCACCGCCGGCCGCGACCCGATCCGCCCTCCCGCCCGCCGCCCTCTGAGGAGACCGCCATGACCACCCCGCCCGGTGCGCAGAGCGCCGCACTCTCCGACCTCTCGCTCGGCCGCTTCGGCTACTCCCGGGTGGCCCTCGTCCTGACCGGCTCCGCCATGACCCAGGTCATGCCCTACTGGATCCAGTGGGCGCGCGCCGCCGCTCCGGCGACCGAGTTCCGCGTGCTCGTCCGCGACTCGGCCTACCGCTTCACCACCCGGCACAACCTGGAGTCGCGACTGCGCGGCCGGATCCAGGACGACCGCTGGGACGACGAGATCGTCGTCGCCCACGTCGACCTCGCCGAATGGGCCGACCTCATCCTGATCTACCCGGCCACCCTCGACTACGCCTCGCGCCTCGCGCACGGCATCACCGACTCCCCGTCGCTGCTCGCGGCCCTCACGACGGAGGCGCCGGTGTGCATCGCTCCGTCGCTGCCGCCGCGGGCGCTCGGCAACCCGGTCGTCGAGTCCACCCTCGCGCTGCTGCGCGAGCCGGCCAACTTCACCGTCATCGACCCCGTGCCCGGGCCGAGCGAGTCCAGCGACACGGCGCTCGCCTGGGTGCCGCCCGCGTTCCCCGCGGTGCTGCGCCACCTGGAGTCGCTGCGCACGGCACCGGCGGCCGCGGAGGAGGCGAGGTCGGCGTGAGCACCACCGCCCCTCCGCGGGCCCTCGTCACCGGGCTGCTCGTCACCGAGCTCTCGGAAGGACCCGACGGGACCACCGTCTGGACCCGCCGCCTCGGAGAGCAGGCGCCGCTGCCGTTCTCGCCGGTGCCCGTCCGCCTCGCAGCGCCCGATCCCCGGATCGTGCCGGGAGGCGCCGACCCGTCGATCCGCCGCTACCGCACCACCGCCCGCGCCCTGCTGCCCGCGCTCCTCCACGAGCTGTCGGAGGAGGCGCTCGTCTCCGTCGGCCGCGAGTGGAAGGGCGCGCTGGACGCGCTCCACGGCGCCCGGCCCGCCGGGGAGCCGCTCCCTCCGCGTCCGCTGCAGCGCGCCCGCGGCTGGCTCGCCGGTGGCTGGGCGCCCGCCGCCGAGGAGCTCGGCGCCGGCGGTCTCCTCGAGCTCGCCGACTGGGCGGAGGCGGTCGTCGCCTCGCCGGCCGCGGTCGTGGTCCACGGCCACCCCGGCCTCGCCCACCTCGTCGTCGGCGGGACCCGCGTCGCTCTGCTCACGGGCGAGGACGTCGGGCTCGCCGACCCGGTCTGGGACGCCGCCTGGGTGCTCGGGGAGCTCGCAGAGCTGCACGCCTTCCACCCCGCGCTCCGCCCGGCCCTCGACGCGCTCCGCCGCGGACTCTCGCTCGAGGAGGACCACGACGCCGAGCTGCTGCGCGTCGGCACCGCGTTCCGGCTGGCCCAGCACGCCGTCGACTGGCACCGCTCCGGGGGCGCCAGCAGCGATCAGGCGCGGCTGCTGCTGAGCCTGTCCGCCGCACAGCTGGGGGAGCGGGCGGAATGAGCGCCCGCGACGTCCCGACCCTGTTCGCCGCCCTGCCCTCCGGCGCCCGCGCGCTCGTCGTGCACCGGCCGGAGGTCCGCAACGACTCGGTCGCCCTCGCCGTGCCCGCCGGTATGCGCCACGAGCGCGACGGCGAGGAGGGGATGCTGCACCTGATCGAGCACCTCGTCTACCAGGACAGCGAGGGGGTCGCCGGTCTCGTCCGGCAGACCCGCGTCGCCGAGAGCGGCGGCGTCCTCGGCGGTCACACCCACCTCGACTACTCCGAGTTCTTCGAGACGGGCTCTCCCGGGTCGGCCGCCGTGATCGCGGAGCGGCTCGTCGAGCAGGTCTTCCGCCCCGCCTTCCTGCCGGAGCAGATCGCGGAGCAGATCCGCGCGGTCGCCTCTGAGCGGGCCGCGCGCCTCGCCCCCGCTCCGGGCGGCGTGCTGCCGTGGCCGCACCTGACCGCCCGCTACTGGGCCGACGCCCCCAACGCGCACGACGGCAGCGGCGACCTCGACCTCGAGGGCCGCGCGACCGAGCCCGTCCTGCGCGCGCTGCACCGGCGCCACTACAGCCCGGCCGGCTCCGTGCTGGTCGGCGTCACGGCCGACGACCCCGCCCGGCTCCTGGACCGCCTGGTCGCGGCCCTCGCGGAGGCGCCCGATCGCGCGGCAGGACCGGTCGCCGTCCCACCTGGGACGGCCTGCCCCGAGTACCGCGCCGAGCCCGCCGCCCGCCGGCTCGCCGCGACCGCCGCCGCGCCGTCGACCCGCGTCTCCGACGAGCTGCTCGGCGACCTGATCGCCGCCGAGGCGCTCGCTGCGCAGGCCGGACTCGACGCGAGCGCCGGACTCTTCGGCCCGGGCGACACCGTCGCCGACGACCTCTTCGTGCTGGTCGACGACACCGCCGTGCCCGTCGATCCGTGGCACCGCCTCCGCGCCCTCGCGGTGAGCGACGACTCCGCCCTCGAGCACGCCCGGCATCGCGCGGTGCTGCGTGCGGAGCGGCTGGTGCACGACGACGAGCGTCTGGCCCGCACCGTCGCCCGGGATGCCCTGCTGCGCGGTGCGCCCGGCTTCGCGGGCGAGCTCGTCGACTCCCTCGCCGCGCGGCCGCCGCGCCCGCTGCTCGCGGACGCCGCGGCCCGCCTGGCCGAGCAGCCCTTCGCCGCACTGGGCGTTCCCGCCGCCTCCACCCCTCCAGGAAGGAGGAGCCCATGACCGCCGCACCCCCGCTCGCCGTCGTCGACGAGCGCTCCCGCTTCGCCGTCGTCGCCCTCGGCTGGCGCGACCCGGCCGGAGACGACGGGCCCGACCGCACCGCCCGCCTCCGCTCGGCCGTTCCCCCCGGAGCGGTCTCGCTCGCGTGGACGGCGACGGCCGGGGCGCAGAGCCTCACCGCGGTGCTCCCTCCGGAGGGCGCCGCGGCCTGGACCGCCCTGACGCTCGAGCGCGCCCAGGGAGCCGGGGATCCGGTGCTCGCCGTGGTCGGGCCCGAACGCGCCGTCTGCGAGACGTCCCGGCCCGTCTCCGTGCCCGCCGCGGCTCCGCTGCCGAGCGCTCTGCACCAGTCCCGCGAGCAGGGCTACGAGAGCACGATCGTCACCGGCGCGGACCCGTCCGGCGAGGTCGGCCACGCCGCGACGTTCCTGGCGCTGTGCCGCCTCACCGCGGGGGCCGAACCGCTCGTCCCCGCCGCACTGCGCTCCGCCGGCGGCGATGCGGTCGCCCAGGTCGCGCGGGGCCTGCGCTCGAGCCGCCCCTCCCTCACCTGGCAGGTCGTCTCCCCGGCCGGCCAGGGCATCCCGACCCTCGAGACCGTGCTGCGCACCGTCCTCGACGGCCGCGCCGCGCACGGGGAGGGAGCACGCGCCGCGCACGCGTTCGCGCGGGCGAACCTCCTCCGCGCCTGGCGGTCGCCCGAGACGCTCGCCCGCACCCTGGTGGAGTACGAGGTGATGGGCTGGGGCGGCGCCCTGGTGCTCGATCCGGAGCCGGCGCTCGCCGCGGTCGACGAGAGTGCGCTCGAGCGGGCGGTCGCGGGGCTCGTGCGGCCCGTCGCCGACGTGGTCGGCTGGGGCTGAATCCGGCGGGCTCGATCAGCTCCGGCCGGGACGCGTCCCCAGGTCGACGAGCCCGTGCTCGATCGCCGAGACCAGGATCTGCACCCGGTCGCGCACGCCCAGCTTCTCCATCACCTTCACGAACCGCGCCTTCACGGTCGACTCGGTGACGAACAGCTCCTGCGCCATCTCGCGGTTGCTCATCCCGCGGGCGAGCAGGCGGATCACCTCGAGCTCCTTCTCGGTGAGCGCCTCGAGCAGATCGGGGTCCGGCACCGTCTCCGCCGGCACCGACTCCTCGAGCCCCTTCACCACGTGGCGCGTGACCTCGGCGGAGAGCACGGACTCGCCCGCGAGCACCGCGTGCACCGCCGCGATGATCTCCCGCGGCTTCGTGTCCTTGACCAGGTAGCCGGAGGCGCCCGCGCGGAGCAGGTCGACGACGTAGCGGTCCGTGGTGAACGTGCTGAGCCCGAGGATCGCGATGCCCGGGTGCTCGGCGTGGATCCGCTCGGTCGCGGCGACGCCGTTCATGACCGGCATCTGCATGTCCATCAGGATCAGGTCGGGCTGGAGCGTCGCCGCCTGCTGCACCGCGATCCTCCCGTCGGAGGCCTCGCCCACCACCTCGATCGCCGGGTCCTGCGAGAGGTAGTCGCGGAGGATCTCGCGGGTCATCGATTCGTCGTCCACCAGCAGCACGCGGGTCATCGCTCTCGTCCTTCGTCGGTCGCCCCCGCGACGAGCGCACCGGACGCCCGGCCCTCGAGGGGGATGGTCATGGTCGTGGTCCAGCGGCCGCCGCGGGCTCCCGCCTCCAGCCGCCCGCCGAAGACGGCGCAGCGGGCCGACATCGCCTCGATCCCGAGGTGCGAGGAGACGATCGGAGCCGCGGAGGCGATCGCGTTGGAGGAGCTCAGCTGCACCTCGCCCCCCGACACCTCGAGCCGGAGCTGCACCTCACCGGCGGTGTCGCCGTGCTTGAGCACGTTCGTGCCCAGCTCCCGGACCGTGCGCCGCAGCACCTGGCGGAGGCTCGCGGGCACCTGCGCCACGGAGCCCGCCACGTCGAGGCGGACCCGGAAGCCCGCGCGCTCGATCGCGTCGGCGACGTTCCGCACGTCGTGGACGAAGCCGACAGCGGTGGTCGTGGCGCCCGAGACCTCCGGGGTCCCGAGCAGGTCGGAGTCGCCGCGGGCGGGAGCGCCTGCCTCGTCCTCGTCCTGGAGGAGCGTCACGAGGCTCCGCAGATCCTGCAGCGCCTGCTGCGCCGCGTCGCCGATGCTCTCGAGGATGCGCTCGGTCTTGGCCGGGTCCTCGACCGAGGTCGCGCGGCGGGCCTGCATGGCGATGATGGTGACCTCGTGCGCGACGATGTCGTGCAGCTCGTGCGCGAGCCGGGTCCGCTCCTCGTTGCGGATCCGCGCCTGCTCCTCCTGGATGCGGTCGGCCCGGCGCTCGCTCCGCTCGCTGCGGCCCCGGAAGGCGTTCAGGCCCAGCCCGGCGGTGCCGCCGAAGAGGACGAACGCGCCCAGGACGTAGACGGCCGTGCCCATGGCGCGGTCGACGAGCAGCACCGCGGGCAGGAGGACGAGGGTGCCGAGCACGAAGACGAGCCCCGCGCGCCAGGGGAGGAGGAAGGTGACGAAGCCGACCACCACGATGGTCGGGAAGATCAGCGCCGCGAGCAGCAGCGGCGGGGCGCCGAGCATCAGGACGACGGCGTAGACGAGGTAGAGCGAGACCGCCGCGGGGATCGCGCCGGCGAGCAGCGCCAGGAGCGGCAGGTAGGGGAGCGCCAGCTCGATCCAGCCGCGGACCGACGTGAGGTCGACGCTGCCGCCCATCAGGTCGATGACGACGAGGAGCGTGAAGGAGCCGAGGAGGAGGGACCGGGTGATCCAGCCGCCGGGCAGCGTCCGCACGTCGTTCGTCCACCGCGTCGTCCCCACCACGGGACCAGGGTACCGAAGCCTTCTCCGAGCCCCGTCGGCCTTCCGTACAAGGGCGGACTGGTCTTTCGTACAGGAGCGGTGCGACGGGGCGTCGCCATGCTGGTGGAGCGGTCGAGCCGATCGCACCCCTCGATCACAGGAGAACGACCATGGCCCCGATCCTCGCCGCCGCCGCACTCGCCCTCGGAGCCGTCCTCGCTCCCGCCGCTGCTCCTGCCGCCGCTCCCGTGCAGGCCGCCTCGTCCGCCGGCGTGCAGACGGTCGCCGCCTCCTACGAGCTGCCGAAGGTGCAGAAGCCGGGCGGCATGGAGTCGATCCAGGACCGCGGCGCCCTCTGCAACCTCTTCGGGATGTGCTGAGCGCAGCTCTCGGACCGGGTCAGCCCTTCAGCGGGTCGTTGCCCCAGTTCATCAGGGAGTAGCGCCACTTCGTCTCGGTGACATCGCCCGAGGGACGCTGCTTCGCGTGCCGGTGCACGTAGCCGACGACCTTCGTCATGTGGGCGTAGTCGTCCTCGCTCAGGTCGGCCTGCTTCGTGCCGAGCAGGTCGACGATGCGGCGCCCGCTCTCGTGGCCGACGGACTCGCCGCCGCCCTCCGGCTTCTGGCCGACCTCCTTCGACTCGTCGGTGCCGAGCCACTCCTCGAGCTCCTTCGCGGTCATGTTCACGGCGTCGTGGAACTCGTCGCGTGTCGTCCGCTTCTCGTCGTCGGTGGGCATCGCGGGGCTCCTCGGGTCGGTCGGTCCGGGTCGGTCGGTGACCTCCAGCGGAGCGTGTCGGAGGGGGAGAGGTCAAGCCCCGTGCGCGGTTCCAGGGCGCGCGTAGCGTCGGAGGAGTCCGCACCAGCCGACCACCGCCGACGTCCGCCGCCGGCAGAGAAGAGGCCCACATGCCCTCCCGCAGCACCCTCGTCCGCAGTCTCCACGACCTCGGAGCCGCCGCCTGGTTCGGCGGCTCGCTCATGGGCGCCGTCGGCCTGAACGGCGCCGCGTCCACCTCGTCCGACCCGGCGGAGCGCCTCCGCCTCTCCTCGAACGGCTGGGCCCGCTGGACCCCTGTGCAGCTCGCCGCGATCGCCGCCCACGGCGTCGGCGGCATCGGACTCGTCCTCGCCAACAAGACCCGCCTGGCCAACCAGCAGGAGAGCCGCACGAACACCGTCGTCAAGACCGTCGTGACCGGGCTCGCCGGTGCCGCCTCGGTGATCGCCGCGGTCGCCGGAGCGACGCAGGCCAAGCACGCCGACGAGGGCGCCCCCGGCGTGACCGAGGCGTCGGAGCACAACTCACAGGAGCTGACCACGGCCCTCCGCGTGCAGAAGGTCACCCAGTGGGCCATCCCCGTGCTGACCGCCGTCATCATCGTCCTCGGCGCCCAGCAGGGCGAGCAGCAGCGCCCCGTGAAGGGCCTCTTCGAGACCACGGCGCGGATGTTCCGCAAGTAGTCCCCGCGCTCGCGCGCAGACCGTCGGCTGAGAGTGCCCGCCGTCCCCCGAGGGTGGAGGGCGGCTGCTCTCGGCCGACGTTCTGCGTGCGGGGTCCGGCTAGCGGCGCGAGGGCCGGCGGCGGACGGTCAGTACGAGGGCTCCCGCTTGCGAACACGTCGCCTGGTCGGCGTCGGAGCCCTCGGTCCCCTTTTCGACCGTCTCCGGGAACACGCGCCCACCGATCGCTGCCTCTCGATCAGGCGCTACGCTCCGGCGTCCCGCTGCTCCTTCTCGGACGTCAGAGCGTCGATCCCGTTCTCGTGCCCGACACAGCTGGCGACCGTGTCCGGATCGATGCCCAGCGCGTAGCGGACCTCTTGTCCGGCGCTCTGCTGTTCAGTCGTGGCCTCAGGGAACGTCGAGTAATAGGCGTCACTGAAATCGGCCGAGTTGGCCATCGTGTTGAGAGTGGACATCTCGGCGATGTAGGAGCCGCGGATCGTCGCGATCTGCTCGGAGACATCGCTCGGCCAGTGGTAGTACGAGTCGTCCAGGAGCGTGAGTGTCCGTCTTGTCAGATCGAGCCGAGCAGACGCAGCGGCGTGCACGCCGGAAGGGTCCGGGTCGCCACCGTTCAGAAGCTCGTCCTCGCCGGATGAGAAGGCGTCGCTCAGATTCTTGATCGCGATGTTGTTGGGGCAGACGAGATCGAGATAACGGGACGCCGCTTGTGCGGTGTCGAGCTCGACGAACGCAGGTGTCGCGGGCGCCGCAAGTGCAGGGGTCGTCGACTCGGCCGGAGCTGCTGCGGGCGCGGAAGCCGTGCAGGCAGTCAGGAGGAGCATTGCCGCACTGAGAGCTGCAGGGAAAAGGGCTTTACGCACGGCGGCTACTCCGGGGTCGCCGAGCAGAGCGCCGACGCGAAGGCCCCGGTGCTGGTCTGCTCGGCGATGACCTCGCCGTCGAGGGTGATTCGGCAGCTGATCTCGCCTTCGTCATCGATGCCGTTCGAGGCGGTCAGCGTGAAGCTCTGGAAGGTGAAGTCGCCTCCGGTCTGGACTTGCAGCTCCTTGGTGAAGGGGAGCGCCTGACCGGTGGCCTGCTCGGAGCCGGAGGTTCCTCCGTCGTAGGTCGACCAAGTGATGGAGGCCGCGGTAGCCGAGCCGGTGACCTCATAGACGAGCGTCCGCGGCACGGCAGCGGCCTCGGAGCTCTCGGCCTGCGCGGTGGCGATCGCGTTCGAGACGCCGCTCGCGAATCCGGCCGTGTAGACGATGGCGAGAATGATCGAGAGGACAAGCGCGATCACGTTGAGGACGGTGCCGGCGATGGCCGTGCCGCGAGAGCGGCCCTTGAGGAAGAGGCCGATGATGCCGAGGACGAGTCCGATGAAGGCGAGGAAGCCCGAGGCGTAGTTGACGATCGGGATAAGGGCGCCGATGAGCGCGAGGATTCCGATGATGAGGGAGGCGAGGCCCAGCCCGTTGCCGGTCTTCTTCGGAGCGGAGGGGGCGGAGCCGGGGAATACGGCGGGGTTGAACTCGGTCATCTGCGGAGTATGTCAGAGGCTGACAGGCAGCTGAGAATCCAGAGAGCGGTATTGCTTAGAGATGCCGTCCCGCCCGTGTTGACCCGGCTATCTCTACATAGGTAGCCTCAATCCCGTGCAGCCACTCCCTCGCCTCACGTCCGCCACCGCGGACGTCCTCCGGACCCTCCTCGACGCCGACGGCCCGACCTGGGGCATGGTCGTGATCAAGGCCACCGGGCGACCGGCGGGCAGCGTCTATCCGATCCTGGAGCGGCTCGAGGGAGCGGGCTGGGTGGTCTCGGAGTGGGAGGCCGCGAGCGAGCGGAGCGGCCCGCGTCGCCGGCTCTACGAGCTGACCGCGGAGGGTGCCCCGGCAGCCCGGGCCGCCGTCGAGCGGATGCGGTCGACCGCGCGGTCGGCGCCGCGAGCGGCGGAGGCGACCGCGTGAGCGCGCTCCTGCGGCTCCTGTCGCTGCTGCTGCCCCCGCTCGCCCGCGAGCGCTACCTCGAGGAGTGGCGGGCCGACCTGGCCGGGGCCGCCGAGCTGGGACTGCCCCGGCGCGGCGTCGTCCTCGGAGCGCTCGCCCTGCTGGTGAGCGTCGACCGCGACCTGCCCGCGCACACCGGCGAAGCGCGGGGCACGCTCCCGCGCCGCCTCGCCCGCCGCGGACTCGCGCTCTTCGCCGCGGCCGCGCTCATGCTGAGCGGCATCGCGCTGACCGGCGGCGGGATCGTCCCCGAGCCGGGTGCCGCCTCCGACACCGCCCTGGCCGCCGTCGGCGCCGTGCAGACCGCGGTGCTCGTCGCCGCCGTCGCGGTCGCGGTCCTCGGCGCGGTCCACCTCCTCGGCGCTGCGGCGTCGGCCCGCACGGTGCTCGCGCGGATCTCCCTGGTCGCCGCCGTCGTCGGCCCGGTGCTCACCGCGGCCGGCCTCCTCCTCCCCGGACCCCTCGCCCTCGTCGGCCTGCCCGTCTCCCTCGCTGGCCTCGTCTGCGGGTCGATCGTCCTCGGCGGCTCGCGGACCATCGCCCTCGCACCGCGGACGGCGACCCGCGCTCAGCGCCTCCCCGTCACCCTCGCGGGCCTCGCGCTCGTGGCGGGCGTCACGGTGGTGGGCGCGGTGGATCTGCTGGTCTGGAATCCGCAGGCGAAGGTCCCCGGCGTGGCCCTGGCGGAGATCTACGCCACCATGTCCGAGCGCGACGGCTTCGAGTTCGGCTCCCACGCGATCTGGGTCACCGGGTGGGCTGCGTTCTGGACGGCCGCCGCGATCGTCGTGACGGCCGGCGCCCTCGTCGGCCGGAGGTCGCCGCTCACTCCGCGGCGGATCGCGGTGCTCATGCTCGCCCTGGTCGCCGGCGCCGTCGTCTTCCGCTTCTTCGCAGGGTTCGGCTTCGGGATGTCGGTCGCCGACACCTTCGTCACGTCCGGCGGCGACGGCTCCCTGGTCTCGGCGATCCTGCCGCCGCTCGGACAGCTCGCGCTCGCCGGCGCCGCGATCGCGGTGGGCTGGGCGCCCCGGGTCGCCCGGCCGACGGCGGCCTCCGCGGCCTGATCGTGCTCGTGCCGGCGGAGACTTTCCCCCGGGCGGCTCGGAATCCGCGAGATCGGGGCAGCCTGCCGACTTACCTCCCTTCCTTGTGAACACGAACGGCCCGTTCCGGCGCGGCCGAGCGCCCTCCGACCTACTCCAGCCGCCGCAGGAAGCGGGCCGGCTGGTCGAGGAAGCCGCGCCAGGTCCGCACCAGGTCGAGGTCGTCGTAGCGGCACCGGCGCAGGCCCGTCTCGTCGAGCTCGTAGAGGTCGGCTCCGGGGAGGGCCGCGAGGATCGGCGAGTGCGTGGAGAGGACGACCTGCGAGCCGCCGGCGACCAGGTCGCGCAGCTGCCCGATCAGGGCGAGGCAGCCCGACACCGAGAGGGCCGACTCGGGCTCGTCGAGGAGCCAGAGTCCGCTGATCCGGGAGCGGTTCGCCACGATGTCGAGGAACGACTCGCCGTGGCTCCGCTCGTGGTACCCGCCGTCGATCCCCACCTCCTCCAGGTAGCTGAAGAAGCCGTGCATCGTCTCGGCGCGGAGGAAGAAGCCGCGCTTGGACGCCCCGGCCCCGCGGACCAGCTGGAGGTACTCGGCCAGGTCCGACTCCGAGACGCGGGAGGAGTGCATCGCACCCGTGGATCCGCCCTCCGCGTTCAGCCCGTAGGCGAGGGCGACCGCCTCGAGCAGCGTCGACTTGCCCGAGCCGTTCTCGCCGGTGATCACCGTCACCTGGCCGAGATCCCAGCCCTCGGCCAGCACCTGCCGCACGGGCGCGAGCGTCGCGGGCCACCGCGCGAGGTCGGCGGGGTGCTCGGGTCGGGCCTGCACGCGGCGCACCGGGAGGGTCGAGAACACCCGGTCAGTCAAGCAGGTCGACGCTCCAGCCGGCCTCGGCCAGCGCGCGGGCCGTGTCGGCGCGGGGGGAGTAGGGGAGGTCGTCGGCGCCGACCACGCGGTAGTCGGTGTCACCGGGGCCGACCCAGAGGACGGAGTCGGACGGGCCGGCCCGGTGCAGCGCGGCGCGGACGGCGTCGGCCGGCTCCGCGATCTCGAGCACCTCGCAGCGCTCGACGCGGCGGGCGCCGTCGACCAGGGCGCGGCGGATCCGCGCGGGGTCCTCGAAGCGCGGGTGGTGGTCGGTGACGATCACCAGGTCGGCGCGCTCGGCGGCGGCTCGGCCCATCGGCGCGCGCTTGCTCGGGTCGCGGTCGCCGTCGGCACCGAGGAGGACGAGCACGCGGCCGGGCGTCACCTCGCGGAGGGCGTCGACGGTGCGCGCGACCGAGTCGGGCGTGTGTGAGAAGTCGAGGAACACCCGCGGCCCGTCGGCGCCGGACACGAGCAGCGTCCGCCCGGGCACGGTGACGTCGATCCCGGAGCCGACCGCCGCGGCCACCCGGTCGCGCGCGTGGCCCGCCTCGATCAGCATCACCAGCGCGAGCGCCGCGTTCGAGGCCATGTGGCGTCCGAGGAGCGGGACGGTGGTGGTCGTCGACCAGCCGTCGCGGGCGGTGAGCCGGAAGCGGGTGCGGTCGACCGCGGTCTCGAGCACGTCGATCCGCCAGTCGGCTCCGTCCCCGGCCGAGAGCGTGACGACCGGGACGAAGGCTTCGCGGGCGACCCGGCGCCCCGCCTCGGTGTCGACGACCACGACGCCGCGGCGGCTCCGCTCGGGCGTGAACAGGCGCTGCTTGGCGCGGAGGTACTCGTCCAGGTCGCCGAAGTCGTCGAGGTGGTCGTGGCTGAGGTTGGTGAACCCGGCGACGTCGAGCACGATCCCCTCCATCCGGGAGCGCACGAGCGCCTGGGCGCTGACCTCGATCGCCGCCGCCTCGACGCCGTCCTCCGCCATCCGGGCGAGGAGCGCGTGCAGCTCGGAGGCCTCGGGCGTGGTGAGGCGGCTGGCGACGACGTGGTCGGCGCTGCGGCGCTCGGCGGTGGAGCTCAGCCCCGAGACGACGCCCAGCTGCCGGAGCACCGCGTCGAGGAGGTGCACGGTGCTGGTCTTGCCGTTGGTGCCGGTCACGCCGAGGAGCACCGGTCCGCTCCTCGTGCCGTACACCTGCGCGGCGACCGGGCCGAGGGCGGTGCGGGGGTCGTCGCTGAGGAGGACGGGCAGTCCGGAGGCGCGCGCCTCGTCGAGCCCGCCCGCGTCGGTGAGCACGGCGACCGCTCCTGCCGCCGCCGCGTCGGCCGCGAACCGGGCGCCGTGGCTCCTCCTCCCGGGGAGCGCGGCGAAGAGGGCGCCGGGGCCCGCCTCGGTGTGCGCGACGGTCACCGCGGTGATGCGGACGTCGGAGCCGTCGCCGTGGAGGCGGAGCCGATCGCTCGCGAGGTCGGCGAGCGCGACACCGGCGGCGTGGAGCGGTTCGAGGAGCCGGACCACCGGCATGCGGGCCTCCTGCGGGGCGGGCGGGGCGGTGTCGCCGAGGGCCCGCGGGCGCCGCCGGGCGACCGGAGGGGGAGGGCCGGGAGGCCCATGCCCCAGCCTGCGCGGCGCTCCCCCCGATCGGGGAGGCCCTTGCCACCGCCCGCCCGGGCCGCTACCCGCCTCCGCCTACTGCCGCGAGAACGCCTCCTGGTACAGCGCCGCGAGCTCGGGGGAGCTCTCGCCGCTGAGGCCGCAGGTCAGGATCGTGTCGCCGTCGGCCGCGACCAGGTAGTCGACCCCGGTCTCGAAGACGATGGGGGCGCCGTCCGCCGCCGTCTCCCTGCCCTGGGTGACCGTGACGCCGTCGCCGACCTCGCCCGCGTAGCGCTCGAGCACGTGCAGGGTGACGGTGCTCCCGTCGATCGAGCGGACCTCGGCCCGGAACGCGAGCTGAGCAGGGGCCAGCGCGGCGGCCGTCACCGGCGAGCACGCGGCCATCGGCCCGCCCGTGCTCGGCAGGATCAGCGTCGAGGTCCTGCCCCCGCCCACGCCGAGCGCGAAGGGCAGCAGGAGGGAGGCGGCGGCCCCGGCGCTCAGCGCGCCGACTCCCACGATCAGCCAGGGGGAGCGGCGGCGGGAGTGCACCGTCCGCGTGCCCTCGCCCGTCGCGGCGGCGATCTGCTCGGCGAGCTCGTCGCGGTCGAGCGCGGGGAGGCTCCGTGCGGGGTCGACCGTGCGGAGGAGGCGGCGGACGTCCTCGTCGTCGGTTCCGGTCATCGGAGTCCCCCTTCGGGCGCGTGCGGGTCGGTGGAGTCGTAGAGCTCGGCGAAGCGGCGCCGGGCGCGATGGAGGCGGATCGAGACGGCGTTCGCCGTGACTCCGAGGACCGCGGCGATCCCACGGACGTCGAGCTCCTCCCACGCCCAGAGGCGCAGCAGCTCGGCGTCCTGCTCGCGCATCCGGGCGAGCACGAGGCGCACGGTCTCCTCCGCGCCCGACGCCTCGCCCTCGTCGATCTGCACCTGCGGCGGATCGACGACCGCGATCCGCTGGGCGAGCATCACCTGGCGGCGCTGCATCCGCCGGGCGTTCTGCAGCTGGAGCCGGGCGACGCCGATCGCCCACGGCACCGGGTCGTCCTCGGGGACGTCGGCGCTGCGGCGCCAGAGCACCGAGAGCGTCGCGGCGAGCACGTCGTCGGCGGTGGCGGAGTCGGTGCGCCGCCAGAGGTAGCGGCGGACGGGATCGGCGACCGCGGCGGCGACCGCGGCGAACCGGTCGGGACCCGCGAGGGGAGCTGGCATGTGCCTCATGCTCCCTCCTGTCCGGGATCGGCGCACATCTTTCACCGGCGCGCCGAGCGGGACTCCGCGCTCTCCCAGCAGCGCGGGAGCGCGGGTCGGCGCTCAACGCCGCGAGGCGCCGACGAACTCCAGCCAGCCGGCCACGAACGGCTCGATGTCGTCCACCTCGTCCAGCGCGAGAGCGTCCAGATCGACTCCGCGGCACTCCAGCGTGAGGACGTGCCCGCGCACCCAGGCGGCCGCGCGCACGGCCCCGGCTCCCTCCCAGACCTCGAAGGGCTCCGGAGCCCCGTCGACCGGGATCTCCGCGATCCGCGTGGGAGCGGGCAGCGCCTCCGGCTGCACGAACGAGACGGGCGCCTCCTCCCGGCAGCAGAGCAGCGCGACGTCGTGCCGCGGATCGCCGAGGGTCGTGCGGATCTCGACGGAGGGCCCCGGCCCGCCCGGGACCGCCTCGTCGGCGAGGAACGAGAGCCCCCGCGGGCCGCCCGTCAGCGTCCACTCCGCCAGCAGCCGCGGACCGTTCCAGCCCGAGACCGCCCAGAGCGGGAGGTCGCCGAACGACCCGCGGATCCGCGCGACCCGCTCGGCGAGGTGCGCGGAGAACTCCTCCTCGCCGAGACGCCGCGCTCCGTCCATGGCCCGATCGTAGGTCGGGTGCCGCGGCACGGCCAGACCCCTCGCTACTGTGAACGTCGACCCCCGCCTCCCTTCCCCGCCGAGGAGCCCCATGCCCATCTGGACCCTGCACGGAGACGGCCGCACCGTCGAGCGCGGCGCCGTCGTCGCCCCCGGCGAGCGGCTCGCCTGGCCGGCGACGATCGCCATCGGCATCCAGCACGTCGTCGCCATGTTCGGAGCGACGTTCCTCGTGCCCGTGCTCACCGGGTTCCCGGTCGCCACGACCCTGCTCTTCTCCGGAGTCGGGACGCTGCTGTTCCTCTTGATCACGCGCAACCGGCTCCCCAGCTACCTCGGCTCGAGCTTCGCGTTCATCGCGCCCGTCACGGCCGCGACCGCCGTCGGAGGGACGGGGTCGGCGCTCGCCGGAGTCGTCGCCGTGGGCCTCCTCCTGGCCGCCGTCGGCGTCCTCGTGCAGGTCGTCGGCCTCGGCTGGATCGACAGGCTGATGCCGCCGGTCGTCGCCGGCGCGATCGTGGCCCTGATCGGGTTCAACCTGGCTCCGACCGCGTACCTCAGCTTCAAGCAGGCACCGATCACCGGGACGATCACGCTCGCCGCGATCATCCTGTCGAGCGTGTTCCTCCGCGGCTTCCTCGGCCGCGTCTCGATCTTCCTCGGCGTGGTCATCGGCTACGTCGTCGCCCTGCTCCGGAACGAGATCGACTACTCCGCGGTCGGTGCGGCCGACTGGTTCGGCCTGCCGCCGTTCACCTTCCCCGACTTCGCCTCCGGATCCACGTGGTCGGGCATCGCGATGTTCCTGCCGGTCGTGCTCGTCCTCATCGCCGAGAACGTCGGACACGTCCGCGGCGTCGCGACGATGACCGACGCCTCCGCCAACGCCAGCACCGGCCGGGCCCTGATCGCGGACGGTGTGGCGACCACCCTCTCCGGCGCCTTCGGCGGCTCCGGCACCACGACCTACGGCGAGAACATCGGAGTGATGGCGGCCACCCGCGTGTACTCGACGGCCGCCTACTGGGTCGCCGGCGTCACCGCGATCCTGCTCAGCCTCTCGCCCAAGGTCGGCGCCGTCTTCAACTCGATCCCGGCCGGAGTCCTGGGCGGCGCCACCACCGCGCTCTACGGCCTGATCGGCGTGATCGGCATCAAGATCTGGATCGACAACCGCGTCGACTTCTCGCGCCCGGTCAACCAGTACACCGCCGCGGTCTCCCTCGTGATCGCGATCGCCGGCTTCTCGTTCTCCTCCGGCGGCTTCGAGCTCGGCGGCATCGTCCTCGGCGCCGGCGCCGCCCTCGTGATCTACCACCTGGGCAACGCCATCGCCCGTTGGCGCCGCACCGGCGCCGACGACGGCGGCCCCCTCCCCGCCATCGGCCAGCTCGGCGGCGACCCGCAGGACCGCTGACCGCGGCCTGCTCCGAGACACCGCTCCAGCGCCGAGGCACCGGCCACGACGCGGTGTCTCGGTGCTGAGGGCGGTGTCCGGGTGCGGCGAGTCGCTTCGACGGGCCGGCGTCCCTCGATCGCCCGGGTCGTAGGGTTCGAGGGTGCTCGAACCCCTCGTCCCCGTGCTCTCCTTCACCCGCTACGACATGAGCGCCGCAGGATCGGCGGCATCGCTGTTCCTCGACCGCACCACTCTCTGCGGGATCTACGTCCTGGAGTTCGAGAACGGCCAGCGGTACGTCGGTCAGACCACGAACATCGTGAGCCGGTACGCGACGCACAGACGCCACCACGGCGACGTCGTCGCCTTCCGCTTCGCTCCGTGTCGACGTGACGACCTCGACCGCGCGGAAGTGGCCGAGATCCGGAGGCAGGAGGCCGAGCACAGCCTGCGCAACCTCGCGCTCACCGGCTGGCCGGGAGGCGTCGACGACCTCGGTGTCACCGTGGAGGAGGGGCGGAGCGTCCTTCTGCCCTGGAACAGGGCCGACCGTCCGCGCGTGGGCGAGGAGGGCGAGGCGACGATGCCGGGCCGGTTCTGGGAGCTGGTCCGCCGCGAGGACTACCTCGACCTCTCCGCCGCCCTGGGCAGGTACATCGGCGAAACGGTCCCCGATCCGTTCGGAACACAGCAGATCCTGTGGACGGTGTCCGCTCTGCCGTCCACGAGGCGGACGAAGAAGCGGCGCCGCCTCCTCACTCTGAGCTGCGGAGTGCTGGAGACGGTCTTCGTTCAGGAGGACCTGGAGACCGGGGAGATCGTCATCGCTGTCAATGTCGATGCACCGACGTTCGCGGAGCGGCTGGGTCAGCAGGGAGTCAGTGAGCTCCCGCCCGCTTTCGGCATCGAGTACTCGACCAGCTACAAGAGCGCGGAGGTCAGCGCCTGGGAGTTCGAGTCGTGGGAGCAGTTCTGGGAGGCGCTCGACTTCGAGCCGTTCGTCGAGGCCGCATACAAGCTCAATACGACGCTGATGCGGCGAGGCGGCAGCCCCATCCGCCGTCATCACAACCCGTTCTTCGCCAGCGACCTGCTGTTCTCCGCGGTCAGGTTCGATGCCGAGGGCGATCGACCGATGGAGGAGCCGGCCGGCTGAGCGGCGCTGCCGCTCCCGAGACGCCGCCGTGCCGTCCGGACGCCGCCCTCCCGCGGGACGTCCCGGCGCGCACGGCGGCGTCTCGGCGCCCGACGGAGCCGTCCCGGGACGCACGCCGGAGCGGCGCCCTCGCTTACCACGTTCGGGGCAGTCCGCAACCCGGTGCGCTCCCAGGCGGCTCCCGCCTAACGTCGAGCGTGACGACCGCAGCAGCGGAACGCCGCACACCGAGTGAGACAGCAAGGAGCACCACCGTGCCGCAGATCATCGAGACCGTCGACGTCAACGTCCCCGTGTCCGTCGCCTACAACCAGTGGACCCAGTTCGAGGAGTTCCCGCGCTTCCTCGACGAGGTCGAGTCGATCCAGCAGGTCACCGACACCCTCACCGTCTGGAAGGTGAAGGTCGGCCCCGTCGAGCGCGAGTTCGAGGCGAACATCACCGAGCAGCACCCCGACGAGCGCGTCGCCTGGAACAGCACCGGCGGCGAGACCGACCACGCGGGCGTCGTCACCTTCCACAAGCTCTCCGACACCGAGACCCGCGTCACCGTGCAGCTCGACTGGGAGCCGAAGGGCTTCCTCGAGACGCTCGGCTCGCTCGTCGGCGCCGGCAGCCACGCCGTGAAGAAGGACCTGAACAACTTCAAGGAGTACATCGAGAAGCAGGGCACCCCTGACGGTGCCTGGCGCGGCGACGTCGAGGCCTGAGCCGTGACCGACGCAGCCGCCTCGTCCGAGGGCGAGAAGAAGGCGAACGGTCTCGGCGACGACGAGACCATCCCGCACTCCGAGGACGGGCTGGCGGTGGGGGTCTCCGGAGACTCGCACTTCAACCCCGAGGAGGACGCTCCCGAGGAGCCCTCCGAGAGCTGACGCTCTCCTCCGGGGAGCCCGACCGCTCTCCTCCGCGAGATGCCACTTGTGCACATGACACGCCGCGAGGCGTGCGCACAGGTGGCATCTCGCGGTTGAGGCTCAGCGCCAGGCCCGGGTGTACTGCGGGGGCACCGGCAGGTCCGCGCCGAGCTCGTGCGCCATCCGCACCGGGGCGTTCGGGTCGCGCAGCAGCTCGCGGGCGAGCAGCACGACGTCGGCGTCGCCGTTCGCGACCACGCCCTCCGCCTGCTCCGCCGTGGTGATGAGTCCCACGGCGCCGACCAGCGCACCGGTCGCCTTCCGCAGGTCGCGCGCGAACGGCACCTGATAGAGCGGCGCCACCGGGATGCTGGCGTGCACGAGTCCGCCGGTCGACACGTCGAAGAGGTCCACGCCCTCGGCGCGCGCCCACTCCGAGACGGTGATCGTCTCCTCCAGCGTCCAGCCGCCCTCGGCCCAGTCGGTCGCGGAGAAGCGGACGAGCAGCACGAGCTCCCCGATCTCGGCGCGGACCGCGCGGACGACCTCGAGCAGCAGGCGCGCCCGGTTCCCGAGCGAGCCGCCGTAGGAGTCCTCGCGGGTGTTCGAGAGCGGCGACAGGAACTGGTGGAGCAGGTACCCGTGCGCGGCGTGCAGCTCGATCACGTCGAAGCCGGCGTCCGCGGCGCGGCGGGCGGAGGCGCGGAACGCCTCGACGAGGCCGGGCAGCTCCTCCGCCGCCAGTTCGCGCGGCTCCGCGTAGCCCTCGAACGCGACGGCCGAGGGAGCGACGGTCGGCCAGCCGCCGTCCTCCAGCGGCACGGATCCGCGTCCGCTCCACTCGCGGTAGGTCGACGCCTTCCGGCCCGCGTGGGCGAGCTGCACGCCCGCGAGCGCGCCCTGCCCGTGCACGAAATCGACGATCGGAGCCCAGGCGTCGCGCTGCTCGTCGTTCCACAGCCCGGTGTCCCAGGGGCTGATCCGCCCCTCGGGGACGACGGCGGTGGCCTCCGCGATGACGACGCCCGATCCGCCGCGCGCGAGCCCGCCGAGGTGCGCGAGGTGCCACGAGGTGGGCACGCCGTCCTGCGACTCCACCGAGTACTGGCACATCGGTGCCGCCCAGAGGCGGTTGCGCGCGGTCCTCGAGCGGAGCGTCAGCGGCTGGAACAAGGCGGTGTCGGTCATGTCTCTCCTGTCGTGCTTCTCCGCGGAACGCCGCTTCGGTACGCGATACGCCGGTGAGGGCGCACGCCGGCGGCATCTCGCGGAGGGGGTCACGTGCTCCAACCGGGAGGAGAGCCCGGCTATGCCCGGATCAGCGCGGCCAGGTCGCCCCGGGCGCGTCCTGCCAGACGGTGCTCGGCGGAGCGAGCGACTCCAGCTCCTCGAACAGCGCGTCGGGGATCTCGAGCGCGTCGTCGGCCACGAAGGAGTCGTAGTGCTCGGCGGAGGTGGCGCCGACGACCGTCGTCGTCACGCGGGGGTCGCGCGTCGAGAACTGCAGCGCGGCGGCGGCGAGCGGCACGCCCGCCCGGTCGCAGGCCGCTCCCATCGCCGCGACGGCATCGACGATCTCGCGCGGCGCCGGCCGGTAGGCGTAGGAGGTGACCGGCTCCGGCCAGCGCGCGAGGGCGCCTCCGCCGTAGACCGCCGCGTTGACGACGATCACGCCGCGGTCGACGGACGCGTCGATCAGCTCCTCGGAGGAGCGGTCGACCAGCGTGAAGCGGTTGTGGGTGATCACGGCGTCGAAGAGGCCGGTGTCGACGTAGTGGCGCAGCATCGGAGCGGGTCCGCCCGAGATCCCGATCGAGAGGGCGACGCCCGCCTCCTTCATCGCGACGAGCGCGCGGACCGGGCCGTCCTCGGCGAAGGCCTCGTCGTACGAGATGCGCTCCGGGTCGTGCAGGTAGAGCAGGGGGAGGACGTCCATACCGAGGCGCTCGCGGCTCTCGTCGAGGCTGCGGCGCATCCGCTCGGCCGAGTAGCTGCCGGTGCTCGGGTCGCGGTCGAGCTTGGTGACCACGGTGATCCCCTCGGGGACGCCGCCGCGGGCCTGCAGGGCCTCGCCGATCAGGCGCTCGCTGTGGCCGCCGGCGTACTCGTTCGAGGTGTCGACGACGGAGACGGCGCGGGTGGCGGCGTCGGAGTCGAGGACGCGCTCGAGGGCAGGCACCCGGTCGAGGTCGGCGACGCGCTCGGGGCGCCAGGAGGTGCCGAGGGTCAGCCGGGTGACGGTGGCGCCGGTCGGGCCGAAGGGCCGGAGGCGGGAGGACTGCGGAGTCATCCGCTCAGCCTGGCAGCGCCGGGGTCCTCCCCGCATCCCGCGGAGGATGAACGGTCAGTGGACGAGAGTGCTCTGCCCGACGACGCCGAAGCCCAGGAGCGTCGTCGCGAGCGTCCCGGCGGAGAGGTGGGCGATCCGGAAGACGGTGTCGGAGCGGCGCGGCCGCCTCCGAGGTCGACGCGGTGTCGTGCTCGACGGGATCTCTCCGCGGGGCCTTCCTCGCGGCGCGATGACCGGCGGCAGACCGGCGCGAGGCCGCCGTGACGGCCGGACGCGGGCCGGTGGTGCGCCCTAGGCTCGGCGCGTGACCGTCGATACCGCCGCCGCCGACTCCTCCGCCCGCTCCGCCGCGCTCGACGCTCTCGCCACTCCGGCGCTGGTGCTCGACGAGGCGGTGCTCGACCGCGACATCGCCGCCGTCGCCGCGGCTGCCCGCGAGCGGGGCCTGGCGCTCCGCCCCCACGCGAAGACGCACAAGTCGCTCGAGATCGCCCGCCGCCAGCTCGCCGCGGGGGCCGTCGGCCTCACCGTCGCGACCGTCTCGGAGGCCGAGGTCTTCGCCGCGGGAGGGATCCGCGACCTCTTCATCGCCTACCCGCTCTGGCTCGACGCCGAGCGCGCCGGGCGGCTCCGCCACGTCCTCGCGAGCGCCCGTGTGCGGGTCGGCGTCGACTCGGCGGAGTCGGCCGAGCGCCTGGCCGCGGCCCTGCCCGAGCGCGAGGGGCTCGAGGTCGTCGTCGAGATCGACTCCGGCCACCACCGCAGCGGCGTGCTCCCCGCCGAAGCCGGCGCGATCGCCGCGGCCGCCGTCTCCGCCGGGCTCGACGTCGCCGGCGTCTTCACCTTCCCCGGCCACAGCTACGCGGCCGGCAACGGAGCGGCGGCCGCCCGCGACGAGGCGCGCGCGCTCGCCGAGTCGGTCGCGTCGCTCGCGGCGTCCGGAGTCGAGGCCCGCGTGGTCAGCGGAGGCTCGACCCCGTCGGCCGCGTTCGCCGACTCCTCGGTGCTCACGGAGCTGCGCCCCGGGGTCTCGGCCCTCGGCGACGCCCAGCAGTGGGAGATCGGCACGATGACGCCCGAGGACATCGCCGTCACCGTCCTCGCCACGATCGTGTCCCGCCGCGGCGACCACCTGATCGCCGACGCGGGCAGCAAGGTGCTCTCCTCCGATCGTGGCGCGGCCTCGAGCGGCTTCGGCCGCCTCCCGGAGCACCCGGAGGCGCGCATCCCGGTGCTCTCGGAGCACCATGCGACGATCACCGGTGTCGACCTGCCCGTGGGGACGCGGGTGCGGATCGCGCCGAACCACGTCTGCGTCGCGGTGAACCTGGCCGACGAGTACCGCGTCCTCCTCCGCGACGGCGGCGGCGCCGTCTGGCCCGTCGACGCCCGCGGGCGGAACAGCTAGGCGATCCGCGAGCGCGGGATCCGCAGGCCGAGCAGCGCGCTCGCCGCCAGCAGCACGAAGGCGGAGGCGAAGGCCGCGGTCGGCGATGCGGCGTCGGCGAGAGCGCCTGCGAGCAGCGGCCCGATCACGCCGCCCAGGTCGGACGCGGCCTGGAACACCGAGACCGGCTTGCCGCCGCGCTCGCCCGCGGCGTCACCGACCAGCGCACCCGGGGCCGTGCCCATGAAGGCGGCCGCCGCTCCGTAGACGCAGAGCAGCACGACGAGCAGCCACAGCTCCGAGACGAACGGCATCGCCAGCATCGCCACCGCCGCGACGGAGAATCCGCCGATCAGCGCCGGGCGCCGGCCGACCGTGTCGACGAAGCGGCCGGCGGGCGCTAGCGCGATCGTCTGCACCACCGCGGCGATCGCGAACGCGATGCCGGTCCAGGCGGGCTGCCCGCCGAGCCCCTCGACGACGAGCACGGGGACGAGCGTCGCGCGGACTCCCATCGCCGACCAGCCGAGGGCGAAGTTCGCCAGCACCGCGCTCTGGTACCGGCGGTCGCGGGCGACCTCGCGCAGGGGCTTCGTCCTCGCCGCGGCGGACGGTGCCGCGTCGCGCTCCGGCCGCTGCAGCAGGATCAGCCCGACGAGCCCCGCGATCGCGAGCGTGCCGGCGTAGAAGAAGAAGGGGGCGGTGAGCGAGATCGCCGTGAGCACGCCGCCCACCGCGGGGCCCGCCATGCCGCCGAGCAGGAAACCGCCCTGGTAGAAGCCGATCGAGCGGCCGCGCCGCTCCGGGCTCGCGGTGCGCAGGAGGAGCGTCATCGCCGCGACGGAGAACATCGCGGAGCCGATGCCGCCGACTCCGCGCAGCAGGAGGAGGTGCGGGTAGTCGGAGGCGAAGCCGACCAGCGCCGAGGAGAGCGCGACGATGCCGATGCCGACGGCGAGCACGACCCGCTCGCCGAACCGGTCGACGAGCGGCCCCACGAACGGATTCGCGACCAGCCGCATCAGCGCGAACGCCGAGACGACCGCGCCGACCGCCGTGTAGTCGACGCCGAAGCTGCGCACGTAGGTCGGCAGCACCGGCACGACGACGCCGAACCCCAGCATCACGAAGAAGGCGACGACCCCCAGCACGAGCACGTCCCGCGGCAGTCGCTCGCTGTCTCGGGAACGCCACGGGAATCGCACCTGTCGACGCTACCCCCTGCCGCAGGCCCCACCCGACCCCGGACGGGAACCCACCGGGCAGCACACTGGACGCGCCTGTCGGAGCCGTACCGCGCCGCGGCGCCGGTCGGCGAGCTCGGACCGGATACGGTCCTTCGATCCGTCCCGGAGGAACCGGTGCACCGGGAGCGGACCGGGACGGGCCCTCGACCGACAGGAGACCCGTGAGACGCACCACAGCTGTGCCGGCCCTGCTGGCGGCCACGCTCCTCCTGACCGGGTGCGGGAAGCCGGGAGGCGATCAGGAGGCCGCTCCCTGCGTCCCGCTCGAGCGCACGTGGAACGACTACGCGCCGGAACTCGATCCCGTTCTGCGTCCACCGTTTCGCGAAGCCCTCGAGGGCTTCGACGAGAGCTCCTCGAACTCGATCGCGTCCGACGCTGCTCGTCTCGCCACGAGCAATCTGCTCTCCGCGATCTCCGGGGATCGACGAGCGAGCGAGTACTTCTGGAACGCCATGGACCTGATCGGCCGTGAGTGCGCCGAGGCGGGAGTCCCGCTGTCGTTCGACCACCACGGCGAGCAGTTGACCACGGGGAGCAGTGCCGTCCACGGGCGCCCGCCCTGGGCTCTCGATCCGCCGCCTCAGCCGGAGAGCGGCACGATCGAGCCGACGATCCCGGAGTAGCTCACGTAGTAGAGGACGCCGTCGCGGTGGAGGACGCCGCGGCCGGGGTAGCTCTCGTCCGGTCCGTCGGGCCCGTCGAGGAAGCCCGGAGCCGCGGTGTCGTCGGCGGTGAACCCGTCCGCGAGGAGCGCGGCGCTCCGATCCGGCCACTCCGCGTCCGGGACCGCCAGCTGCCCGACCACGACCGACACGTCGCCCTGGCCGCTCCACCGGCAGAGCACCCCGTCCTCGGCGATCTCCTGCACGACGGGGTAGTCGACGTCGTAGACCGTCGTCTCGGGCGAGAGGGCGAGACCGTCCTCGGCGAGCGACGCCTCCTCCTCGGCGGTGAGCAGGTCCTCGCAGGGGAGCAGGGCGGTGGCCGGGGTCGCGGTGGGCAGCGGAGTCGCGCTGCCGGCGCTCGCGGTCGGCACTGCACTGCTCGGCGTCGGAGCGCTCGAGATCAGCGGTGAAGCGGTCGTCGGGGCCGTCCCCCCGTCGGCGCTTCCCGTGCAGCCGCTCAGCGCGAGCAGCCCCGCCCCGCAGGCGAGCAGCGCCCCGGCGCCCCTCGCGGTCGTCGTCCGGATCATCGCGAGCCCCCTCGTCCGCGGCGGCCGCGTCGCCGCCCCCTCGATCCTCTCCTCCGCCCTCGCCGGCTGTCCACCGCCCCCGGCCGGCGCCGAGGCGACTACCGCTTCGGCCCCGCGCCGATCGCCCAGACCCGCGGCGGCACGGTGCCGTTGACCGCGTGGTCGCCGACGATCCGCGCCTTGAACACCCACGGATTGTGGCTCGCGGCCGTGCGCGCGTTGCGCCAGTGCCGGTCGAGGTTCTTGCGGGTGCTCACCCCGGAGGCGCCCAGCGCGTCGAAGAGGTCGGAGGTCGCCCGGGTGGCCAGTTGCGTCAGGACGATCTGGGCCTGCGCCGTCTCGAGCTCGGCGAGGTCGTTCTGCCGCTCGTCCTCGAGCGGGTCGCCGTCGAGGGCCGCGTCGTGCGCCCGCTGCAGCGCGACCGCCGCGCGCTCCACGATCGCCGCTCCCGCATAGGCGGCGGCCGAGACCTGTCCCACCACCTGCAGGATCTGCGGATCCGCCGCGAACGACTCGGCGTTCCCGTGCGAGAAGATCCGGGTCCGCGCCCGCACCTCGGCTGCGATCTCGCGCTCGGCCCCCGCGATCGAGCCCGCCAGCACGGCCAGCAGCACCGCCTGGTAGAACGCGGTCTGGTAGCGGAACCGGGTCTCGAAGTCGATCACGTCCTCGGCCGCGACCACCGCCTCCGTGAAGGTGCTCGTCCCCGAGCCTGTGGTGCGCTGGCCGAAGCCGTCCCAGTCGTCGGCGTGCTCGACGCCCGCCTGGCGAGCGTCGACGATCGCGATCACCTTCTGCCCGGTGTCGGTGCGCTGGGCGAAGGTGTCGATCCAGTCGGCGAAGACGCTGCCGGTGGAGTAGTACTTCGTGCCGGTCACCGTGAACCGCGTCGGGTCGCCCTCGACCGGAGCGACCTTCGTCTGCACGTCGCCGATCGCGACCGTGCCGACCTCGGTCCAGGCGTTGCCGCCGAGCTCGCCGTCGGCGAAGCGCCGGAGCCAGCGCTCGCGGGTCCCGTCGGTCGCGAGGAGCCGGTCCTCGACCAGGGCGAAGTGGCCGCGGAGCGCCTGGGGGAGGTTGGAGTCGGCGGCGGCCAGCTCCGTCAGCAGGCGGAACAGCTGGGGGAGGCTCGCGCCGGCCCCGCCGGACTCCAGCGGCACGCGCACCGCGCCGAACCCGGCGTCCGCCAGCGCTCGGATCTGCGCGACCGGCAGTTCGCGTGCGCTCTCCCGCGCCGCCGCCCCCGCCGCGATCTCGGCGAACAGCGGCCGGAACCGCCCCGCCAGCTCCTCGTAGTCCACCTCGGGCACGGCCCGCACGTCGGTCGCGGTCATCGTCGGCTCCTGTTCCTCTGCGCCCACCCCGGGCGGCTCGTGCTCGACGGTAGGGGAGGAGCCCGGTCCGCGGTCCGCCCGTGACGCCCGGTGTCCCTCCGTGACCTCCGGTGTCCCTCCGTGACGCCCGGATCGGGGAATGCCTCGCCCCCGGGGCTGTTGGCCTAGGGGATGTCCTCCACCACTCCCGTCCCCCCGTCCGACCCCCGCAGCGCCCTCGTCGTCGGTGCGACCGGCATCGGCGGCTCCGCCCTCGTCGACCTGCTCACCGAGCAGGGCTGGCCGGTGACCGCCCTCTCGCGCCGCCCGATCGACGCGCGCCCCGGCGTCACTCCGCTCGCCGCCGACCTGCGCTCCGCCGAGGATCTGGCCCGCGTGCTCGCCGACCAGCGCCCCACGCACGTCTTCTTCACCGCCTGGTCCCGCCAGGCGACGGAGGAGGAGAACATCGCGGTCAACGGCGGCATGGTCCGCGACCTCCTCGCCGCGCTCGCGCACGCTCCCGTCGAGCACGTCGCGCTGGTGACCGGCCTCAAGCACTACCTGGGCCCGTTCGAGGCGTACGGGCAGGGCGCGATGCCCGACACCCCGTTCCACGAGGAGGAGGAGCGCCTCGACGCCCCGAACTTCTACTACGCGCAGGAGGACGAGCTCTTCGCCGCGGCCGGGCGCGCCGGGTTCACCTGGTCGGTGCACCGTTCGCACACGGTCATCGGGCACGCCGTCGGCAACGCGATGAACATGGGGCTGACCCTCGCGGTCGCGGCGTCGATCCACCGTGCCGAGGGCACCCCGTTCGTGTTCCCCGGCTCGCTCACGCAGTGGAACGGACTCACCGACATGACCGACGCGACGATCCTCGCCGAGCAGATGCTCTGGGCGTCGACGTCGGAGGCGGGCCGCGACCAGGCCTTCAACGTGGTCAACGGCGACGTCTTCCGCTGGCGCTGGATGTGGACCCGGATCGCGGAGCACTTCGGCGTCGAGCCGGTCGGCCCGGGGGAGGAGCCGCAGCCGCTCGAGCAGCAGATGGCCGATGCCGAGCCCGTCTGGCGGCGCCTCGTCGACGAGCACGGGCTGATCGAGCCCGACCTCTCCCGCGTCGCCTCCTGGTGGCACACCGACGCCGACCTCGGCCGGAACCTCGAGGTCGTCACCGACATCGGCAAGTCCCGCCTCGCCGGCTTCACGGCGTTCCACCGGACGGTCGACTCTTTCACGGCGCTCTTCGACCGCTACCGCGCGGAGCGCCTGATCCCCTAGCGGTTCGCTGCGGCGCCCCTCGCGATGAGCACGTCCGGCGAGAGCTGGTGGCGCACGAAGCGGAGCGTGAAGCTGCGGCGGTCTCCTCCGGCGACCCGCTCGGCGAGGACGCGGATGCCGAGGACGGCGACGACGCGCCACTGCTCGGTCTCGTGGGCGACGACGGCGCAGAAGAGGTCGCCCGGGCGCACCTCGTCGACGGTGGTGGTGAGGCTGTTCGTTCCGTGGGTCATCTGGCCGCTCCTGGTTCCGGCGGACCTCGCGGACGGCGCTTCGGGTGCGCCGCGCAGCCGTCCGCCGGTCGCTCGAGAGGGGGGCCCGAGCGGCCGGCGGCCGGTCATGCGTGCGACAGCAGGGACGAGCCCGCCGGAACGACCCCGTGCCGCAGGAGCAGTGTAGGACTGCGACCCTGACCGTGGCGCGGGATGTCAACCACTTGCGAGCGCGCTCCCGGGGTTCTGAGACCCGGAGACGACGGAACCCGCCTCCCGGGCGGGAAGGCGGGTCGTGTCGGTGTGCGGCGGCGGAGCCTGATCGGGAGCGGCTCCGGCGCGGAGGGTCAGGCGGCGGGCTCGGCGCGGCGCAGCGGAACGGCGGCGTTGCTCGTCGGCTCGGGCACGATGCGGAGGCCGGCGCCGCTGTTGGCGCGCTCCATGAGGGCCTCGACCCACTCCGGGTTGATCGTGGGCTGGCGGCTGCCCTTGAACTCGAACTGGATCGGGATGGTCGGGTGCATCCACACGCCGCGGCGGCCGGTGCCGGCCTGGGGGCTCGCGTCGAGGGTGAGCAGGAAGCGCTCGTCGCGGCGGAACTTGTTGATGATGACGATCTGGAGGTGGGCGAGGGCGCGGTCCTCGACCTCGATGGCGGCGGGGGGAGTGCCGTACAGGATGTTGCCCATGGTGTGCTCCGATCTGACGTGCGAATGGCTGACGTCCGTCACTCTATATCGCTAGAAAGACTTCCTACTAGTTGAGCTAGCTACTTACGTCGCGGAGTGCGTTTTCTGTCCATCGCCGCCGGACGACTCGATTCTCCGACGGATCCGGGGCGCGGCAGAAGACCCTCGGAGTGAACTCCTGGGGACGCGCGGCCACGGCCGCGGGGACGCCGGTCAGGCGCGGCGCTGCTCCAGCACGCCGTCGGCGTACTCGCCGATCGGCTCGCCCGCGAGCTTCTGGGCGGCGTCGACCGTCTCGGAGTCGGCCGGGCGCTCGACGATGTCGCGCATCGTCTGCAGGAAGCGGATGACGGTCCCGGCCTCGGAGGGGTTGAGCGTCTCGGCCGCCTCGAGCATGCGGCGGTGCATCTCGTCGAGCGTCTCGCGCACCTCGCGGTGGGAGGTGGGGGTGGCGACGATGCGGATGGCCCGGCGGTCGCTCGGGTGCGGCTCCCTGACCACGTGCCCGCTCTTGACCAGCCGGTCGATCAGCACGGTCGTGGAGGCGGAGGAGATGCCGAGGTAGGAGGCCAGGTCCTTCGGGCTGACGTGCACGCCCTTCTGCTGGCGGCGCATGAGGAACTGCACGGCCAGCAGGTCGTTCTCGCCCATGCCCATGGATCCGCGGGTCCGTCGGCGCATCGCGGCCTCCGCCGTGCGGAAGGCGCGCATCGCGGCGAGGACCTCCACCGCTCCGGGCTCGGTCGCCTCACCCGAGAACCAGAAGGCCCCGGGTCGCTTCAGCGTGACCTCATCCATGCCGAACAGTCTAGACAGTCTCGTAGCAAGAACATCTAGACAAGCCAACCTCCCCCGAGGTGCTTGCCTGGAAGGGCGGCGACCACTACGAAGGGACTACTAGTTAGACGAGCTAGTGACTCATTCGCGAAGGGAGCTGCCCGTGCTGGACGAACTCGACCGCCTGCAGCCGCTCCCCGCCGACGTCGTGGATCCGCTGGTCGGCTCCACCCTGGCCGGTCGCTACCTCGTGCTCGAGCGGGTGGGGGAGGGCGGCAGCGCCGTCGTCTACCGCGCCCGCGACCTCCGCCTCGCCCGCCAGGTCGCGGTCAAGGTCCACCGCGACGTCCCGGACACCCCCAACGAGCGGGCGCGTCGCGAGCGCGAGATCCGCTTCCTGATCGACTCGCGTCACGCGTCCGTGGTGGACGTCCTCGACCAGGGCGAGATCCCCGGCGAGGAGGGCGACCTCGCGTTCCTCGTCCTCGAGTACTTCGACCGCAGCGACCCAGCGGCCGACTGGTTCGCCTCCGGCGACCAGCGGCTCATCGCGGAGGTCGGCGCCCAGGTGGCCGATGCTCTCGCGCACCTGCACGCGCAGGGCGTCCTCCACCGCGACGTGAAGCCCGAGAACGTCCTCGTCCGCTCGCGCGCCACCGCATCCGGCTTCTCCGCGCACGAGGCCAAGCTCAGCGACTTCGGGATCGCCCGCTCGGTCGACGACGCCCGGCTCACCCGCTCCGACGTGCTGGTGGGCACCGCCGCGTACCTCAGCCCCGAGAGCCTCGGCTCCGGCCCGGTCGGACCGGAGTCCGACGTCTACTCGCTCGGTCTGGTCCTCCTCGAGGCCGTCTCGGGCCGCAGGGCCTACACCGGCACGACGCTCGAGATCTCGATCCAGCGCCTCCACCACGCGCCCGTCGTCCCGGAGACGGTCCCGGCGGAGTGGCGCGAGCTGCTGACCGCGATGACCGCTCTCGATCCGGCCGACCGCCCCTCCGCCGAGGAGGTGGCACGCCGGCTCTGGGCGCGCCTGGCCGGCGGCCCCGCCGCAGCCCCCTCCCGCAGCGGAGTCACGGGCACGGTCGCCCTCGTCGCCGCGGGCCTGGTCGGCGCGGTGACGGCCCTCTCGCTCACCGGCTGGCTGGGCTGAGCGCCCCGAGCGGTCCTCGTCCGCTCAGGTTCCTCGCGAGCGTGCTCCCGTAGGCTCCGGGCGACCCTCGACCGACCCCGAGCCGCGTCGCCGCGGACCGAACGGAGCCGATCCCATGAGCCCGCGCCGCCTCTTCCGCCTGCTGTCGATCGTCGAGGCGGTGACCTGGACTCTCCTGATCGTGGGGATGCTGCTGAAGTACGCGGCCGGAGCCGGCGACTGGCCGGTGAGCGTCGCCGGGCCGATCCACGGGTTCGCGTTCCTCGCCTACGGAGCCGCGGCCCTGGTGCTCGCGGTGAACCAGCGGTGGTCGGCGGGCGCGACGGCGCTCGCGGTCGTCAGCGCGGTCGTGCCCTACGCGACGGTCCCGCTGGAGCGCGGCTTCGAGCGCCGCGGCCTGCTGGAGGGCCCGTGGCGGACGCACGCCACGGACGACCCGCGGGACCGGCGCGTGACGAGCCGGCTCCTCCGCTGGGCGCTCGCGCGGCCCGTGCTCGCCGGGGCGCTGGTCCTGGCTCTGGTCGCCGTCGTCTTCGCGGCGCTGCTGGTGGTCGGCCCGCCCGGGGGCGGCGAGGCCTGATCCCGCGCGCGGCGTGCCTCAGACGGGGCGCGTCTCCGCGTCGATGAGGATCTCGGCGGCGCGACGCGCGTGCAGGGCGGCCTCCGGGGTTCCGGCGATGGCCGCGGTGGTCTGGGCGCCCTCGGCGAGGATCGCGAGCTGCGCGGCGAGCTCGGCGCCGCCACCCGCCTCCTCGGCGAGGGTCGCGAGGAAGCGCTGGAACGTCTCCTTGTGGTCGCGCGCCATCTCGGCGACCATCGGGTTCGACGAGCCGAGCTCCCCGAAGGCGTTGATGAAGCCGCAGCCGCGGAACGAGTCCTCGGAGAACCAGTCGAAGAGGAAGTCGTAGATCGCGAGCAGCTTGCCGCGAGGTCCGTCCGCCGCGGCGACCCGGGTGGTCACGCCGAGGGTCCACTGCTCGTGCCGGCCGTGCAGGACGGCGACCACCACCGACTCCTTGCTCGGGAACTCCGAGTAGAGGCGCTTCAGCGAGACGCCCGCGGCCGTGCGGAGCTCGTCCATCCCCACGGACTGGATGCCGCGCTCGTAGTAGAGCCGGTCGGCGGCCGCGAGGATCGCCTCGCGGGGAGGGCGCTCGTCGAGGATCGGGGACATCCCTCCATGGTAGGCGGTACCAGAACGGGCGTTCTCGGTCGGCTGCCGCGCTTGCCGCAGGGGGTCCGGGGGTCGGACGCTGCTGCTAGCGTCGCGCTCGGGTGCGCAGGCGCCCGGGGACGGGAGGCGGACGCATGGTCGTCGCGATGCAGGCCGAGGGATTCGACGGGCCGGAGGCGCTGCGCGCCGTCGAGGTCGATCCGGGGGAGCCGACGCCCGGCAGGGTGCGGATCGCGGTGCGCGCAGCGGGCGTGAACCCGGCCGACGCGAAGCTCCTGCGCGGGATGTTCGGGCGCGGACGGGTGCCGGTCCGGCCGGGCAGCGAGGTCTCCGGAGTCGTGACCGCGGTCGGTGAAGGGGCCGAGGGGCCGCTCGGCCCGATCCTGGTGGGCGACGAGGTCGTGGCGTTCCGGGTCTCCGGCGGCTACTCCGCCGAGCTGGTCGCGCCCGCGAGCGCGGTCCTGCCCAAGCCCGCCGGGCTCGGCTGGGCGGCGGCCGCGGGCCTGCTGCTGGCCGGGACGACCGCCGAGCACCTCGTCGAGGCCACCCGCGTCTCCTCCGGGGACACCGTCCTGGTGCACGGGGCGAGCGGAGCCGTCGGTTCGCTCGCTGTGCAGCTCGCGGTCGCCCGCGGAGCTCGGGTGCTGGGCACCACGAGCGAGCGCGGCGAGGAGGTCGTCCGCCGCTTCGGCGCGGAGCCGGTCCGCTACGGCGCCGGGCTGGAGGAGCGCGTGCGCGTCCTGGCCCCCGGCGGCGTCGACGTCGCGCTGGACACGGCGGGCATCGACGAGGCGCTGGACGCCTCGGTGGCACTGGTCGCCGACCGCTCGCGCATCGCCACCGTCGCCGGCTTCGAGCACGCCGCCCGCCTCGGCGGGATCCTGATGCTCGGCGGCGGACCGGGAGCCGATCCCGGCACCGCGCTCCGCGACGCCGCCCGGCCGGGCCTGCTCGACCGCGCCGGTCGCGGGGAGCTCGAGGTCGTGCTCGGGCCCTCCTTCCCGCTGACCGAGGCGGCCGCCGCGCTCGCCCTCGTCGAGTCGGGCCGCGCGCGCGGCAAGACGGTCCTGCTCCCCTGAACGAGACGTCCTCCCTCGACCTGCCGGCCCTCGGGCCCTTCGACTCAGCCGGCGCCGCGAGCCTCCTCCGCAACCACGCCCTCCCCGGAGTGGAGCGGGTCTCGGCCGACGGCCGACGCCTGGAGCGCCTGCTCACCCTCGACGGGGCGCCGCGGCCGATCGTGCTCGAGGTGACGGAGACCGGGCTGCGGGTGGAGGCGGAGCCGGACGTGCTGACGCCGGCGGCCGCGGTCGTCCGTGCCTGGTTCGACCTCGACTCCGATGTGGTGGCGATCGGCGCCGAGCTCTCGCGGGACCCGCTGCTCGCCCGCTCCGTCGCGGCCCGGCCGGGGCTGCGCGCGACGCAGTACCCGGAGGCGTTCGAGGCGGCGGTGATGGCGGTCCTCGGCCAGCAGGTGTCCGTCGCCGCGGCCCGGACCTTCGGCGGACGGACCGCCGCGGCCTTCGGCGCCCCGGGGGAGCGCGGTCTGCTGGCGTTCCCGGCACCCGCCGCCCTGCTCGCGCCGGAGTTCGAGGCGCTGCGCTCGGCGATCGGGATCACCAACGCCCGGGCGCGGACGGTCCGGGCCGTCGCCGAGGCCTTCGCCGCCGGACCCGTGCTCGACCGCGCGGGCGACCTGCCGGAGCAGCGGCGCGCGCTCCTCGCGATCCCGGGCATCGGGCCGTGGACGGCCGACTACCTCGCGCTCCGGTTCCTCGGCGATCCGGACGCCTTCCCCGCCGGCGACCTGGTGCTGCGGAAGGCGCTCGGCCGGGTGAGCACGGCGGAGGCGGAGGCGGCGTCGCAGGCGTGGCGGCCGCACCGGGCGCACGCGGCGTTCCACCTGTGGGCGAGCACCGGGGCGGTCTGAGCGGACGGACGACCCGAGTCGAGAGGCCGCGCCCGGACCGGCGGCCGGGACCGGCCGCCGACGGATCAGGTCAGGTACTCGACGTCGTCGTACAGGATCGGCGCGTCCTCGGCGTCCGGATCCTCGACCGGGACGTCCTCGTGCTCGAGGATGACCGCGACGCCCGGGGAGACCAGCACGCAGACCTCGCGCTCGCCGGCGACCGTGAAGCTCACCATGTCGCCGCGGTTGCGCACGGCCTCGACCAGGCGCTTCTCGAGCTCCTCGGTGTCGAGGGAGACGGCGAGGAGGAAGCGACGGCCGTCGATGCTGAGCGTGGTGCGCCGCATCGTCGCCTCGGGCTCGGGAGGCGTGCCGCGTCCGCCGCGGCCGGGCGTGACCGCCTTGACCCGCAGCGACGAGGCGTGCATCCGGATGACGGCGTTCACGAGCCCGCCTCCGGGCGCGACTCGTGGTGGCGGCGGCCGCCGGAGCGGCGGTCCTCCTTCATCTCGGACTCGAAGAGGTGGCGGCGTCCGCCGGCGAGCTCGTCGCGCGCGGCGCGCTCCTGCTCCCGGAACGCGGCGTAGTAGGTGTCGTCGTAGTCCTCGACGATCTGGAAGGTCCAGCGCCCCTCGATGACGTTGCGGCCGACGAGCTCGGCCTCGATCCGCTCGGCGGTCGCGGCGTGGCCGGCCTCGCGCAGCGCGTCGACGGCCTCGCCCAGAGCGAGGTCGGCCGCGCCGGTGAGCCGGTGGAAGCCGTAGAGCAGACCGCGGGCGTGCTCGACCGTCTCGAGCGCCTCCGAGAGCTTCCCGAGCGCCGCCACGGTGGCGTCGTCGAGACCCTCCGGGCGCAGGTGCGCGGAGTCGGGGTGGTCGTGTGAGCTGCTCATCCAGGTGAGCTTAGGCCGACCTAAATGCTCTGTGACCCCCTTGCGCCGCCGCCGGGATTGGTTCGTGCCCGGAGCGGCAGGGCGGTCAGGTGCACGTCGCGGAGCCCTCCGTCGTCGGCGACGGCGGTCAGGAAGGTGCAGGCCGGCTGGCGCCTCCGATCCGTCGGGGAGCCCGGATTGAGCAGGCGGAGACCCGCCGGGGAGACGGTGTCCCAGGGGATGTGGCTGTGTCCGAAGACGAGCACGTCGGCACCCGGATGGGCGGCGTCGGCGCGGGTCTCGCGGCCGGTCGCCGCTCCGGTCTCGTGCACCACGCGGACGTCGAGGCCGGCGACGCGGGCGCGCGCGACCTCGGGCAGGCGGGCGCGCAGCGGCTCCGGATCGTTGTTGCCCCACACGGCCAGCAGGAGCGCCGCCCGCTCCTCCAGCGAGTCCAGGGTCGCCTCGTCGACCCAGTCGCCCGCGTGCACGACCAGGTCGGCCTCGTCGACCGCGCGCCACACCTCGTCCGGGAGGGCCTTCGCCCGCTTCGGGAGGTGCGTGTCGGCGAGAAGGAGGAGGCGGACCGGACCGTCGACCTCGGGTGGAGAGCCGTCGGGGCCGGGCTGGAGCAGGGGCATCAGCGGGCGGGGCCGGGCGTCGGCTCCACTCCGCCGTCGGCGCCGGGCTCGGTCGCGGTCCCGGAGCTGCGGAGGCGGGCGTCGAGCGCCTCGAGGTCGGCGGCGAACCAGAGGTGGTCGCCGCGGTTCGACTCGATGAAGAAGGCCTGCAGCGCGCTCGACTCCGCCACCGGCCCGCTGACGTCGCCGAGGATCACCAGCCGCTTGCCGTACGAGACGAACTTCTGCACGAACTCGCCGGCGATGCCGGAGCGCAGGCGGAGGAACTCGGGGTCGAGCCGGCCGACGGGCACCACGATCGTCTCGACGTCGCCGCCGTAGGTCTCGCCGATCAGCGCGATCGCGTCGTCCGGGGTCGAGAGCGCGCCTCCGTCGTCGTCGACGAGCAGGAGGGGGACGCCCTGGCGGGTCTCGGTTCTCATCGGGCCAGCCAATCACGTCGGCCGGGGAGAGGCGAGCAGTGCCGTCCGGGCCTCCGCTCGGGGCGTCCCCTCCTGCGCCGGTCGTGCTTGCGGGGACACGCCGATCAGGCGTCCGGACGGGCTGCCCGCACCGCCACTACGAGCCCGGCAGCTCGACGCGGCGCTTGAAGCCCACGTGCGAGTCGACGAAGCCCAGGCGCAGGTAGAAGCGGTGGGCGTCGGTGCGGGCGGCGTCCGAGGTCAGCTGGACGAGCGGCGTGCGGAGCTCGATCGCAGCGACGTCCAGCACCCAGCGCATCAGGGCCGTGCCGATCCCGGCCGACCGCTCGGCGCTCGCCACCCGGACCGCTTCGACGAGCAGGCGGGAGCTGCCGCGGCGCGCCATCCCGGGGATCACGGTCAGCTGCAGCGTGCCGACCACGGCTCCGGCGCCGTCCACCGCGACCACGAGATCGTTGCCCGGGTCCCGCGCGATGCTCCGGAAGGCGGCCTCGTAGGCGGCCCCGTCCTCCTCGGCGGCGACGTCTCCGCGCCCGGCGCTGATCGGGTCGTCGGAGAGGAGCCTGACGATCGCGGGGAGGTCGTCGAGCACCGCACGCCGGAGGAGGAGGCTCCTCTCCCCGGGGCCGGCGTCGCAGGGGAGGGTCAGGTCGGCGATCATGCCCTCATCCTCCCTCTGCTCCACGGCGGGAGCGGTCGTCGGAGGCGGGCAGGACGCGGCTGAGAGCGGCAGGGGGATCCTGGTGCCCGGTCCGCACGTCCACGCGCCGCGTCCCGCAGCCGACGCAGCGGACGTACACGACGACGCCCTCGCTGGTCCGGTGGGCCGACTCGGTCGTCCAGCCGTGCTCGTGCGGATCGACGGCGGGGGCGAGCGGCTCGGAGGGGTGCGGGGAGGGTGTGGAGGTGCGCATGGGAGCCACTGTGCTGTCATGGTCTTATGCAGCTCAACCCTTACGGCGAGTACGCGGTCCTGCTCGCCGCCTCCCTCGCGAACGACTGGCCGTCCGACCGCGCGGGCATCGAGGCGCGCACGCGCGAGTTCGGCATGACGATGGCCTTCGAGTCCGGCCCGGACGACCACGCCAGGACACGCGACGTGATCGACGAGTGGCTGGAAGTGGTCGACGCGCCGACTCCGAGCGACCGGGCGACGTCGCTGAACCGCCAGATGGCCGCGATCGCCGCGTATCCGCGCCTGACCGACCACGACGACGAGGGCTGGCACCTGCACTACCGCGACCAGGACCAGTCCCTGGCGCACGTCCTCCACGCCGTGATCGCGGTGGGCACGGCGCTGCACCTGACGACCCGGGGGATGAGCCGCCTCCTGCGGTGCGAGGCCGGTCGGGCGCCGGGCGACCACTGCCGGAACGTCGTCGTCGACGTGACGCGGAACGGCCGGCAGCGGTACTGCTCCGTCCGCTGTGCGAACCGGGCCGCGGTCCGGCGGCACCGCCTGCGGCACGCGGAGTGAGGCCGCGCCGCCCCGTCACTCCGCCGCGTCGCCGCCCGGCTTCATCCAGAACGGGGAGTAGTGGTAGCCGTCGAGGTCGTCGAACTGGCGCTGGTACATGAAGGAGTAGTCGTCGGTGTCGCCGATCCGGCCTCCCGCGGCGGCGGCCCGCTCGACGAGCTCGTCGACGGCCTCGCGGCTGTCGAGGTCGAACGAGACGGTCACCTTCGAGGGGGTGCCGGGGGCGCCGATCAGCTCCTCGGTGGCGCCGACGCTCTCGTACATCGCGCGGCTCGCCAGCATGACGGACGTGTCGGGACCGATCCCGAAGCAGGAGACGTCCTCGCGGGACATCTCGGCGTTCAGGGTCCAGCCGAGCGCGGTGTAGAAGGCGGTGGCGCGCTCGACGTCGTCGACCGGGCAGGTGATGAAGAGGCTCATGCGCTCACCCTCGCCACCTGCGGGCGGGCCGTCAAGAGCTCCGCGAGGGAACTCCGGACGGCCCGCCGGGACTCAGCGGAACGACCGCAGCCGCAGGCTGTTCAGCACGACGAAGACGCTCGAGAACGCCATCGCGGCGCCGGCCACGAGCGGCCCCAGGAGTCCGGCCATCGCGAGCGGGATCGCGGCCACGTTGTAGGCGAAGGCCCAGAAGAGGTTGCCCCGGATGACCGCGAGGGTGCGGCGCCCGAGGCGCAGGGCGTCGGGCACCCGGCCGAGGTCGTCGCCGACGAGGGTGATGTCGCTCGCCTCGATCGCCGCGTCCGATCCGGCGCCCATCGCGATCCCCACGTCGGCGGCGGCCAGCGCGGCGGCGTCGTTCACGCCGTCGCCGACGAAGGCGACGTGGCGGCCCTCCGCGCGCAACCGCTCGATCAGGGCGAGCTTCTCCTCCGGCAGCACCTCGGCGACGACCTCGTCGATGCCGACGGCCGAGGCGACGGCCTGCGCCGCCCGCGGGTTGTCGCCGGTCAGCACCATCACCCGCAGGCCCCGCTCGCGCAGGGCGCGGACGGTGCGGGACGCCTCCGGCCTCGGCTCGTCGCGGAGGACCGCGAAGCCGCGAAGCGCCCCCTCCCAGCCGACGCCGACGACGGTGCCGCCCTCGGCGGTCGCTCGCTCGGCGCGCTCGGCGAGACCGCCCGGCGCGAAGCCCCACTGCTCCTCCAGCCAGCGCAGCCGGCCGGCGACGACCAGGCGGCCCTCGACCCGGGCACGCACGCCGAACCCGGTGCTGGAGCGGAATCCGGTCGCCTCGGGGACGTCGAGGTGCGCGGCCCCGGCCACGATCGCCGCGGCGAGCGGATGCTCCGACCCGCGCTCGACGGCGGCGAGCAACCGCAGGCTCTCGTCGTCGCTGGACTCGACGACCTGGAACGCGCCGGTGGTGAGCGTGCCGGTCTTGTCGAGCACGACCGTGTCGATCCGGCGCCCGGCCTCGAGCACCTCCGGCCCGCGGAGGAGGATCCCGAGCTGGGAGCCGCGGCCGGTGCCGACGAGGACGGCGGTCGGGGTGGCCAGGCCCAGCGCGCACGGGCAGGCGACGACGAGGACGGCGACGGCGGGAGAGACGGCGGCGGCGAGGTCGGCGCCGGCGATCAGCCAGCCGGCGAGGGTGGCCAGGGCGAGCACCACCACGACCGGCACGAAGACGGAGGAGACGCGGTCGGCGAGCCGCTGGATGCGCGCCTTGCCGGCCTGCGCGTCCGAGACGAGGCGGCCCATCCGCGCGAGCGTGGTCTCGGAGCCGACGCGGTCGACGCGGACGGTGAGCAGGCCGTGGGCGTTGAGCACTCCGCCGGTCACGGTCGAGCCCGGGCCGACCTCGACCGGCACGCTCTCGCCGGTGAGCATGCTCGCGTCGATCGCGCTCGAGCCCTCGAGCACGGTGCCGTCGGCGGCGACGGTCTCGCCGGGGCGCACGCGGAGGAGGTCGCCGACGGCGAGCGAGGACGCGGGCACGCGCTCCTCCTGCCCGTCGGCGGCGATGCGCACGGCGTCCTTCGCGCCGAGGCGGAGGAGCGCCCGGAGCGCCGCACCGGCGTCGCGCTTCGACCGCGCCTCCAGGTAGCGGCCGGCCAGCACGAGGACGGGGACGGCGGCGGCGACCTCGAGGTAGATCTCGTCGTGGCCGGAGCGGCTGCCCAGCAGCTCGAACGGCATGCTCATGCCGGGCCGCCCCGCGTCGCCGAGGAACAGAGCCCAGACCGACCAGGCGAAGGAGGCGCTGACACCGAGGCTGATCAGGGTGTCCATGGTGGTGGAGCCGTGCCGCAGCGCCCGCCAGGCGTTGCGGTGGAAGGGGAGCGCGCCCCAGACCGCGACCGGCGAGGCGAGGGCGAGGCACAGCCACTGCCAGTTCGCGAACTGCAGCGGCGGGATCATCGAGAGCAGGACCACCGGCACGGCGAGCAGGGCGGAGACGCGGAGCCGGGTGCGCAGGGCGCGCCGCTCGCGGTCGTCGTCGCTCTGCTCCTCCTGCTCCTCCGCGGGAGCCGCCTCGCCGGTGGAGGGGACCGTCGCGCTGTAGCCCGCGGCCTCGACGGCGGCGATCGCGTCGGCCGGAGTCGTGCCGGGCGGGAGGGTCAGCGTCGCGCGCTCGAGGGCGAGGTTGACGGTCGCGTGGACTCCGGGGAGCGCGTCGAGGCGCTTCTCGACCCGCGCGACGCAGGAGGCGCAGGTCATCCCTCCGATGGCGAGCTCGAGCGGGGTGCCGGTGGTCTCGGCCACGTCAGCTCAGGGGAGCGAGGCGGTAGCCCGCGTCGGCGACGGCGGCGGCGATCTCCTCGCGGCCGAGCGGCCGGGAGGAGCCGACCGTGACGGTCGAGACCCCGTCGGGGGCGAGGGACACGTCGACCGCCGAGACCTCGGGGTAGGCGGCGAGCTCCTCGGTGACGCTGCGGACGCAGTGCTCGCAGGTCATGCCCGCGACGCCGAAGCTCTGCACGGACGCGGCGGACAGGGAGCCCTGCGCCGCGTGGCCGGCGTCGGAGCGGCCGGCGCCGCCGTGGCCGCCGCACGCGCAGGCACCGCCTCCGCCGCAGCCGCACCCTCCCGTCGATCCGCTCGCGGTCAGGCCGAGGTCGATCCTGGTGCTCATGGGTCCTCCTGTGTCGTGCGTCCGGTCCGATCCGGTCGATCGGCCCGGTGGGCGTCCGGTCGGCACGCCGGTCGCGGCATACCCCCGGGGGGTACTCCATGGTAAGCCCGCCGAGCCCTCTCGGCAAGGCGGGAGGGCGGAGGAGGGATGATCTCAGGGGCGGCTCGGAGCCGCGCGAGGAGGGAGGGGCGCATGGATCCCGCATCGACGCCGCACTGGGGCGAGCCCCCGCCGCGCACACCGCCGGCGGTCCCGCTGCCCCCGCGCACGCGGTTCGAGCCGACCGCGCTGCTCGCCGCGCCCCTGCCCGCCCCGGCCGCCGTCCGGGCCCGGGTCCGTCAGGCCGCCCCGGAGCGGCAGCGCCGGCTGGCGGCGCTCGCCGCCGTCACCGAGGGGTTCGCCGTCCTGCGCACTCCCGAGCTCGCCCGGGCGCTGCGCCGGATCGCGGCACCCGCCTCCGCCGCTCCGGCCGCCGCCGCCGCGGTGCTGGCCGTCGGCCGCGACGGACTCGAGCTCGCCGCCGAGCGCGCAGACGCCCTGCGCATCGCCGAGTGGGATCGGATCGTCTCGGTGGGCGTCGGCACCTCGCCCTCGGGTGCCCACCGGGTCCGCGCGCTGGTCCTGGCGGTCCTCGCGCCGCCGCCCGCCTCCGCCGTCCTGCGTGCGGCGAGGCGGCGCCCGCGCACCGTCCTCGTGCCCCTGGTCGTCGCCGCCCCGGCCGCTCTCGGCTGGCGCGTGGCCGACGACCGCACGTTCCTCCTCGCTCTCGACCGCCTGCAGCGCGCCCTCGAGGAGCGTGCCCGGTGAGGGCGCGGCTCCGCTTCGCCCTCGCGGCCGTCGCCGTGCTCGGCCTGGGCCTGGCGCTGCGGTTCGTGCTCACGGGGCTGCTCGCCGACCTCGCCGGCGGAGTGGCCTACGTCGTGCTGGTGGCGCTGCTGATCGCGGTGCTCCTGCCGCGCATCCCGGGCGCGACGGCTGCCGGGATCGCGCTGGCCTGGTCGATCGCGATGGAGCAGCTGCAGGCGATCGGAGTCGCGGCGCGCCTGGTCGAGCTGTGGGCGCCGCTCCGCCTCGTCGTCGGCACCACCTTCTCCTGGCTCGACATCGCGGCTTACGTCCTCGGCGCGGTCGTCGCCGCGGCCGTGCACCTCGCCGTCGCTCCGCGCGAGCAGTCCGCCTGACGGGAGGCCGCGCCCCCCGTCTTCTGTTCGCCCGTCGGCCGGGCTGCCGCGGGGCGTCCCGGCGTCCGCCGAGGCGCCGGCCTCGCCCACCGGACCGCCGAGGTGTTCGTGCGCTCCCCGAGGCGCCGCCGTCCCCGCGGTGCCTCGCCGGCGGACGCGGTGTCTCGCCGCAGGAGCGACGCCGACCGGAGGAGCGACGCCGACCGCCGGAGCGGCGCGGTCCCTCCGCCCCCGCGCCCCTGATTAGGGTGAAGCCATGAGCGAGCCGGCACTCCCCGAGACGACGGCCCCGCGGGCCTCGGCCCCGCACGACCACCGCCGCGACCGGCGCATCCCCGAGCCCGTCGACCGGTTCGCCACCGGCGAGGAGTACCCCGAGTACCGCGTCGACCTGGAGCGGATCCGCTTCTCGCCCTACTTCGCCCGCCTCTCCGCGGTGACCCAGGTCATCTCGCCCTCGGGCGTCGGCCAGGTCGTGCACAACCGGCTCACGCACTCGATCAAGGTCACCGCGGTCGCCCGCGCGATCGCGATGCAGCTGACCACCACCGATCCCGCCCAGCGCGAGCTGGTCGAGCGGCTCGGCGGCTGCGACCCGGTGGTCGTGCAGGCCGCGGCCAGCGCGCACGACCTCGGCCACCCTCCGTTCGGCCACCTCGGCGAGCAGGCGCTCGACCGCCTCGCGCGCGAGCGGCTGGGGCTCGCGGAGGGTTTCGAGGGCAACGCGCAGTCGTTCCGGATCCTCTCCGAGCTCGACGTCTGCGAGACGGTGGAGGTGGGGCTGAACCTCACCGCCGCCTCCCGTGCCGCCGTGCTCAAGTACCCGTGGGGGCGGACGGTCCACCGCCCCGGCATCGACTCCGCCGACCCGACCGAGCTGCCCCGCGGCTCGACCGCCAGCCGGTGGGAGACCGCACCGCCGAAGTTCTCGGCGTACACGCTCGACCTCGACGACCTGCTCGACGCCCGCTCCGGCTTCGCCGCGATCGCCCCCTGGCAGCAGACCCTCGAGTGCTCGGTGATGGACGTCGCCGACGACATCGCCTACTCGCTGCACGACCTCGACGACTTCTACCGCGCGGGAGTGCTGCAGCAGGCGGCCGTCGCCGTGGAGTTCCGCGCCTTCCTCCGCGAGCAGAACGCGCTCGCCGCCCTCGACGCCGAGGAGCTGTGGGCGCGCGCCCCCGGGCACTCGCTCGAGATGCTCCGCCGGAGGCTCGTGGCCCGCGACCCGTGGATCGCGAGCGACGAGCACTTCCGCGCCTCCGTGGAGCGGGTGTCGACCGAGCTGGTCGAGGGGCTCCTCGCGCTCCCGTTCGACGGATCGACGCGCACCGAGCGCGCGATCGAGGCGTTCGTCTCCTCCTGGATCGGCCGCCTGCAGCGCTCCGTGGTGGTGCTCGCCGAGCCGAACGTGCGCTCGGGCCACCTCTCCCTCCTCCCCGACGCCTGGCACGACGTGGCCGTGCTGAAGTTCGTGCACACCCGCTTCGTGATCGACCGGCCGGACTTCGCCACCTACCAGCGCGGCCAGTCGCAGGTGCTCGAGACGCTGGTGACCCACCTCGACGCCTGGCTCGAGGATCCGCGCGACGGCTCGCGGGCTCCGCAGAAGCTGCTCGACCTGATCGAGCTCGCGACCGACGGCTACTTCCGCCTGCGCGCCGACCACCCCGACTGGCTCCCGGCGGACGAGCGCGGCCGGCCGACCTCCGACCCGGCCGCGCTGCAGCGGCTCGGCCGGGGACGCGGTGTGGTCGACTACGTCGCGACCCTGACCGATGAGCAGGCGATGGCGCTCGCCGCCCGCCTCCGCGGCGATCGCGAGCCGTGGGCGATGGGGACCTGACGCCCCGGCGGGTGGGTTGACACCGCGCGTCGCGTGTGGCCTCGGCGGCTCCTCGCCCGTCGTTCCGGGGGAGGAGCCTCCGCCGGGCCGCCGAGGACGCGTTCCGCGACCGCCCAGCGGGCGTCCAGGAAGCGCAGCCTGAACGACAGCGTAAAATCACGGAGGCACATGCCAGGATCGACAACTCGACAGGGAGTTCCGTTGGACGGAAACGCAACGACCACGCACCGCAACGTCGCATTGCTGTCCGTCGCGACCACGCTGGCTCCGCGCGTGACCACCTCGGCCGAGATCGAGGCGCGGCTCGCTCCGGCGCTCAAGCGCCTGCGGCTCCCCACCGGGCTCCTCCAGCGCGTCGCCGGAGTGCAGGAGCGCCGCAACTGGGGCACCGAGCAGGGCTTCGACGGAGCGGCGATCGACGCGGGCAAGCGCGCTCTCGCCGAGGCCGGCGTCCGCGCCGACCAGATCGGCCTGATCATCAACACGTCGGTGACCCGCAAGCACCTCGAGCCCTCGGTCGCCGTGCGCCTGCACCACGGGCTCGGCCTGCCCTCGTCGGCCATCAACTTCGACATCGCGAACGCGTGCCTCGGCTTCGTCAACGGCATGACCCTCGCCGCGCAGCTGATCGACTCCGGCCAGATCCGCTACGCGCTCATCATCGACGGCGAGGACGCCGACGAGATCCAGGTCAACACCATCGAGCGCCTGAGCCGCGAGGGCGTCAAGCGCAAGGACTTCATGAGCGAGTTCGCGAGCCTGACCCTCGGCTCCGGCGCCGCCGCGGCCGTCCTCGGCCCGGCCGACGAGCACCCCAAGGGCCACCGCATCCTCGGCGGCATCACCCGCGCGGCCACGCAGTTCAACGAGCTCTGCGTCGGCAGCGTCGACGGCATGTTCACGGACGCGAAGGCGCTGCTCAAGGGCGGCATGGAGCTCGTCCTCTCGGCGTGGAAGGAGGCCACCCGCGACTGGAACTGGAGCGGGATGGACCGCTACATCACGCACCAGGTGTCGGACGTGCACACCGACGCCCTGGTGAAGGCCGTCGGCATCGACCGCAGCCGCGTCCCCACGACCTACCCCACCCTCGGCAACGTCGGCCCGGCGTCGATCCCGATCACCCTGGCCCAGGAGGCCGAGACCCTGCAGCCCGGCAACCGGGTGCTGCTCATCGGAGTGGGCTCGGGCATCAACACCGCGATGCTCGAGATCGCCTGGTGACCGCGCCGCACCCGGCCGAGCGGATCCGCGGAGCGCTCGGCTCCACGGCCGCCGCGCAGCTGCCCCCGGCCGGGCTCGACGGGCTCGCTCCTGCGTGGTCGCGCCTCGTCGACGCTCCGGACGCCCAGGGCGTGCCGCGCCGCTGGCACCTGCTCGACACGGGCGAGGCCCTCGGCACGGAGCCCGTCGGCACCGTCCTCTGCGTGCACGGCAACCCCACCTGGTCCTACCTCTGGCGCCGCCTCGCGGCCGCCACGCTCGAGTCCGCCCGCCGCGGAGGCCCCGCCTGGCGGGTGGTCGCTGTCGACCAGCTCGAGATGGGCTTCTCCGAGCGGACCGGCGCCCTGCACACGCTCGCCGACCGCGTGCGCGAGCTCGCCAACCTCACCGACGTGCTCGGCCTCGACGACGTGGTCACCCTCGGCCACGACTGGGGCGGAGTCGTCTCGCTGGGCTGGGCGGTGGACCACCCGGAGCAGCTGCGCGCCACGATGCTCCTGAACACCGCGATCCACCAGAGCGCCGACGAGCCGATCCCGGCCCCGCTCCGGCTCGCGCTCGCCTCGGGCGTGCTCGGCGCCTCGACGGTCGGCACGCCGGCCTTCCTCGAGACGACCCTCGCGCTGGGGCACCCCGCGCTGCCCTCCGCGGTGAAGGAGGGGTACCGCGCGCCCTACCGGTCCGCGTCGCGCCGCGGCGGAGTGGGCGGCTTCGTCGCCGACATCCCGGTCGACTCCGCGCACCCGAGCGACCCGGAGCTGCAGCGCATCGCCGAGGGCGTCAGCGCCCTGACGACGCCGGCCCTGATGCTCTGGGGCCCGCTGGACCCGATCTTCTCCGACCGCTACCTCGACGACCTCGTCGACCGCCTCCCGCACGCGCAGGTCCACCGCTACGAGGGAGCGGGCCACCTGGTGGCCGAGGACGTCGACTACGCGTCCGCCGTCCTCACCTGGCTGGGCGACCTCTCCGACGGCGAGGAGCCGTTCGGCGGCGACCCCGCCCCCGACGTCCGCCGCCCGACCGCGCCGGTCGAGCCGCTCTGGGCGCATCTCGACCGCAATGCGCAGGACGACTCGCTCGCCCTGGTCGAGATGGCGCCTCCCGGAGGCGGCGGGCCCCGCTCGGTCTCGTGGCGCCTGCTCTCGCAGCGGGTCCGCGAGCTCGCCGCCGGGCTCCGCGCCTCCGGCGTCTCCCCGGGCGACCGCGTCTCGCTCCTCGTGCCGCCCGGTGCCGACCTGACGGCGCTGCTCTACGCGTGCCTGCGCATCGGAGCCGTCGTCGTCGTCGCCGACGCGGGCCTGGGCCTGCGCGGTCTCACCCGCGCGGTCCGCGGTGCCTGGCCGGATCTGGTGGTCGGCGCCCTGCCCGGCCTCACCGTCGCGCGGGCCCTCCGCTGGCCCGGCGGCCGGGTCTCGACGCAGACCCTGCCCCGCGCCTCCGCCGCGGCCCTCGGGGTCGACACCTCGCTCGGGCAGCTGATCGAGCTCGGCCGCGCCGAGCTGGCCGCCGACCCGGAGGCGCTGGGCGAGGCGCCCGCCGCCGACGCCGTGGCCGCGATCCTGTTCACCTCCGGCTCGACCGGCCCTGCCAAGGGCGTCGTCTACACGCACCGCCAGCTCGCCGGCGTCCGCGACGCGCTCGCCCGCCAGTACGGGATCGGACCAGGCACCGGGCTCGTCGCGGGCTTCGCGCCGTTCGCCCTGCTCGGTCCCGCGCTGGGCACGCGCTCCGCCACTCCGGACATGGACGTCACCGCGCCCCGGACGCTCACTGCGGCCGCCGTCGCCGCGGCCGCCGCACGGGTCGACGCGACCGTGCTGTTCCTCTCGCCGGCCGCACTGGCCAACGTCGTGGCCACCGCCGGTGCGCTCGACACTGACGACCACCGCGCCCTCGCCGGCGTGCGCACCTTCCTCTCGGCCGGCGCCCCCGTCTCGGCGGGACTGCTCGGCGAGGCGCAGGCGCTCATGCCGAACGCCTCCGCCCGCACTCCCTACGGCATGACCGAGGGGCTGCTGCTCACCGACGCGTCGCTGGAGGGCATCCGCGAGGCCGCCTCCGACGACGATCCGCGCGGAGGCGTCTGCGTGGGCGTGCCCGCCGCGGGCGTCCGGCTGCGGATCGCCCCGCTCGACGCCAGCGGCCGCGCCGCGGACGAGCCGGAGGAGATCACCGGCACGACCGGCGAGATCGTCGTCTCGGCCGGTCACGTCGAGGACCACTACGAGCGCCTCTGGCTCACCGACCGCGCCGCCCGCGTCGGCGCCGTCCCGGGTGAGCGCTGGCACCGCACCGGGGACGTCGGGCGGATCGACTCCGCCGGCCGCCTCTGGGTCGAGGGCCGCATGCCGCACGTCGTCGTCACTCCCGACGGCGTGGTCACGCCGGTCGGACCGGAGCAGCGGATCGAGGCGCGCGTGGCCTCGGTCGCCCGCGCCGCGATCGTCGGAGCCGGCCCGCGCGGAGTCGCGCAGCTGGTCGCCGTGGTCGAGCTGCGCTCGGGCGCGCGCCGCGTGGTGCTGGCCGAGGAGGCCCTCGCCACCGAGGTGCGCGCGGCCGTCGGCCGGCCCGTCGCCGCGGTGCTCGTCGTCCCGGCGCTGCCCACCGACATCCGCCACAACTCCAAGATCGACCGGGCCGCGCTCTCGCGCTGGGCCGAGGGCGTGCTCGCCGGCGGCCCGATGGTGGCTCCGTGAGGGTCCTGGTCACCGGCGCGAGCGGCCTGCTCGGCGGTGCGGTGGCCGCGGGCCTCGTCGCCCAGGGGCACGAGGTCCGCACCTTCCAGCGTCGGCCCTCCGGGGTCGCGGGCGTCGAGGAGGCGCGGGGCTCGCTGACGGATCCGCGCGCGGTCGAGGAGGCCGTCGACGCGGCCGAGGGCGTCGTGCACCTCGCCGCGAAGGTCTCGCTCGCCGGCGATCCGGGCGACTTCGACCGCGTGAACGTCGACGGCACCCGGCGTCTGCTCGCCGCCGCCGCCCGCGCGGGCGTGAGCCGCTTCGTCCAGATCTCGTCGCCCTCCGTCGCCCACTCCGGCTCCTCGATCACCGGCGACGACGCCGAGCCCGCCGATCCGGACCGCGCCCGCGGCGACTACGCGCGCACCAAGGCCCGCGCCGAGCTGCTGGCGCTGGCGGCCGACGCCCCGGGCTTCGCGGTGGTCGCCGTGCGCCCGCACCTGGTCTGGGGTCCGGGCGACACCCAGCTCGTCGCCCGCATCGTCGAGCGGGCGCGCGCCGGCCGGCTGCCGCTCCTCGGGCACGGCCAGGCGCTGATCGACTCCACCTACATCGACAACGCCGCCTCGGCGATCGTCGCCGCTCTCGGGCGGGCGGAGGAGGTGCACGGCCGCTCCTACGTCGTCACCAACGGCGAGCCGCGCCCCGTCGCCGAGCTGCTCGCCGGGATCTGCCGCGCCTCGGGCGTCGAGCCGCCGCGCTGGTCCGTCCCCGCCTCCGTCGCCCGCGTCGCGGGATCACTCGTCGAGCGCGTGTGGGCCGTGCGGCCCGGCGCCGATGAGCCGCCGATGACCCGCTTCCTCGCCGAGCAGCTCTCGACCGCGCACTGGTTCGACCAGCGCCGCACGCGCGCCGATCTGCAGTGGAGCCCGTCGGTCACCCTCGACGAGGGTCTGGCCCGTCTGTCCGCCGCCCGCTGAGGCGCCGGGTCCGGAGACGACGGAACGGACGGGACCCCGTCGCCGAGGCGAGGGGGTCCCGTCCGTCCGGGGGCTCCCGCGACGGATCGCGGGAGGGGAGCCGAGGTCAGTCGGCGAGGATGAGGTACAGCGCGCGACGGGTCTCATCGAGCTTGGCGGAGGCGGCGGCGCGCTGCGCCTCGGTCGCTCCGCGGAACTGCTGCACGACGCCCATCAGCTTGCCGACGTTCTCCATGAAGGCGCGATCGGCGTCGCTCGCGCCGGGGGTGGCCTCCCAGGCCGCGTCGAGCTCGTCGGCGTGCTCTCGCACGTAGGTGCCGCCCGCGTCCGTGAGCTGGTACTCGGTGCCGCGGCCCTCGCCGACGGCCGTGATGAGGCCCTCGTCGACGAGCTGCTGGAGGGTGGGGTAGACGGAGCCGGGGCTGGGACGCCACGATCCGTTCGTCTTCTCGGCGATGGCCTTGATCAGGCCGTAGCCGTTCGAGGACTTCTCGGAGAGGAGGGAGAGGAGGGCCGCGCGGACGTCACCGCGTCGGGCGCGTCCTCCGCCGCGGCCGAAGGGGCCGCCGAAGCCGGGGCCGAAGCCCGGGCCGAAGCCGAAGCCGGGCCCGAAGCCGCGGCCGTGACCGCCGGGTCCGCGGCGCTGTCCGCGGCCGGGGTGCTCGTGGCGGGAGGAGTGGTCGCCGTCGCAGGAGTCGCGGCGGTCGTCGGAGAAGAAGGTCCTGGAGTTCATGGGTGTGCTGCTCTCTGTCGTGAGGGGATCCCTTTCGATCGGATCCGGTCGCCCGTCGGGAGCGGCTGTTCCCGATCTGTCGGCGATGCAGTAACGATATATCGGCGACGGATCGGATGTCAACACCTGAACTGCCCGTAGCCTAGGAGCTCCCCGTCGATCGAGAGGTCCCGCATGCCGCGTCCCGACTCCGAGCTCGAGGCGTACCTCGCCTCCTCCCTTCTCGCCGGGGACGTCCTCACCGGCCGCGCGAGCAACCTCGGCAACCTCCGCCGCCTCGCCGCCCGCGAGCCCGCGCACCTCTACGGCGTGGACGTGGCCGAGCACTGGACGCTCGAGAGCCTGCTCGCCCTGATGGGGGAGCGCGTGGGGATCAGCACCGACCCCTCCTTCGAGAGCGGGCAGGACCGGATCGACGCCCGCCTGACGGTCGCAGGGCTCGCCCGCTACCGCGACCGGTTCGCCGCCGCTGTCCGCGAGGGGGCGCTGCTCCTGTTCGCCACCGCGCACCCCGCGACCCTGATGGACGTCTACCGCCGCTTCGCTGCTGCCGCCACGGAGCGGGGCGCTCGCGTGATCGACGTGAACGCGCTCCCGTTCGCCGCCCCCGACGGCATCCGCGTGCCTCTCGCGGACGAGCACCAGGCCCTGTGGTGCACCGGCGGGGTCACCTGCGTCTACCGCGGGGGAGGGCTGCAGCACACGCACTCGCCGGAGCCGATGGACGCGCTGCTCGACCGCCTCGACGAGCTCGGCGTCCGCCCCGACCTGGTCGTCGCCGACCACGGCTTCGCGGGCGCCGCCGGCCGGCGGGGGCTGCCGGTCATCGCGATCGCCGACTGCAACGACCCGGCGGTGTTCGTCGCCGAGGCGCAGGGCTCGATCGAGGTGGTCGTCCCGATCGACGACGGGCTGGCCGTCCACCTCTACGAGCCGGTGATCGACTTCGTCCTCCGCGCCCTCTCGGAGCCCGCGCGCACCTGACGGCTCGTAGAATCGCCTTCGGCTCGTCGCGATCCCGGATCCGACGGGCCGACCGTTTTCGCGAGTGCCCGCACTCGCCCACCACTGCAGACGGAGCATCCGTGACCCAGCCCCACGACGGCCTCCTCCCGCGCTTCGCCGTCGGCGTCGACATCGGGGGGACGTCGATCAAGGCGTCCCTCGTCGACGTCACCACCGGCGAGCGGGCGGCTCGGCGCTTCGCGGTCGCGAACCCGCTGGGCAAGGAGCCCGAGGACTTCGCCGAGGCGATCGCCGGCATCGTCCGCGACGTCTCGCCGATCGCGGGCACGCCCGTCGGCGTCGGCTTCCCCGGGATCGTCCGCGGCGGCGTCGTCCGCCAGACCACCCACGTCTCGCAGCGCTGGGTCGGGCTCGACGCGCAGGCCCTCCTCTCGGAGGCGACCGGGGTCGACGTCGTCGTCGTCAACGACGCGGACGCGGCAGGAGTCGCCGAGCGCGAGTTCGGGGCCATGCGCGGACGCGAGGGCCTCCTCCTGCTGACCACCCTCGGCACCGGCATCGGGACGGCGCTCGTCCACGAGGGCGTGGTGATCCCCAACTCCGAGCTCGGTCACCTGCACATCGACGGTCCCGACTTCGAGCCGCAGGTCGGCTTCTCGGCCGTCCGCCGCGAGGGCATCACCCTCGAGGAGTGGGCGGGTCGCCTCAGCGTCTACTACCGGCACCTCGAGATGCTGCTCTCGCCGCAGCTGTTCGTGATCGGCGGCGCGGCGGCGCACGTCTTCGACGAGTTCGCCCGCTTCCTCGACATCGGCACCGAGATCGTCCCCGCCCGCTTCGGCAACGACGCCGGATTCACGGGCGCCGCGATGGTCGCCGTCTCGCCCGACCGCCTCGCTCCCTGGTACCGCTCCACTCGCGGCGCCCGCCTCGACCCCGGGGCGCCCGCCATCGCCGATTGACACCCGTCCCTGCACCGAGGGAATCCCGACCCGTCGTGGCATTCCGAAGGCGCTGGGTTCATCGAGGGTCCGCGGTTCCCTCAGCGGGCCGTCAGGCCGCGGTAGACGGCGTCCAGCCGGGCGGCGGCGGCCGGCCAGGAGTGGGCGGCCGCCCAGTCGACGCCGCCGCGGCCGAGACGCGCCAGCTCACCGCGCGAGCCCAGCAGGGTCAGGATCGCCTCGGCCCACGCCGCGGGGGAGTCGGAGTCGAGCAGCACGCCGCTCCCGCCGTCGCGCACCGCGTCCACCAGGCCGGTCGTCCTGCGCGCGAGCACGGGAGTGCCGCTGCCGGCCGCCTCGAGCGCGATGAGCCCGAAGGTCTCGGCCGCCGAGGGCACGAGCGCCAGCTGCGCGCTCCGGAGCCGCTCCGCCACCCGGTCGCGGTCGGCGGCCCCCTCGATCAGCACGCGGTCTCCCAGCGGAGCCGCCGCGGCGCGCACCGCATCGAGGTACGACTCCCGGCCCGGTGCCGCCCCTCCCACCAGCCGCAGCACCGGCCGCTCCGCCGGCGCGATTCTCGCGAGCGCCTCGACCGCCAGCAGCTGGCCCTTGAGCGGCTGCACCCGGCCGACCAGGACGACTCCGGAGCGCTCGCCGCCGCCGGGACGGAACCGCGCGTCGACTCCGGGCGGCACCACGACGACCCGGTCCGGATCCGCGCCGTACCCGCTGACGACGTCCTCCCGCTCCGAGGCGCCCGCCACCACGATCGCGTCGGCGGAGGCGAGCACGGAGCGCTCCGCGTCGATCCGCTGCTGCGGCTCCGCGACGTCGCCCGGGGCGAGCCGGGCGTTCTTCGCGAGCGAGCCCGAGTGCATCGAGTGCACGTGCGGCCTGCCGGTGAGCGCCCCCGCGAGGCCCGACACCCAGTAGTGCGAGTGCACGACGTCAGCCCCCTCCGCGGCGCGCGCGAACTCCGGCGCCGCGGCCGCCAGCGCGTACTTGTCGCCCGCCGGCACCGGCACGCCGACCACCCGCACACCCGGCGCGAGCATCCGGACGCCCTCGCCGCGGGTCAGCACCTCGATCTCCCAGCCGAGCGCCGCTAGCTCCGGGAGCACCGCCGCGAGGTACACGTTCATCCCGCCCGCGTCGCCCGTCGACGGCTGCTCGAGCGGGGAGGTGTGCGCCGAGACGACGGCCAGACGGGGCATCCCTCCATCGTAGGGACGGCCGTGCGTCCTCCACGGATCCCGGCCCGCGGCTCGCAGCGCCTCCGGAATCGGGTTGAATAGACGGATGCGCTCGTTCGAGCGCGGAGAGCGTGAGGTCCATGGCCCGCCAGAGTCCCCCCGGTGAGGTGCTGCCGTCGGCCGCACCTGGGCCGGTGACCGCCGGCCACGAGCCCTTCTCCGAGCAGGACATCCGCGCCCTCGTCGGAACCGCCGCCGTCGAGAAGGGCACCGCGTACGCGGACGAGGGCCGCGTGCGCGAGCTGCAGTGGTTCGGCGGCCGCACCCGCCTCTTCGGCCAGGTCCGCGGATCCGGGCGCTCGCCGTACGCCGTGAGCGTGCAGCTCCGCGACGAGGGCGAGCACTGGACCCTCCTCGGCGGCGCCTGCAGCTGCCCGGTCAAGCACGAGTGCAAGCACGTCGCGGCCGTCCTGATCGAGGCCCTGCGCCGCGAGCGCGAGGGCGGAGTGGCCGGTCCCTTCCCGGGCGAGGCCGCTGTCGACGCCGTCCCGGAGTGGCGCAGCGCGCTCGCCCCGCTCCTCGCCGGCGCGGAGCGCTCGCACACCGGCATCCCGCTCGGCCTGCAGTTCGAGCTGCTGCCCGGCGAGCCCGTGCGTCGCCCGCCCGGCCGCTACAACTCCTACCGGCCGCCGCCCGAGCCGCGCCCGCGCCTGGGCGTGCGCCCGGTGCGGATGGGCGACCGCGACCGCTGGGTCCGCACCGGCACCAGCTGGCGCGACCTCGGCTACCTGCACTACAGCCACGACTACGACGAGCGCCAGATCGACGTGATCCGCGAGATGCAGGGCCTGCTCTCCGGGCACAGCGCCTCCAGCTACTACTCGCCCGACACCTGGCTCTACCTCGACCAGTGCCGGAGCGAGGCGATCTGGGCGGCACTGCACGGCGCCGTCCGCGCGGGCATCGGCCTGGTGATGGGCGACCGCGACCAGACGCCGCTGAAGATCCTCGACACGACGGCCACCGCCTCCATCGACGTCACGCGCACCGCCGCCGGCCTCGAGCTGCGCTCGCTCGTCGCGATCGGCGACCACCCGGCGCCCGAGGAGTTCGGCTTCATCGGCGACCCGGCCGTCGGCCTCTACACGTGGGAGGGCGGCGACGAGATGCGCGCCCGCCCGGTCACGCTCATCCCGTTCGCCGCGCCGCTGCTGTCCTCCGCGCGCACGTTCCTCTGGAGCCGCGAGGCCATCCGCATTCCGGTGGCCGAGGAGTCGGCGTTCCTCACCGAGCACTACCAGCGGCTGCACCGGCTGTTCGACATCGTCTCCCGTGACGGCTCCTTCGAGGCGCCGGCGGTGCCCGAGCCGCGCCTCGGCCTCACCCTCGAGCACACCGACGGCGCGGGCCTGCGCGGCTCGTGGTGGTGGCGCTACGGAGTGGAGGGCGCGCGCGGCGGCGTGGACGCCGAGCGGCTCCCGCTGCGGGTCGGCGAGGACGCCGGCTACCGCGACCCCGAGGCCGAGCAGCGGATCCTCGACTCCCTCGTCGGAGCGGGTCTCGACCCGGAGTCGACGCCCGCCCTGGTGTCCCCGTCGAGCAGGCGCCTGCGCCCCACCTTCGACCTGCGCGGCATGCAGACCGTCGGCTTCCTCACCGGCGAGGTCGAGCGGCTCCGCGAGCTGGGCACCGTCGAGATCGAGGAGATCGGCGAGCGCGTCGAGTACCGCGAGGCGCAGACCGCGCCCGTGGTCGCCGTGCAGACCGTCGCCCAGCCCGACAGCCGCGACTGGTTCAACCTCGAGATCTCCGTCACCGTCAACGACGAGGCGGTCCCGCTGGCCGAGATCTTCCTCGCGCTCGCCCGCGGCGACGAGTACATGGTGCTGCCCAGCGGCGTCTACTTCGCCCTCGACGACGAGCGGTTCGGCCGCCTCCGCGAGCTGATCGCCGAGGCCCGCGAGCTCTCGGACGACCCCGGCGAGACCCTGCGGATCAGCCGGTTCCAGTCCTCCCTCTGGGACGAGCTGGTCGAGCTGGGCGTCGTGGAGGCCCAGGCCGCCGCCTGGCGCCGCTCCGTGGAGGGGCTCTCCGGCTTCACCGCGACCGGTGCGCTGGAGTCGCGGGTCCTGCCCGAGGGCTTCGCCGTGGAGCTGCGGCCCTACCAGCAGCTCGGCTACGACTGGCTCTCGTTCCTCTACGACAACCAGCTCGGCGGCGTGCTCGCCGACGACATGGGCCTGGGCAAGACCGTGCAGTCCCTCGCCCTGGTCACCCGGGTGATGCAGGAGCAGCGCGCCGCGGCCGCGGAGGCGGGCACCTCGCCGCGCCCGTTCCTCGTCGTCGCTCCCACCAGCGTGGTGCCCAACTGGGTCGGCGAGGCCAAGCGCTTCGCCCCGGACCTCCGCGTCGTCGGGATCGACGAGACGTCGAAGAAGAAGCGGAAGGCGCTCTCCAGCGTCATCGGCGAGGCCGAGCTGGTCGTCACCTCCTACGCCCTGTTCCGGCTCGACTACGAGTCGTACTCGGGCATCCAGTGGTCGGGGCTCCTCCTCGACGAGGCGCAGTTCGTCAAGAACCGCCAGTCGGCGACGCACCAGCTCGCGCGCCGGCTCGACGTGCCCTTCAAGCTCGCCATCACGGGAACGCCGATGGAGAACAACGTGATGGAGCTCTGGTCGCTGCTGTCGATCGTCGCTCCGGGCCTGTTCCCCTCGCCCGCCGGGTTCGTCGAGTTCTACCAGAAGCCGATCGAGCGCGAGGCCGACAGCGAGAAGCTCTCGCAGCTGCGGCGGCGCATCCGCCCGCTGATGCTGCGGCGCACCAAGGAGCTCGTCGCCAAGGAGCTGCCGCCCAAGCAGGAGCAGACCCTCGAGGTCGAGCTCGGCCCGAAGCAGCGGAAGGTCTACGACACGTACCTGGCGCGGGAGCGGCAGCGCGTGCTGGGCCTGATCGGCGACTTCGAGAAGAACCGCTTCGCGATCTTCCGCGCGCTGACCGTGCTGCGCCAGGTCGCGCTCGACGCGGCACTGGTCGACGAGGCGCACGAGAGCGTGCCCTCCACCAAGCTCGACCTGCTCGACGAGCTGCTGGGCGACGCCCTCGGCGAGGGGCACCGCGTGCTGGTGTTCAGCCAGTTCACGCGGTTCCTCGGCCGGGTCCGCGGGCGGCTGGACGCGGCGGGCATCGAGTACGCCTACCTCGACGGAGCGACGAAGAAGCGCGACGAGGTCATCGATCGGTTCCGCTCGGGCGCGGCGGGCGTGTTCCTGATCTCGCTCAAGGCCGGCGGCTTCGGGCTCAACCTCACCGAGGCCGACTACTGCATCCTGCTCGACCCGTGGTGGAACCCCGCCACCGAGTCGCAGGCGGTCGACCGCGCGCACCGCATCGGCCAGACCCGCTCGGTCATGGTCTACCGCCTGGTCGCGAAGGACACGATCGAGGAGAAGGTGATGGCCCTCAAGGAGGCGAAGGCCGCGCTCTTCGCCGCGGTCATGTCGGACGACGGCGCGGCGGCCACCGGCGGGATCACGGCCGAGGACGTGCGCGAGCTGCTGGGCTGAGCGCCGCCGCTACTCGCGCACCTGCTCCAGCAGGGTCGTGACGGCGGCGCGGGTGTCGGCGGCGAGCCGTCCGAGGCGGTGCGCGGCACGGATCGACACCGGCCGGTACGGGTGCACGAGCCGCCGGGCCGCCGTGCAGGGCAGCGCGAACGCCGCGACGACGCCCGCGTCGATCCCGTCGAGTCCGCCGTCGTCCCGGCCGAAGACGAGCTCCCGGCCCTCGCGCGCGAGAGCCTCCGGCAGGTCGGCCTCGCCGATCGGGAGGCGCAGCACGGCGAGCAGGCCGGCCGCCTGCACCCGGCGCGGCAGCGGGCGTCCGAGGCGTCCCGCCGCGTGCACCGTGAAGAAGTCGGCCTGCCGCTCGAGGATGCCCGTGACCGTCTCGGCGAGGCGCTCCATCTCAGGGTGCAGCGAGAGCCGGGCGAGCCGGCGGTAGCCGTGCACCGCGACCCGGGCGTCCACCGTGAGGGCCAGCGCGACGGGGCCGGCGAGGGAGGCCGCGGCACGGTCGAGGAGCGGGCGCGACCTGACCGTCGGCTCCGGCGGGCGGACGTCGATGCCGCGGATCTGCGGCGAGGCCGCGAGCACCTCGCCCAGGGCGTCGGCGATCCGGTGCCGCTCGGCGGCCCAGACGGACGCGAACGCGCGGACCTGCTCGTCGGGGTGGGCGCGCGCGAGGGGGAGCACCCGGGCCACGGTGGCGTGCTCGATCGCCCGCAGGTACGCGGTGGCGACGATGGCCTCGCGGTCCAGCGGCACCTCCTCGAACTCGCGCACTGAGAAGTGCTCGCGCAGGGCGCCGTGCGCGCTGCGGTGGTGGTCCTCGAGGTCGAACGGTTCCGCGATGCCCACGTCGTGCTCCTCCGCTAGTCCGGTCCCTCCATCCTGGGCCCCCGGTGCGAGAGGCGGAAGAGCACGCGCCCATCCCTGGGACACTGGGAGCCGGTCGTCAGGCGGCCGGGGGAGCGGGGCGGGATGAGCGGGGCCCGGACCTCGGCGATCGGCGCCGTCCTCCTCGCCGCCGTCTGCTTCGGCACGACGGGGACCGCCCAGGCCCTCGGAGCGGCGGGCGTCGATCCGCTCCTGCTCGGGGCGGCGCGCATCGTCCTCGGCGGCGCCCTGCTGGCCGCTCTCCTCGGCGTGGAGGCTCTGCGCCGGCGGAGCCGCTCCCGCCCGACCCGCGCCGTCGTGCTGCTCGTCGTGCTCGGAGCGGTCGGCGTCGCCGCGTACCAGCCCGCCTTCTTCACCGGCACCGCGCAGAACGGAGTCGCGGTCGGCACGATCGTCGCCCTCGGCTCCGCTCCCGCCTTCACCGGCCTGCTGGAGTGGCTCGTCCTGCGGACGACCCCGAGCCCGCGCTGGTTCGCCTCGACCGCGCTCGCCGCGGTCGGCGTGGTGCTCCTCAGCGGAGGCGGGTCCGGCGGCGTGACACTCCCCGGCCTCGCCGCGTCGGCCGGTGCCGGCGCCTCCTACGCGCTCTACGCCGTCTGCGGCAAGCTGCTGCTCGAGCGCGGGCTCAGCCCCGTCGCCGCCATGGGAGCCCAGTTCGGGGCCGCGGCGCTGCTGGCGCTCCCGTTCCTGCTGCTGGGCGATCCGTCGCGGCTCTCCGGCTCGATCCCGGCCGTGCTCTGGCTCGGAGTGGTGACGGTCGCCGTGGCCTACACCTTCTTCGCGCGCGGCCTGCGAGTGCTTCCCGCGGCGACCGTCTCGACGCTCACCCTCCTGGAGCCGGCGACCGCGACCCTCCTCGGCGTGGCGGTGCTGGGGGAGCGGCTCACCGCGGGAGCCGTCCTGGGCATCGCGGTGCTGGTGGCGGCGGTGCTGCTGCTGGCGGTGCGGGGGCGCCGCCGTTCCGGTGCGCGGAGAGAGGCGCCGCCGCGCTCCGCGGAGTAGCGTCGACTCCCACCGACCCGACGACGAGGCGGAGCGCATGACCAACCCGTGGCTGGCCCGCCCTGGCAGCGGTCGGCGGCGCGCGCTGGTCGAGGAGTCGTGGGAGCGCGCACGGCGGCGGCGCCTCGATCCGGACCGGCTGACGGCACCGCTCTCGTTCTCGGGAGACGACCTCCGCGAGTACCGCACCGGGCATCCGCTCGCCTCGGTCCTCCCGGTGATCCGCCGCCTGCTGGTGCGTGACGCCGACGAGGACAGCGGCGTGCTGGTCGCGGTGGGCGACGCGCTCGGGCGGCTGCTCTGGATCGACGGGGACCAGCACCTCAAGAGCCTCGCCGAGGGGATGTCGTTCGTCGAGGGCGCGGCGTGGGCCGAGCCCGACGTCGGGACGTCCGCGCCGGGGACGGCCCTCGTGCTCGATCACGGCGTGCAGATCCACGGCGCCGAGCACTTCGCCTCGCTCGTGCACCCGTGGAGCTGCACCGCCGTCCCCGTGCACGACCCCGAGACGCACGAGATCCTCGGAGTGATCGACATCACCGGTGGCGCCGACGTCGTCGCCCCGCAGACCCTCCCGCTCATGGAGGCGACCGCCGCCGCCGTCGAGAGCGAGCTGATGGTGCAGCGGCTCCTCCGCCCGCGGCGGCCCGCTGCACGGAGCACGGCGGCGGCCCGGGCGCCGAGTCTGCGGGTCCTCGGGCGCGAGACGGGCCTGGTGACGGCCGCCGGAGCGACGCTCGAGCTCAGCAGCCGGCACGCCGAGATCCTGACCCTGCTCGCCTGGCATCGGGCCGGGCTCTCGGCCGAGCAGCTCGCCCTCCTGCTCCACGGCCGGGACGACGCGGTGGTCACCGTCCGCGCCGAGATGGTGCGGCTGCGCCGCGCGCTCGAGCCGACCCTCCCGCGCCTGGTGCCCCTCTCGCGCCCCTACCGCCTGGCGAGCCCGGTCGACCTCGACGCCCGCCAGGTGCTGGGCCTGCTCGACCGCGGCTCCCACCGCCTCGCCCTGGACGCCTACCGGGGCGCGCCGCTGCCCTCGTCCGAGGCGCCGGGGATCCGGGCGATCGCCGGCGAGCTGCGCCTGCGGGTGCGGGCGAGCGTCCTCGCCGATGCGGCGCCCGCGACCCTCCTCGCCTGGGCGGAGGGCCCGGACGGCCGCGACGACGCGGAGGTGTGGCGGGAGCTCCTGCGCGTCCTCCCGCCCCGCTCGCCCCGCCGTGCCGGTGTCGCCGCCCACCTCGAGACGATCGAGGCGGAGCAGCGCTGAGCCGTCCCGTCCGCTCCTGGGAGTCCCGCCGGAGCCGTGAGGCCGCGGAGCCGCCTCGCTAGCCTCGACGCATGAGCACCCTCGCACCACCTCCCCGGGCCCTCGCGAGCGGAGTCGCGGGGGGCCTGCTCCTGATGGCGGTCTTCACGATGTGGTGGGCGAGCGACACCACGGTCGGCTGGCCGGCTCCGGCGGCGACGACCGCCGTGACCGTCTGCGCGCTCGCGGCCGTGGTCTTCGCCGTGCAGGCCGTCCGCCTCCTCGTCGCCCGGCGGAGGATGGCGGTGGAGCTCACCGACGCCGACCGCGCGGCGAAGCCGAACGGCGTGCTCTTCGGGGCGGTCTTCGCCGCGGAGGGCGTGCTGATCGGTGTCGCGGTGGGAGTCCTCACCGGCACCGGGCTCGACCGGTTCCTCGTGCCGGCCATCGCCGTGATCGTGGGCCTGCACTTCTACCCGATGGCGAGGATCTTCGGCCGGACCCTCGACCTCTGGCTCGCCACCTGGACGACGCTGGTAGGAGCGATCGGAGTCGTCGTGGTCCTCGTCGACGGCTCCGCCTGGCCGCAGGTGTGGTCCTGGGTCGGCGCGGGGGCCGCAGCGGCCACGGTGACCTACGGCGTCTACATGAGCCGGATCGCCCAGCGCCTGCTCGCGAGCGTCTGAGGTCCGGGCCGCGGGGCCCTCCTCCTCGGGCGGCCGCGTCTCCGCCCGGCCGGTCCGGCCTCCGTCCTCGCCGCTCCCGCCGGTGCGTCGACCCGTGCAACGTCGTGCAACCCCCCGCGACGTAGCGTCAGGACCGGGCGCCCACCCCGCGCCCACGACAACGACGTCGATGGAGGTCCACATGACGCTGTACGCCGACCAGGTCGCCGAGCAGGCACCGCAGGAGCCGGGTTCCACGGTCTACGCGAATCCAGGCACGGAGGGATCCGTCGCCTCCTTCCGCTCGCGCTACGACCACTACATCGGAGGCGAGTACGTCGCCCCCGCGAGCGGCCAGTACTTCGAGAACATCACCCCGATCACCGGGAAGCCCTTCTGCGAGATCGCCCGCGGCACCGCCGCCGACGTCGACCGCGCCGTCGAGGCGGGCTGGAAGGCGTTCGCGAGCTGGGGGAAGACCAGCCCCGCCGAGCGCTCGAACATGCTCCTGAAGATCGCCGACCGCATGGAGGCGAACCTCGAGCTGCTCGCCGTCGCCGAGACGTGGGAGAACGGCAAGCCCGTGCGCGAGACCCTCGCCGCCGACATCCCCCTCGCCATCGACCACTTCCGCTACTTCGCCGGAGCGATCCGCGCGCAGGAGGGAGGCGTCTCCGAGATCGACCACGACACGATCGCGTACCACTTCCACGAGCCGCTGGGCGTGGTCGGGCAGATCATCCCCTGGAACTTCCCGATCCTGATGGCCGTGTGGAAGCTCGCACCGGCGCTCGCCGCGGGCAACTGCGTGGTGCTGAAGCCGGCCGAGCAGACGCCGGCGTCCATCCACGTGCTGCTCGACCTGATCGGCGACCTCATCCCCGCCGGCGTGCTCAACGTCGTCAACGGATTCGGATTCGAAGCGGGCGCCCCGCTCGCCTCCCACCCGCGCATCCGCAAGATCGCCTTCACCGGCGAGACGACCACCGGCCGCCTGATCATGCAGTACGCCAGCGAGAACCTCATCCCGGTGACGCTGGAGCTGGGCGGTAAGAGCCCCAACGTGTTCTTCGCCGACGTCGCCGCGGAACGCGACTCCTTCTACGACAAGGCGCTCGAGGGCTTCTCGTTCTTCGCCCTCAACCAGGGCGAGGTCTGCACCTGCCCGTCGCGGGCGCTCGTGCAGCGCTCGATCTACGACGACTTCGTCGGAGACGGCCTCGAGCGGGTCAAGCGGATCAAACAGGGCAACCCGCTCGACACCGCCACGATGATCGGCGCCCAGGCCTCGAACGACCAGCTCGAGAAGATCCTCTCCTACATGGACATCGGCAAACAGGAGGGAGCGAAGCTGCTCATCGGCGGCGACCGCGCCGACCTCGGCGGCGAGCTCAGCGGCGGCTACTACGTCAACCCGACCGTGTTCGAGGGCCGCAACTCGATGCGCATCTTCCAGGAGGAGATCTTCGGACCCGTCCTCGCCCTCACCTCCTTCGACGACTTCGACGACGCGATCGGCATCGCCAACGACACCCTCTACGGCCTCGGCGCCGGAGTGTGGAGCCGCAACGGCGCCCAGCTCTACCGCGCCGGCCGGGCCATCGAAGCCGGCCGCGTCTGGTCGAACACCTACCACCAGTACCCCGCGCACGCGGCATTCGGCGGCTACAAGCAGTCGGGCATCGGACGCGAGAACCACAAGGTGATGCTCGACCACTACCAGCAGACGAAGAACCTCCTCGTCTCCTACGCGGAAGGACCGATGGGCTTCTTCTGAGCTGGTTCGCACGGGCTCCTCGTTCCTCGTCGCCCGTGCCGCGGTCGGCTCGCCGACGTGGCCGGGTGGGGAGGAGCGGGGAGCGTTCGCACCGAGACGGATCCGCTGGCACGCGGATCCGTCGTTCGGTGCTGGGCCCTGCGGGCGAGGCATCTGGCGACGCGCGGAAGGACGGTGCTCGGCCCTGCGGGCGAGGCACCTGGCGGCGCGTGGGAGAACGGTGCTCGGCCCTGCGGGCGAGGCACCTGACGACGGGCCGCCCGCTCGTGCTGATCGAGTAGTCCGCGCAGCGGCGTATCGAGATGCCGCCCGGAGGAGCGTCCGGCGTCAGCGGTCGGGCGCACACAGACATTCCGCACCACGAGCGAAGGAGCACCAATCATGACCTCCACGAGGGTCGACGTCACTGCGGAGGCGGCAAGCATGCTCCGCCGGATGACGGCGCTGCACGGGCCGCTCATGTTCCACCAGTCGGGCGGATGCTGCGACGGCAGCTCCCCGATGTGCTTCCCTGCCGGGATGTTCCGCACCGGCGCCTCGGACGTGCTCGTCGAGTCGCTCCGGCTCGACGGCCTGGACCCGATCGACTTCTGGATGTCCCGCTCCCAGTTCGAGTACTGGAAGCACACCCACCTCACCGTCGACCTCGTCGACGGGCGGGGCAGCGGATTCAGCGTCGAAGCCCCCGAGGGCAAGCGCTTCATGATCCGCAGCCGACTGCTCACCGACGACGAGCTCGTCGAGTTCGGGCTGCTCCCCGCCGGAGCCGTCGGGCCCTGAGCCGGCTTCCCTGACCCGTTCCCCCCTGAACCGTTCCCGTCGCAGATCCTCGCCGACCGGCGACGTCCCGGTCCAGCGGTGTCAGCCGCCCGGAGCGGGAGCGGGCGGCGCCTTCCCCGTGCTCAGCTGCACGCCCACCACCGATCCCTTGTCCACGCGGGTGCCCGCGGCCGGACCGGTGCCGGCCACGGTGTTCATCGGCTGCGTCGAGTCGACCTGCGACGTCGCTCCGGGAGTGAGCCCTGCTGCGGTCAGCGCCTGTGCGGCGGAGTCGCCGGTCCGGCCGGACAGGTCCGGCACGGTGACCTGCGGCGCCGCGATGAGCGACTGGTCGGCCTGCGGGAAGTCGGAGCCGCCGTAGCGGGAGTCGATCGCCGTCATCAACGGCTTCCAGATCCGGTGGCGTGCCGAGGGCGCCCAGCCGCTGTCGAAGTCGATCGAGTCGAGGTTCACCCTCGAGCCGTCCGCGCGTGCCGAGATGCTGCCGACCCAGACCGCGAGGGAGGTCTCGGTCGAGGCCCCGATGGCCCAGGTGTCGGCGGAGTTGTCGGTGGTGCCCGTCTTGGTGATGTGCTGGATGCCGTTCTTCGGATCGTCCTCGACACCCGTGCCCTCGGCGGTCACCTTGAGCATCGTGTACTGCATCGCCGAGGCGACCCTCGACGACACCGCCCGGCTGCAGGTCGTCTCCACCGGCTCTATCTCGCGGCCGTCCGCTCCGACGATCGCCGTGATCGCGACGGGGGTGCAGGTCGTGCCGTTCGCGGCGATGCCGGAGTAGGCGGTCGCCATGGTGAGCGGTGCGATCTCGTTGGTGCCGAGGACCGCTCCCGGCGACTGCACGAGCGCGGTCCCGTCCGCGCGGTGCACTCCGAAGGCCTCGGCCTGCTTGCGGATCTCGCACTGGTCGAGCAGGTGCGACATCCCGGTGAAGCCCGTGTTCAGCGAGTAGATCGTCGAGTACAGCGCCGTCTGGGTGTCGGTGTAGCCGCCGTCGCCGGCGTTCTTGGGGTTGTAGGAGTCGTAGTCCCAGGTGCCCTCGCAGCTGTCGGCGAAGCCGGTCCAGTTCTTCTGCTTCGAGTCGAACTGCTCGAGCAGGGTGTGCCCGCGGTCGAGCCATTCGGCGAGCGTGAACACCTTGTAGGCGGAGCCGGTCTGGAAGCCGTTGCCGCCGCCCGCGGACGCGTCGACGTTGAGGTTGATCGCCGAGAACTCCGGCCCGCTCGCGATCACGTCCGGGTCCTGGCTGTAGCGCTTGTTCTGCACCATCGTGAGGATGCGCCCGGTGCCGTTCTGGACGGCGACCGCCGTCGCCCCGACGTCGAAGCGCGGATCGGAGGAGGGGACCTGCTCGTCCATCAGCTCCTGCGCGGTCCTCTGCAGATCGAGATCGATCGTCGTGTAGACCTTGATCCCGCCCTGCTTGATCGCCGCGTAGCGCTCGTCGTCGGTCGCTCCGAGCGCCGGGTCGTCTCGGAGGACGTGGGTCACGTAGTCGCAGAAGTAGGCCGCGCTGCCGGCCGTCTGGCAGCCGGTGGACGGCGGGGTGATGTCGGGGGTGATCGCCTCGGCGGCCGCGGCGTCGTGCGCGGCCTGGTCGATGCTCCCCGTCTCGAGCATCCGGTCGAGGATGTAGTCGCGCCGCTCCCGGGTCTGCGCGTAGCCGTTCGCCTCGCCGTTGGCCGTGTCGTCCGGCCGGTCGAAGCGGAACTTCTCGGGGTTGTTCACGATGGCCAGGAGCGAGGCGGACTGCGCGAGGGAGAGGTCGGCCGCCGGGATGCCGTAGTAGTACTCCGCCGCGGCCTCGATGCCGTAGACGGTGCCTCCGAATAGGGCGATGTTGAGATAGCCGAGCAGGATGTCGTCCTTCGAGGACACCTTCTCGAGCCCGATCGCGAGCCGCATCTCCTTGAGCTTGCGCTCGGCCGTGGTCGCCGTCGCCTCCGCGTACGCGCGGTCGCGGTCCGCCTCGTCCGGGATCGACTCGGCCTTCTGCACCAGCACGTTCTTCACGTACTGCTGCGTGATCGACGAGCCGCCCTGGGTGTCGCCGTCGAGGAGGTAGGTGCTGGCGATGGCGCGGAGGGTGCCCTGCAGGTCGATCCCGCCGTGGTCGTAGAAGCGCGGGTCCTCGCTCGCGACGAGCGCGTCCTTCACGGAGTCGGCGATCCGGTCGGCCGGCACCTCGATCCGGTTCTGGTCGTAGAAGGAGGCCAGCAGCGTCGGATCGTCCGGGTCGCCCGCGTAGACGTCGCTCTTCTGCATCAGGCGCCCGACCTCGAGGTAGCTCGGGAGTGACTGGAACGCCGAGATGGTGCCGGAGGTCGCCGCGCCGGTGAGCGCGGCGGCGGGGGCGACCACGAGCGAGGCGAGCAGACCCGCCAGGACGCTGACGATCACGAATCCGAACAGCGCGCCGAGAGCCCCGTGGACGGTTCGACGGGGCTGGAAGACGGGGACGTTCGGTCGCTTCAGGATGGATCCTCTCGCTGCACCAGCACCCTAGGCGAGGCCTGCGACATCCCCGACGAGGCGCGCCACGGCCGCGCCGGACGCCCGTCCGCCCGGAGTCGGCGCGACGGCGCCCGCGCAGGCCCGGCGCCTGCGACAGCAGAAGGGGCCGACCCCGGAGGGATCGGCCCCTTCACGGGACGGGCGACGTCTCTACTCGATCAGGTCGCCGTTCAGGTCCGAGATGTCGTTCGGATTGGCCGGAGCCTTGCCCGTGCTCACCTGGAGGGGGATCACCCCGCCGGCGACCGCCGTCTCCTCCGCGCTCGGCGTCGTCGACACGACGGAGCCCTCCGGGATCGTCGCGGAGTCGACCGACTCGTGCATCCCGACGACGAAACCGGCGGCGGTGAGGATCGCCGTGGCGCTCTCGACCGTCTCGCCCGTGACGTCGGGGACCTCGGAGTTCGCCGCCGATCGCGGCGAGTACGCGAGCATCGAGGCCGGCGGTGCCGTGAAGTCGTCGCCGCCGTACTTCTCGTCGAGCGCCGTCATGATCGGCTTCCAGATGGCGTGCCGGGCGTTGGAGGCGCGGATGGTCCCCTTCTCGCCCGTCAGGCTGATGAAGCGCAGGTTCTGCTTGGTGTTGTCGGCGAAGCCGTTGATGCTGCCGACCCAGACCGCCAGGGAGGCGGCCTTGCTGGCGCCCGCCGTCCACACGTCGGCGGCCTCGTCGGTGGTGCCCGTCTTGCCGATGTGCTCGATCCCGTCGAAGGGGTTCGAGGCGTAGGCCGTTCCGGAGGTCATCACCCGCTGCATCGCGTACTGCATCCCTCGGGCGACCTCGGGCGACACGGAGGGCGTGCACGCCGATGCCGGGGTGGCGACGGCGTTGCCCTCGCTGTCGGTGATCCGGTCGATGACGATCGCCGAGCAGGTCGTGCCGTCGTTCGCGATCCCCGCGTAGGCGTTGGCCACCGTCAACGGCGCGATCTCGTTCGTCCCGAGGACCGAGGCCGGCCCGTTGGCGAGCTCGCGGCCGTCGGCGCGGTGCATCCCGAACGACTCGGCGGTGGTGCGGATGTCGCAGAGGTCGAGCTGCTGCGCCATTCCCATGAAGCCGGTGTTGATCGAGTTCGTGGTCGCGCCGAGCGCGCTCATCGAGCTCGCGTCCTCCGACGGGTCGTCATTGCGAGGCGAGAACTTGCCGTAGTAGCCGCCGTCGCCCTCGACGTTGCACTTCTGGGGGTAGGAGCTGAAGCCGGAGGTGGGGGAGGCGAACGACTCGTTGACGGTGTGCCCCGCCTTCAGCCACTGCGCCAGCGTGAACACCTTGTAGGTCGATCCGGTCTGCACGCCGGAGCCGCCGCCCATGCTGAGGTCGACGTTGAGGTTGATCGCGCTGTAGCCGGGGTTCGCGGCGAGGAACTGCTCGTCCTGGCTGTACTGCGTGTTCTGCACCATGGAGAGCACGCGGCCCGTCTTCGCCTCGACGGAGGCGGCCGTCGCGCCGACCTGGAAGCGCGGGTCGACGGAGGGGATGTAGGCGTTGAGCGCCGCCTGCGAGACCTGCTGGATGTCGAGGTCGAGGGTCGTCACGACGTCGAAGCCGCCCTGGCGGATGCGCTGGTAGCGCTCGTCGTCGGTCGCCCCGAAGACGGAGTCGTTGCGGAGGACGTTCAGCACGTAGTCGCAGAAGTACGCGGCGTTGCCGGCGGTGGTGCAGCCGGTCGAGGGCTCCGTGATGTTCGGGGTGATCGGCTCGGCGACGGCGGCGTCGTGCGCGGCCTGGTCGATCCGGCCGTGCTTGAGCTCCTCCGAGAGGATGTAGTCGCGGCGCTCCTTGGTGGCGGCGTAGCCGTTGGCGGCGCCGTTCGCCTCGTCGCCCGGGTTGTCGAAGCGGAACTTCGCCGGGTTGTTCACGATCGCCAGCAGCGCGGCCGCCTGCGAGGTCGAGAGCTGGCTCGCGGGGATGCCGTAGTAGTAGTTCGCCGCGGCCTCGATGCCGTAGACGGTGCCCCCGAAGAGGGCGATGTTGAGGTAGCCGAGCAGGATGTCGTCCTTCGACGCCTCCTTCTCGAGGCCGATCGCGAGGCGCATCTCCTTGAGCTTGCGCTCGGGGGTCGGGTCCGTCGCCTCCTGGTAGGCCTTGTCGCGCGCGGCCTCGTCGGTGATCGACTCCGCCTTCTGCACCAGGACGTTCTTGACGTACTGCTGCGTGATCGACGACCCGCCCTGCAGGTCGTCGCCCGTCAGCGTGACGGCGATGGCCCGGAGCGTGCCCTGGAGGTCGATGCCGCCGTGCTCGTAGAAGCGCGGATCCTCGCCGGCGACGGCCGCGTCCTTCGCGGACTGCGCGACGTCGTCCCAGCCGACCTCGACGCGGTTCTGGTCGTAGACGGAGGCGAGGAGGGTCGTCCCGTCGCTCGCGTAGACGTTGGTGCGCTGCATCAGCTGGCCCACGTCGAGGTAGCCCGGCAGGTTCTGGAACATGCCGATCGTGTTGCTCGTCGCCAGGCCCGTCAGCGCGAGAGCCGGCGTGACGCCGACGGTGATCAGGACGCCCGCCACGGCGCTCATCCCGATGAACCCCATGACCGCCCGCAGCGACATCCCGAGCGGCCGGACGGAGCGGCGGGATGCAGTGGGAAGTGCCATGGAGCGGTCGTCCTTTCGACGCGGCGCCGGGCCGCGGAGATGTGAGGGAGGGTGGCGAGAAGCCTCGCGAGCAGTCGCGCGATCCCCCGGGTTCATGGTACGTGACGGGTGCGCCCGCGGGGCGTCCTCCTCCCGGTGGAGATGAGGACCTGGCGGGTGATGCGCAGGAGCGGGCGCGTCCGGGGTGCTGACCTCGGGTCGATGCATCCGTATCGTGGGGGGAGCGCCGCTCCGAGGGGCGCTGCAGCACCCGTTCCACCCACCGCTCCGGGGCCCCGGGCGGCCGGCCCCGGCAGAAAGCGCACACCATGGCACGCATCCACGACGACGTGACCCAGCTCGTCGGCAGGACCCCTCTCGTCCGCATCAACCGGCTGGAGGGCGCCGACCAGGCGACGGTCCTCGCCAAGCTCGAGTTCTACAACCCCGCGAACAGCGTGAAGGACCGCATCGGCGTCGCCATCATCGACGCGGCCGAGGCCTCCGGCGAGCTGCACCCCGGCGGGACGATCGTCGAGGGCACGAGCGGCAACACCGGCATCGCGCTCGCGATGGTGGGCGCCGCCCGCGGCTACAAGGTCGTCCTCACGATGCCCGAGACGATGTCCGTCGAGCGCCGGGTCCTCCTCCGCGCCTACGGAGCCGAGATCGTGCTCACCCCCGGCAGCGAGGGCATGCGCGGAGCGGTCGAGCGCGCCCGCGCGATCGTCGACGAGACCCCCGGCGCGATCCTCGCCCGCCAGTTCGAGAACGCCGCCAACCCCGAGGTGCACCGCCGCACCACCGCGGAGGAGGTCTGGGAGGACACCGACGGCGCGGTCGACGTCTTCGTGGCCGGCATCGGCACCGGCGGCACCATCACCGGAGTCGGCCAGGTGCTCAAGGAGCGCAAGCCCGGCGTGCAGATCATCGGAGTGGAGCCGATCGACTCCCCGCTCCTCACCCAGGGCACCGCCGGGCCGCACAGGATCCAGGGCATCGGCGCCAACTTCGTCCCCGCGATCCTCGACCGCGAGGTCTACGACGAGATCATCGACGTGACGCTCGACGACTCCGTGCGGGTGGCCCGCGAGATGGCCGCGCAGGAGGGGATCCTCGGCGGCATCTCCTCCGGCTCGATCATGTGGGCCGCGCTCGAGGTCGCGAAGCGCCCCGAGAACGCGGGGAAGACCATCGTCGCCATCGTCTGCGACTTCGGCGAGCGGTACATCTCGACCGTCCTGTACGAGGACCTCCGCAGCTGAGCCCCTCGAGACGAGCCGGGACGCCCCGCTCCGGACGCGACGGTCGGCCAGAGCGCCGCGTCCCGTCCGGACCGGAGCGACCCGGGCTCCTCGCCCTGCTCCGCGAGGACGTCCGCACCGCCCGGGAGCGCGACCCCGCCGCCCGGAGCGCGGTGGAGGTCGTCCTCTCCTACCCGGGAGTGCACGCGGTCTGGGTGCACCGCGTCGCGCACGCCTGGTGGCGGCGCGGCCTCCGCCTGCCCGCCCGGCTGCTCAGCCAGGCGGCGCGCGCGGCGACCGGGGTGGAGATCCACCCCGGTGCGACCATCGGCCGACGCCTGTTCATCGACCACGGCATGGGCGTCGTCATCGGCGAGACCGCGCGGATCGGCGACGACTGCATGCTCTACCACTCCGTCACGCTGGGCGGGAGGTCGGCCCGGCGCGAGCGTCGGCACCCCACGCTCGGCGACCGGGTGGTCGTCGGCGCCGGCGCGGTCGTCCTGGGCCCGCTCGTGCTCGGATCCGACGTCAGCGTGGGCGCGAACGCCGTCGTGGTGAAGGACGCGCCCGACGGAGCGGTGCTCGTCGGCATCCCGGCCCGCGATCTGCGCGATCAGGGCGGGGAGGAGGACCCGCTCGCCGGGTCCGGCCGCTCCACCGGACCGGCGGGACGCGTCTAGCCGGCGATGCTCAGTCGTCGCCCCGCGGCGAGATGTCGCGCGGGGCGCTCTTGATCTGCGCGAAGGCGTCCAGCGCGTGCGCCCGCGTCTCCTTGAGGTCGACGAGGGGCGCCGGGTAGCCGTCCGCGCCTCCGGTCAGCGTGTCCTCGAGCGTCCACGGCTCGTGCACGGCGGCGCCCTCGACTCCGCCCAGCTCCGGCACGTTGTGGCGGATGTACTCGCCGGCCGGGTCGAACTTCCTCGACTGCGTGACCGGGTTGAAGACCCGGAAGAACGGCGACGCATCGGCTCCCGAGCCCGCGACCCACTGCCAGTTCGCGGCGTTGCTCGCCGGGTCCGCGTCGACCAGGGTGTCCCAGAACCACTCCTCGCCCACCCGCCAGTCGACCAGCAGGTTCTTGATCAGGAACGACGCGGTCACCATCCGGACCCGGTTGTGCATGTAGCCGGTGCTCCAGAGCTCGCGCATGCCTGCGTCCACCAGGGGGTAGCCGGTGCGCCCCTGGTGCCAGGCGTCGATCGCCTCCTGGCCGGGGCGTCCCCACGGGAAGGAGTCGAACCGGGTGTCGAAGTTCGCGGTCGCCAGATCCGGCCAGTGGAACAGCAGGTGGTAGCAGAACTCGCGCCAGAGCACCTCGGAGAGGAACCGGTCGCTGCCGTCGCCGCGGTGCAGGCCCTTCGCGTGCGCCTCCTCCAGGGCGTGCCACACCTGGAAGGGGCTGATCTCGCCCCACCTCAGGTGCGGGGAGAGGTTCGAGGTGGCGTCCTCCGCCGGCCGGTCGCGGCCGTCGGCGTAGTCGTCGAGCTGGTCCGCGAGGAACGCGCGCAGCCGGTCGGCCGCCGCCTTCTCGCCGGGGACCCAGCGCTCGCGCAGCCCTCCCGCCCAGTCGGGACGCGTGGGCAGCAGCTCCCAGTCGTCGAGGGAGTCGGAGGCGATGTCTCCCGCGACGCCGTCGAGCGAGCGGGGGCGGGGGAGCGGCGCGCGCGGCGTCGGCTTGGCGCGGCAGGCGCGGGCGAAGGGCGTGTAGACGGAGTAGGGGCCGCCGGCGCCGGTCTGCACGGTCCACGGCTCGAACATCAGCGAGCCCTGGTGGCTCTCGGCCTCGAGGCCGCCGTTGCGGAGCGATTCCTTCACCGCCGCGTCGACGGTGCGCTCGGCCCTCCCGTAGCGGCGGTTCCAGTGCACGGCTCCGGCGCCGATCTCCTCGGCGAGCTGGAGGACGACGGCCGCGGCCGGCCCGCGGCGCAGGATCAGCGGGGCGCCGTGCTCGCGCAGGTCGGCGGCGAGGGCTGCGAGGCTGCCGTGCAGCCACCAGCGGGAGGCGCCCCCGAGCGGACGGATGCCCGCCGACTCCTCGTCGAGCACGTAGCAGACCGCGACGGGGCCGCCACGGTCGATCGCGGCGCGCAGAGCGGGGTTGTCGGCCAGGCGCAGATCGTCGCGGAGCCAGACGAGGGTGGGGGAGGTGTCACTCATGGTGACCCCCATGATCCGCGAGTCCCGCGCCGCGGCGAAGACCTGGCCGGTCGCTGCGGCCCGTGCTAGCGGTGACGGATCAGGAGGAGGCGATGCCGTCGCGGAGCTTGTCGCAGAGCGCGGTCAGCTGCTTCAGCTCGTTTTCGTCGAGGACGCCGCCGACCTGCTCCGAGATGGTCCTCATGTGGGTGAGCGCGACGCGGCGGAAGAGCGCGTAGCCCTCGTCGGTGATCGCGATGATCGTGCCGCGGGCGTCCGCCGGATCCTCGCTCTTCTCGACGCAGCCGCGGGCGGCGAGCCGGTCGATCAGCCTGCTGACGCTGGGCTGCGTCAGGAGGACGTGCCGGTTCAGGTCGCGCAGCCGTGCGCGCCGACCGGGCTGCCGGGTGAGGTTGAAGAGCACGTCGTACTCGTTCATCGAGATCTCCCGCGAGGGGAACTCGGTGCTCAGGGTGCGCATCACCTGGACCTGGGCGCGGAAGAGCGACTCCCAGGCGGCGACGGCCTCTCTCGACCCCACTGGTCCTCCTTCTCGGCGCTCAGGAAGCGGTTCCCTGACATCCAGACGCCGTACAGCCTACGCCGGGGTGCTGGGAGGAGGGGAGCCGGAGGAGGGTGGCCGGGGGAACGACAGAAGGCCGGCCGCTGAGGCGAGCGGCCGGCCTTCATTCCCTTGCACCAAGAGTGTCCTGCAATCACTTCTCGCGCTTCCCGCCACAGCAAACGGTCGACGCACTTGAACTATATAACGACCCGGTAACGACGCAACCCTCTCTTTCCTGAATCCTCCCTGAGCCCTCCCCGCCTGGCCCGCCGCCGCGCCCGCCCGCGCTCCGACGACTCTCTCCTGACTCAGGCCGCCCCGTCTGCTGCCTCCGACGTCCGCACCGAACCGCAGCCCATCCCTGACCGTTGACGGACACGACGAGCACCCCCTGCCCTCGTCCCCCGCCGACGCGGCCCGGCCCCGTCGTCCTGCCCGCGAGGCGCGACCGGCCCCGCCACGGCTTCGACCACGCAGCGGGCCGTCGAGCAGCCTTCCACGTCTGAGGAGCGGTCGCGCACATCCGTCGAGGTCGAGAGGACGTTCCGCCCTCGAGGCGAACGCGGGAAACGCGTGTCAGCGTTTCCCGCTAGCCGGTCGCGACCCGCTCTCCGAATCGCGACCACCGGTGAAGCCGACCGCGGTGAGGAGAGCGCAAGCGCTCTCCTCACGGTTCAGAACAGATCCGGCGACGGCGTCGACGCGTAGCGGATGGCGACGTCGGCGTGGCGGTCGAAGCGGTAGCCGACTCCGCGGACGGTGCGCACGATCTCCTCGTAGCGGCCGAGCTTGGCGCGGAGGCGGCGGACGTGGACGTCGATGGTGCGCTCGTTCGGCGCGTCGTCGTCCGCGGCGCCCCAGAGCGAGGCGATGAGCTCGGCGCGCTCGATGGTGCGGCCCTCGCGGAGCACGAGGTACTGGAGGAGCTCGAACTCCTTGTAGGTGAGGGGGGTGGTCTCCTCGTCGAGGATGACGCGCTTGCGGGAGATGTCGATGACGACGCCGCCGGGTGCACGGTCGGGGTCGGGCTCGGCGTCGGAGCGGCGCTTGGCGACGGCGGCCGGGTCCTGCAGCGCGAGGCGGACCACGTCCACGTCGCGGCCGCCGGCGCCCTGCGGGGCGAGGGCGACGGAGGCGTAGGTCTCGGCGTCGGGGGCGAGCTGCGCCGTGACGCGCTTGAGCTCCTCGACCAGGCGGCCGAGGTCGACTCCGGCGGCGCGGGCCTTGGCCTCGTCGATGCCGACGTACAGGGCGAAGCCGCGGGCCTCGGTGCCCTGGGGGACGGCGCGGAGGCGGGGTGCTGCGGGCGCGGCGTCGGCGACCGGCTGGAGGCGGGGCGCCTCGGTGGAGGTGGCGGCGGGGACGGTGCGGGTGTGGAGGAGGGTCATGACGAGTCCTTGGCTGGTCGGATCCGGGACGAGTGTCCGAGGGAGCGGATCCGGGTGTGCGCGATCGAGCCGGCCCGCGGTGCGCGGTGGCGGCAGAGACGGATGCGGGGCATCCAGGGGATCGTCCGCGCCCCGGACGCTCAGCCGATCGTGACGATCAGCGGGCGGAGGCGGTGCGGGGATCCGGCGAGGTCAGTTCCTCATGCACACATTCGACAGCACATGACGGGGCCACCGGCCATCATCATGCCGGCATTCCCGGTGGCCTCGAGGGAGGTCAGGGCGTGCAGGGTGTCAGTCATGTCCGTCAGTAAAGCGGAGGCCGGTGCGGTGCGTCAACACTTCCGTGGGGATGGACGGCGCGTCGCGGGTGGTTCCGGTGCTCGGGAGGAGGCGCGAGCCGTGTCGGGGGATCCCGCTGCGCCCGCTGCTCGATCAGCAGGACGGGCTTTGCCGGACGGTCGCGGTGGGGTGTCGAGACCCTCGCTGCGCCGGCCGACCGGCACGGCTCAGCGGGGCTCCCTGTTCCGGGGCGCGACGGAAGGCCCGCTCGTCCGGGGGCCGGCGGGCTCAGCCCGCGAGGCCGTAGAGGCGGTCGCCCGCGTCGCCGAGGCCGGGGACGATGTAGCCGAGCTCGTTGAGCTTCTCGTCGAGGGAGCCGAGGACGATGGTCACGTCGCGGTCGCCGAAGGCCTTCTCGACGGCGGCCAGGCCCTCGGGGGCGGCGAGCAGGCAGACGGCGGTGACGTCGACCGCTCCCCGGTCGAAGAGGAACTGGATGGCCGCGACGAGCGAGCCGCCGGTCGCGAGCATCGGGTCGAGGACGAAGCACTGGCGGTTCGACAGGTCGTCGGGCAGGCGCTCCGCGTACGTGGTCGGCTCGAGCGTCTCCTCGTTGCGTGCCATGCCCAGGAAGCCGACCTCGGCGGTCGGGATGAGCTTGACCATGCCCTCGAGCATCCCGAGGCCGGCCCGGAGGATCGGGACGACCAGCGGCTGCGGGTCGCTGAGCGCGAGGCCGGTGGTCTGCGTCACGGGGGTCTCGATGGTGACGGTGCGGGTGCGGACGCCGCGGGTGGCCTCGTAGGCGAGGAGCGTCATCAGCTCCTCGGCGAGCTGCCGGAAGGTGGGGGAGGGGGTGCGCTTGTCACGCAGCACGGTGAGCTTGTGGGTGATCAGCGGGTGGTCGGCTACGTGGACGCGCATAAGCTCAATCTACTGGCCGGAGCGGCGCCCCACCGGTCGCAGCTGGCCGCCGCAGGAGGGGGAGCGATGCGCGACAGCGATCTCCGCGTCCCCCGCCGCTCCGAGGAGTGGATGGGCCTGGCGCTCGACGAGGCGCGGCGGGCCGCGGGCTGGGGCGACGTCCCCGTGGGCGCGGTGGTCCTCGACTCGGAGGGGGTCGTGCTCGGGCTCGGGCGCAACGAGCGCGAGCTGCGGCGGGATCCGACGGCGCACGCCGAGGTGGTCGCGATCCGCGCGGCGGCCGAGGCCCGCGGCGACTGGCATCTCGAGGGCTGCACGCTGGTGGTCACGCTCGAGCCGTGCGTGCTCTGCGCCGGAGCGATCCTGGCGGCGCGGATCAACCGCGTCGTCTTCGGTGCGTGGGACGAGAAGGCGGGCGCCTCCGGATCCGTGCACGACCTCCTCCGCGACCGCCGGCACAACCACGTGGTCGAGGTGTACCCCGGGGTCCGCGCCGCGGAGAGCTCGCGGCTCCTGCTCGACTTCTTCGCCGAGCGCCGCTGACGCCGACCGGCGCTGACGCCGAGCGCCGCCGAACCCCTCAGCTCGGAGCGCCCAGCCACTCCGTCAGCGCGAGCCGCGTCGCCGCGTGCATCCGCTCGAAGCGCTCCGCTGCGACGTCGTCGGCGAGCACGGCGGCGTCGTAGCCCGCCGCTCCCGCCCACTCCCCGTCGCCCTCGAGCCACTGCGCGGCCATCGTGCCGGTCAGCTCGGGGTGGAACTGCACGCCGAGGAGCCAGTCCTCCACGGCGAACGCCTGCACCTCGCCGGTCGGCGACGACGCCAGCAGCGCCGCTCCGCTCGGCAGCGCGAAGGTGTCGCCGTGCCACTGCATCACGTCGACGCCGGCGAGGTGCCGGAGCGGGGAGCCGGCGCCCTCCTCCGTGAGCACGACCGGGCGGAAGCCGACCTCGCGGGCCGATCCGGGATGGACGGACTCGCCCAGGGCGGTCGCGATCAGCTGCGCTCCGAAGCAGACGCCGAGCGTGGGACGGCGGTGGTGCATCCGGTCCTGCAGGAGCGCGATCTCGGGGCTGATGAAGGGGTGCCGCGAGGTCTCGTAGACGCCGGCGCTGGAGCCGAGCGTGACGACGAGGTCGGGGGCGAGGATGTCGATCGCGTCGAGGTCCGTCCCTGCGACGGCGTCGACGGCGAACCCCCGCTCGGTCAGCATCGGCTCGAGCGCGCCGAGCCCGGCACCGCGCTCGTTGACGATCGCCAGGGCCCGGCGCATCTCAGGCGCTCCCGTGCGGCGCGGCCGGCGGGGAGGCGGCGGGCGGAGCGGCGGCGGCCGGAGCGGCCGCGGCGGCCGTCCCTTCCGCCTCCGTCACGGCCGGACGGGCCGCCGGCGGTCCCGCGCGTCCGCGGTCGACGTCGGGCTCGAGGTAGATCGTGGTGGCGGCGGGAACGGCCTCGCGGATCCGCTTCTCGGCGGCGTCGATCCCGGCGGCCACGTGCTCGAGGGTCTCGGCGGCCGGGAAGGCGAGCTTCGCGGCCACGAGGATCTCGTCCGGTCCGAGGTAGAGCGTGCGCATGTGGATGACGCGCTCGACGTCGCGCCCGGCCTCGAGCGCGGCGCGGATCGAGGCGGCGTCGGCGGGAGTCGCCCCCTCTCCGACCAGCAGGCTCTTCGTCTCGACGCCCAGCACGATCGCCACCACGATCAGCAGGGTGCCGATCATGATCGTTCCGATCGCGTCGTAGACCGAGTCGCCGGTGATCACGGTCAGCCCGACTCCGAGCAGCGCGAACGTCAGACCGGTGAGCGCGGCGACGTCCTCGAGGAGCACGACCGGCAGCTCCGGCGCCTTCGCCCGGCGGATGAACTGCAACCAGGACTGCGAGCCGCGGACCCGGTTCGACTCCTTCACTCCGGTGCGCAGCGAGTAGCCCTCGAGGCAGATCGAGATCACGAGGACCAGGATCGGCAGCCAGGCGTTCTCGAGCTCGTGCGGCTCGGCGATCTTCTCGATGCCCTCGTAGAGCGAGAAGACGCCGCCGACGGAGAACAGGATGATCGACACCACGAAGGCGTAGACGTAGCGCTCCCGTCCGTAGCCGAACGGGTGCTCCTCGTCGGCGGCCTTCCGCGACTTGCGGCCGCCGAGCAGCAGGAGCAGCTGATTGCCGGAGTCGGCGAGCGAGTGCACGCCCTCGGCGAGCATGGAGGCGGATCCGGAGAAGAACCAGGCGACGAACTTCGTCAGGGCGATGCCGAGGTTGGCCGCGAGCGCCGCGATGATCGCGGTGCCGCCTCCGGATGCGCTCACGTGGTCTCCTCGGGCTCGCCGCTGGATGGTCGGGCCATCCTACGAGGCGCCGGACCGCCCCTGGACCCCCTTGCCGCGGGCTCTTCGTAGGATGAGCGGCGTGACCGATGCGCCCGTCCTGCTCCCGTCCATCGCCGTCCTCGGCCTCGGCTCGATGGGGGGCGCGATCCTCCAGGGCCTGCTGGCTCCCGGCGTCCGCGTCGAGGGGGGCGTGCGGGTGACCAACCGCGACTCCGCGAAGGCCGCCGCGTGGGACGGCCACCCGGTGGTCACCGCCTTCGCCACCGCGGACGACCCGGAGGCCAACCGGCGCGCGGTCGAGGGCGCGGCGATCGTGCTCGTGGCCGTCAAGCCGCACATGGTGCCGGACCTGCTCGACGAGATCGCCGACGCGCTCGCCCCGGGCGCGGTCGTCGTCTCCGTCGCCGCCGGCGTGACCGCGGCCACGTTCGAGCGGCACCTGCCCGCGTCCGTCGCCGTGCTCCGCTCGATGCCGAACACTCCCGCGGTCGTGGGCCGCGCCGTCACCGGCCTCAGCGCGGGCACGCGGTCCGGCGACGAGGACCTGGCGCTCGTGCGCCGCCTGTTCGAGACGGTCGGCGAGGTGGTCGAGGTGCCGGAGTCGCAGCTCGACGCGCTCTCGACGATCTCCGGCTCGGGGCCCGCCTACGTGTTCCTGCTGATCGAGGAGCTCATCGCGGCCGCTGTCGCGAAGGGCTTCACCCCGGAGCAGGCGTCGACGATGGTGGTCGGCACGTTCCGCGGCGCGGCCGAGCTGCTCGCGGACTCCGGCGAGGAGCCGGCGGAGCTGCGCCGGCGGGTCACGAGCCCGAAGGGCACCACCGAGCGGGCCGTCGCGGTCCTGCAGGAGGCCGACCTCGCCGCCCTCTTCACGCGGGCGACCGACGCCGCGCTGGCCCGCGCCCGCGAGCTCGCCGCCTCCTGACTCCGCCCTCCTCTCCGCGAGATGCCGCTCGGGTACGCGACACCCCGGAGCGGGCGTACCGGAGCGGCATCCCGCAGAGGAGGAGGAGGGAGGGGGCGCGGGTCAGGAGCCGAGGGCCGCGAAGCGCTCGATGTCACTGGGGGTGCCGCTGACCACGATGAGGTCGTGGTTCGAGACGACGGTCTGCTCGGTCGCGTAGGTGAAGGGCTTGCCCGGGCTCTTGACGCCGACGACGGTCACGCGGTGCTTGCGGCGCACGCCCGACTCCGTGAGCGTCAGCCCCCGGATCGGCTTGGGCGGGTACATCTTCGCGAGCACGAAGTCGTCGTCGAACTCGATGAAGTCGAGCATGCGGCCCGAGACCAGGTGCGCGACGCGCTCGCCCGCCTCCGCCTCGGGGTAGATCACGTGGTTCGCGCCGATCCGCTCGAGGATCTTGCCGTGCGAGCGCGAGATCGCCTTCGCCCAGATCTGCGGGATCTTGAGGTCGACGAGGTTCGCGGTGATCAGCACGGACGCCTCGATGGAGGAGCCGACCGCGACGACGGCGACCTGGAAGTCCTGCGCGCCGATCTGCGCGAGGGCGTCGAGCGAGCGGGCGTCGGCCTGCACCGCGTGGGTGACCCGCTCCGACCACTTCTGCACGAGACCGGCGTCGGCGTCGATGGCGAGGACCTCGCGGTCGAGGCGGTCGAGCTGGCCGGCCGTGGCGGCTCCGAAGCGCCCGAGGCCGATCACCAGCACCGGGGCGTCGTACCTGATGCGGTCAACCAACGATGGGCCTCTCTTCCGGTCGTCTGAACAACTGCCTCCGCTGGCTCGCGGCGAGCGCGGCGGCGAGAGTCACGGTACCAACGCGGCCCATGAACATCGTCAGCGCGAGGATGTAGACCCCGGACGGCGGCAGCTCCGCGGTGAGCCCCGTCGAGAGCCCGGAGGTCGCGAAGGCCGAGATCACGTCGAAGAGCACGTGGTCGAGCGAGGCCTTGGTGATGTGCAGGATCAGGACGCTCGACACGGCGACCGTCGTCGCGCCCCACAGCACGACCGAGACGGCCAGGCGCAGGACGTCGTTCGGGATCCGGCGGCCGAAGGCCTCCATGTCGTTGTTGCCGCGGGCCTCGGCGAAGGCGGCCAGGAACAGGATCGCGAGGGTCGTGACCTTGATCCCGCCGGCCGTGGAGGCCGATCCTCCGCCGATGAACATCAGCATGTCCGTCACGAGCAGGCTCGAGCCGTTGAGGTCGGGGACCGAGATCGTCGAGAAGCCGCCCGACCGCGTCATCGTCGAGAGGAAGAAGGACTGGAAGACGGTGTCTCCCGCATCGAGGCTGCCGAAGGTCCTCGGATTGTCGAACTCGAGCACGATGTAGAGGACGGCCCCGGCGACGAGCAGGATCACGGAGGTGACCAGCGTCAGCTTCACGTGCACCGACCACTTGCGCGGGCGCCGCCAGCCGCGGGAGAAGGCGTAGATGACGGGGAAGCCGATCGAGCCGAGGAAGACGCCGAGCATCAAGATGCCGAGGAACCAGTAGTCGTCCTCGAACGGGGTGAGTCCCGCGGCGTTCGGGGCGAAGCCGGTGTTCGTGAACGCCATCGCGGAGTAGTAGAAGGAGTGCCAGACGGCCTCGCCGATCGGGATCCCGTCGATTAGCATCCGCGGGAACAGCAGGAGCGCGACGATGATCTCGATCGCGGCGGCGCTGATCGCGACGGTGGCGAGCAGTCCGCCGATCTCGCCCAGGCGCACGGCCTGGCCCTCGGCGACGGGGCCGGAGTGGATCCGCAGAGGATTCGAGTCGCTGGCGACCATGAGCTTCGCCCGGAGCCCGAGGCGGCGCGAGATCGCCAGGCCCATGATCGAGGCGAGCGTCAGCACTCCCAGAGCGCCGATGTTCACGCCGACGAAGATGATCGAGTGGCCGAACGCCGACCAGTGCGTCGCCATGTCGACCGTCGCGAGGCCGGTCACGCAGATCACCGACATCGCGGTGAAGAAGGCGTCGTGCAGCGGAGTGACGGTGCCCGTGGTGCTCGACACCGGCAGCGAGAACAGCAGGGTGAAGACGAGCACGAGCGCCGAGAAGATGAGGATCGCGAAGCGGGACGGCGAGCGTCCGGCGAAGTCGTCGATGAGGTCGCGGGCCCGCTCGAACCCCGACCAGGGGGAGACGGGCGAGACGCCCACGGGGCTGCGGAACTGCTGCCGAACCACCACGGCGGATCCTCCACTCGATCGCGGCCATGCTACCCGCTCGGTGCCGGGCCCCCGGGGCGCTGACTAGCCTGGGCGCATGGCTGACATCTTCGGGGTGATCGCGGACGGGACCCGCCGGGACATCCTCGCCCTGCTGCTCGAGCAGCGGCGGGACGGCTCGGCCGAGGGCATGAGCGTGTCGCGGATCGTGGCGCGCCTCGAGCTGAGCCAGCCGACCGTCTCGAAGCACCTCAAGGTGCTGCGCGAGACCGGCCTCGTCACGGTGCGCGAGAGCGGACAGCACCGCTTCTACGCGCTCGAGTACGCGCCGCTGGCGGAGGTCGAGGACTGGCTGCTGCCTTTCCTCGCCGAGGACGAGGCGGCCGGCGCCCTGCTCGACGCTCCGACCGCGGCCCGGGCGGAGTCGCTGGGTCGGGCGCTCGCCGAGCGCACCCACCAGGTCAGCACCGTGGTGCAGGACATCCAGCGGGGCGTCAGCGAGGGAGCGACGAAGGTGGCGGAGGCGCTGCGCATCCGCAAGTGAGGGGCGCCGAGGAGCCGGAAACGGTGGAGCCCCGGGTCGTGTAAGCTCGCGGGAGCCAGTTTTTCGTAAGCGGCCGCCCGTCGGGCGGTCGACCCCCTTAACGTTGTGAGGTCTTCGTGGGTTCTGTCATCAAGAAGCGTCGCAAGCGTATGGCGAAGAAGAAGCACCGCAAGCTGCTTCGCAAGACTCGCCACCAGCGTCGCAACAAGAAGTAGGCTCGCGCCTCTTCCCACTCGAGCGTCCGCCCTTCCGGGGTCGGGCGCTCGTCTGCGTTCACGGATCGTCCCGGCGCCGCTCGCCGTCTCGGCGCCCGTCGCCGGGGCCGCCGTACACTGACCGCATGGTGGACGTGGAGCTGACGCTCGTGGGCAAGCCGGGCTGTCATCTCTGCGATGACGCGCGGACCGTGGTCGAGCAGGTGGTCGCCGACCTGGGCGCCGAGGCGTCGGTCGCCGTCTCGGAGGTGTCGATCCTCGACGATCCCGAGCTGCACGAGCGCTTCGTCGAGGAGATCCCGGTGGTGCTGATCGACGGGCGCGTGCACACCTTCTGGCGGGTCGATCCCGTGCGGCTCCGGCGGGCCCTCCTCGATCGCGGGTGAGCCTCGACCGGGCCGTCCGGACGGAAGCACGACCGCGACGTCCCTCTGACGGGGGACAGGACGGCTCGCGATAGCTCGCCTCTCGCCCTTACCCTCGTGAGGGGGGAGTGCGCTCCTCCGTGCGCGGACGCAGATCGTCGCCCGTGGAGGAAGGAACCGCCATGCCGTCATCCCGCCGACTCGCCCTGCCCGCCGCCGCTCTCGCGGCGCTCGTGCTCGGCCTGGCCCTCCCCGGAGCGGCCGTCGCGGCCCCCTCCGCCTCGACGGTCTCGACCACGGTCGAGCAGCCGGCCGCGACGACCATCCCCGGCGTGCCGGAGGATCCCGAGCAGCCGGGCGACGGCGGCTCCGACCCCGTTCCCGGCGTCCCCGAGGAGCCGTCCGTTCCCGGAGTGCCCGAGGAGCCGGCAGAACCCGAGCAGCCCGCTCCCGTCGACCCCGCGCCCGTGGACCCCGCGCCGGTCGATCCGGCACCGGTCGACCCCGCGCCCCAGCAGCCGAGCCAGCCCTCCACCGGCGGCGGATCCACCGGCGGTGGATCGACCGGCGGTGGATCGACCGGCGGCGGCTCGACCGGCGGCGGCCAGCAGGGCGGCTCCGGCGGCGGTCAGCCCTCCACCGGCGGCGGATCGTCCTCCGGCGGCTCCGGCTCCGGCGGCGGCACCACCGGCGGAGCGACGTCCGGCGGCACCTCCGGCGGCGGCACCACAACCGGCACCACCACGTCCGGCACCGCCGGCTCCTCCGGTGCGGGCGCCGTCACTCCGGCGGCGTCGGCCCCCGGACGCACCGAGCTCGGCACCTCGACCGAGGGCGCGAAGCCGGCGGCCGGTGCCGCGACCGCGGACGTCTTCCTCACCCGCGAGCTCGCCGTCCAGCCGGAGGCGCTCACCGTCGAGCTCGCCCGCTTCTACGGCGTCGGCTTCTCGTACACCGGCTTCGCGAGCGGCGAGGCCGTCTCGGCGGTCCTCCGCGACCCGAACGGCACCAAGACCCCGCTGACCCTCGAGGCGGGGAGTGGTACCGCGACCGTTCCGACCGCGCTGATCACCAAGTCGGGCGCCTTCACGGTCGACCTCACGGGCGACCAGGGCTCCGCCGCCAAGGTCGTCTTCCGGCTCGCGCCCTCCACCGGCAACGGCCTCCTGCTCGAGCCGCGCGAGCTCGGCGACGGCAGCACCGAGGCGCCCCGCGGCGCCGTCTGGGGCTTCGACGCCGACGAGGAGGTCGCCGTGGGCGCCTTCGAGACCTCCGGGGCCCGCGCCGACCTGGCCGCCGGCGACGTCGCCGTGCAGTCCGACTCCATCGGCTGGGCAGAGCTGGCGCTGGGCGACGCGGTCATCGCCGACCCCGACCCCTCCGTCTACTGCGTCGTCGCATTCGGCCGCGAGTCGCACCGCACGGCAGCCGTGACCGTCTCCTACCGTGACAGCGACACCACGGCCGCACCGTGGGAGGCGCAGCAGGTCTGCGGCACCGCGATCAGCGCCGCGCGCACCGCCTTCATCAGCACGGCCGCCTCGGCGGGACCGGCCGGCATCACGCCGACCACCGCGCTGATGATCGGCGGCGGCGCGGTCGCCGCGTCGCTCGTCGCCTGCGCGGCCGTCCTGGTCGTGATGCGCCGCCGGCGCATGAACACGGACCTCTTCATCGGCGGACCGCTGCCGCGCACGCAGAGCGACTGACGCGTCCGGAGGACGAGGGAAGGCCCGCGGGACGCGATCCCGCGGGCCTTCCCTCGTCCTCTCCCGGCGCTCAGCCGGCCGCGGTGAAGCGGAGGAGGATCGTCCGCGCCTCCGGCCGCAGCTGGAAGTCGGGCCACACGTCCGGACCGCACGCGCGGGAGCCCAGGCCGTGCTGGGCGGCGTCGATCACGAGGACCGCGCGCTCCGACTCCGGCAGCTCGTGCGGGTGCGCGGCGGCCGTGATCTCCTGCGGCGTGTGCCGCGCCAGGGTGAAGCCGGGGAGGCGCCCGTGCAGGTCGCGCGCGGCTTCGATGCGGAGCCGGGGCGAGCCCGCCTCCGTCAGCGTCAGCTCGCGCACGCTGCTGCGGTGACCGCTCTCCTGCGGGCGGGCGTACGGAGTCGTCAGCCGGTCCATCTCCGCCGTGAAGCGCCCCACCCGCGCGGCCCGGAGGCTGTCGGGGTAGGACTCGAGCGGGCCGGTGCCGAACCACTCCGCACCGTCGATCGACGCGGGCAGGTCGATCCGGATGCCCAGCCGCGGCCAGACGGAGTCCCAGCCCCGGGTCGGCACGAGGTCGACGCGGAGGACCGTGCTCTCCCCGCCGACGCTCCAGCGCTCCTCCATCAGGAGTCCCGCATCGAGGTCCGCGGCCGAGAAGCGGGTCACGCGGCGGAGCCCGGCGGAGGCGTCCACCTCCTGCACGCGGCCGACCAGGCGGTCGAGTCCGGCCTCGCGCCAGCGGGCGGCGGAGGAGGGGGCCGGCATCCCGCGGCCGTCGCCGTCGTACGGGTCGCCGGTGACGTAGCCGGGGAAGCCCGCGCCCTCGTCGTTGTCGGTCGGGGCGCGCCAGAGCTCGGCGCGCGGTCCGTCGACGGGCAGGCCGGCGAGGGAGGCGAGCCGGCCGTCGCGGAACCGCGCGACTCCGAGCGCGCCGCCCTCGAAGGGCGGAGCGGCGCGGACGGCACGGGTCCACGCGGGCACCGCCGACGGCACGGCGAGGAGGTGCTGACCGGTGGAGAGCACGTGGCCCTCCTCCGCCCAGGCGGTCGAGGCGTCGAGGACCGCGTCGACGGTGAGCCAGGTCTCGCCGCCGGGGCGCACCTCGAGCGGGGGGAGCTCCACGTGCACGGCGTCGCCGGCCGCGATGACCGGGGCGTCGAGCACTCCCTCCGCGGTGACCCGCCCGTCCCGCTCGACCCGCCACGCGAAGCGCAGATCGGCGGTGGAGGCGTCGTGCCGGCGGTTCTCGATGACGACGCCGTCGCCACGGACCGTGAGGCGCACCGGAGCGACGATCTGCTTCCACTCGAACAGGCCCGGGCTGGGCGTGCCGTCGGAGAGCACCATGCCGTCCATCACGAAGTTGCCGTCGTGCACCACCTCGCCGAAGTCGCCGCCGTACGCGTAGTACTCGACGCCCTCCGGCGTGCGCGCCCGCAGGCCGTGGTCGCGCCACTCCCAGACGAAGCCGCCGTGCAGCCGCGGGAAGCGGTCGACGAGGTCCTCGTACTGGTCGATCGCTCCCGGGCCGTTGCCCATCGCGTGCACGTACTCGCAGAGCAGGAAGGGCTTGGAGCGCTGCCGAGCGGACTCGCCGGGGGAGCAGCCGAGCAGCGGAGTGAGCGAGCCGTCGGTGCCGATCCGCTCGGTCTCGGGGATCGAGGAGTACATCCGCGAGTACACGTCGGTGTACGCGCCGGTGTAGTCGCCCTCGTAGTGGACGGGGCGCTCGGGGTCGCGGCCGTGCACCCAGGCGGACATCGCGGCGAGGTTCGCGCCGGTGCCCGCCTCGTTGCCGAGGGACCAGAGCACGATGCTCGGGTGGTTCTTGTCGCGCTCGACGGTCCGCTCGATGCGGTCGAGGTAGGCCTCGCGCCAGGCGGGGTCGTCGCTGGGGTTGCCCGCCCAGCCGACCCGCTCGAAGCCGTGGGTCTCGAGATCGCACTCGAGGACCACCCAGAAGCCGAGCTCGTCGGCGAGGTCGAGCAGACGGGGATGCGGCGGGTAGTGGCTGGTGCGGATGGCGTTCACGTTGAAGCGCTTCATCATCGCGAGGTCCTCGCGGGCGGAGTCCTCGTCGAACGCTCGACCGCGGTCGGGGTGCGTCTCGTGGCGGTTGACTCCGTGGAAGACGACGCGCTCGCCGTTGACCAGGAAGCGGTCGCCGCGGATCTCGACCGTGCGGAAGCCGAGCCGCAGCGAGACCGTCTCGCCGGCTGAGGCGAGCGTCGCGTCGTAGAGGTGCGGAGCCTCCGCCGACCACGGCTCGACCTCGGGCACCTCGATCGCGGCGATCTCGTCCGCCGAGGCCCAGACCGTCTCGATCCCGAGCCCGGGCACGCGCAGCGTCAGCGGGAACGCGTCGGCCGCGGCGGTCACCTCCGCCTCGATGCGGCCCGCGCCGCCGGCGAAGGAGGAGCGCAGCCACACGTCCTCGATCCCGCCGACGGGGCGCGCGAGCAGGTGCACCGAGCGGAAGATCCCCGGCAGCCACCACTGGTCCTGGTCCTCCACGTAGCTCGAGGCCGACCACTGGTGCACGCGGACCACGACGAGGTTCTCGCCCGGGCGGACGACGCCGGTGACGTCGAACTCCTGCGCGAGCCGGCTGCCGGAGCCGATCCCGATCTCGACGCCGTTGACCCAGACGCGGTAGCGGGACTCGACCCCGTCGAAGCGCAGGACGACCGCCTCGGCGGAGTCCCACTCCTCCGGGACCACGACGGTGCGGCGGTAGTCGCCCGTCGGGTTCGCGTCCGGCACGAACGGCGGCTCGGTCGGGAACGGGAACTGCACGTTCGTGTAGACCGGCAGTCCGTAGCGCCCGTCGCCCTGCAGCACCCAGTGCGAGGGCACCGGCATCAGGTCCCAGCCGGAGTCGTCGAACGACTCGTCCCCGACGGCGTCCACGCCCTCGCCCTCCGGCAGCACGCCGGCGCCGCCCGGGGTCCCCGGAGCGGCGGGGAGCAGGCGGAAGCGCCACTCCCCGTCCAGCGGGAGCGCCGGGGCGTCGGTGTGCAGCCACGAGCGGGGGGCCCGGCGGCGGCCGGAGCCCGGTCCGGTGTCCGTCAGGTAATGGGAGGTCGTCGGGGGAGTCGTCACTTCACGGAGCCTTCCGTCAGGCCGCCGCGCCAGAAGCGCTGCAGCACGATCATGGCGATGCCGAGCGGGATGATCGACAGCAGGACGCCGCCGGTCGTCAGCTCGTAGAACTCGGGCAGGCGGTCGACCTGTCCGAGCCAGTTGTTCAGTCCCAGTGTGATCGGGAACAGGTTCGTGTCCGAGAGCATCACCAGGGGCAGGAAGTAGTTGTTCCAGATCCCGACCAGCTGGAAGAGGAACACGGTGACCAGCGCGGGAGTCAGGATGCGCAGTCCGAGCGTGTGGAAGATCCGCAGCTCCCCGGCGCCGTCGATGCGCGCCGCCTCGATGATCGCGGTGTCCACCGTCGCCTGAGCGTAGATCCGGCAGAGGAACAGCCCGAACGGCGAGACGAGCGAGGGGATCAGCACGCTCCAGTAGGTGTTCGCGATGCCCATCTGGCTGAAGAGGAGGAACAGCGGCAGAGCGGTCGCGGTGCCCGGCACCAGGACGCCCGCGAGGATCGTCCCGAACACGAGCCTGCTGCCGCGGAACTCGTACTTGGCCAGCGCGTAGCCGCCCGCCGCGGCGAGGTAGGTCGCGAGCAGGGCGCCCACTCCGGCGTAGAGGACGGAGTTGAGGAACCAGCGGACGAAGATGCCGTCGCCGTAGGTCAGCACCTGCGTCAGGTTGTCCCAGAGCGCGAACGTCGGGGCGAACCAGAAGCCGTAGGTGGCGAAGAGGTCCTCGGTCGTCTTGGTCGCCGCGACGACGACCCAGTAGACGGGGATGAGGAAGTAGACCGCCACGACGACGAGGATCGCGGTGACGATGATGGTCGAGGCGCGGTTGCGGCCGGCCGAGCGGTCGGGCCCGCGTCCGGCCTTCACGGGGCGGTCGGCGGTGACGACTCCGGTGGTCGTGGTCGGCGGGGTCTCGGTGCGGCTCATGACGACCTCCTGTTCGAGATCGAGAGGAACGTGAAGGAGAGCAGGAACGCGACCAGCGCGATCAGGACGGCCTGGGCGGCGGCGACGTTGTAGTCGTTGTAGGCGAAGGCCGTGGTGTACGCGCTGAGGTTCGGCGTGTACTGGCTGTCGATCGCCGGAGCGACCGTCTTCAGCACCTGCGCCTCGGCGAACAGCTGGAGCGTTCCGATGATCGAGAAGATCGTCGTCAGCACCAGCGCGGGGCGGATGAGCGGCAGCTGGATGCTGCGGGCGACGCGCCAGGTGGAGGCGCCGTCGACCTTCGCCGCCTCGTAGAGCTCGACCGGGATCGCCTTGAGCTGGGCGACGATGATCAGCATGTTGTAGCCGGTGTAGCTCCAGAGCGAGATGTTCGCGATCGACCAGAGCACCGTGTCCGCACCGAGGAAGTCGGGCTGGAGCCCGACCACGTTCGCCGCGTCGATGAGCGGGCTGAGGCCGGGCACGTAGAGGAACGACCACAGGATCGTCGCGATCACTCCGGGCACTCCGTAGGGGAGGAAGTAGGCCGCCCGGAAGAAGCCGGGGAACTTCGCCGACGCCGACTCGAGCATCAGCGCGAGGACGGTGCAGAGGGCGATCATCACCGGCACCTGGACGATGCCGAAGAGGAACATCCGCCCGATGGAGGCGATGAAGTTGCCGTCGGCGAGGGCCTGCGCGTAGTTGTCGAAGCCCGCGAACCCGCTGGTGACCCCGGCCTCGCCGAAGAGGCCGGAGCGCGTCACCTTCGTGAAGCTGGAGCCGACGGCGACGACGATCGGGACGATGAACGTGAGGACGAACAGGGCCAGGAAGGGTCCGAGGAGGATCCACGGGGCGCGGGCGACCGCGCGGCTGCGCCGGGGCGCGCCCGGCGTCCGCGTGGTGGCCGCGACTGCGGCGGCGGCGGGGGAGGTCGTGGTGGTCATGCGGAGGCCCTCCTGATGCTCAGGCCCTTGTTCTCGAAGACCGTGATGATCTGCTGCTCCGCCTCGGCGACCGCGTCCACGAGCGAGAGCCCGGACGCCTTCTTCCGGAAGCCGTCGCTGAGGATGTTGAAGGACTGCTGCGTGACGGGCCACCAGGACCAGTCCGGGTTCTGCTCCTTCGATGCGGGCACGAGGACGTCCTCGTTGTAGTTCTGCCCGCTGAAGAAGTCGCTCGGACCCTTGCGGGCCGTGCCGATCTCGCCGACCGCGGGAGACCAGCCGATGCCGCTGTTGGCGATCATCGCGTCGATGCCCTCCTGCGTGGTGGTCATCCAGACGGCAAACTCGATCGCCTCCTCCGGGTGCTTGCTGCTCGAGAACACCGCCGCGGTCGATCCGCCGAGGAAGCTCGAGCCGAAGCCGGTGTCGCCCCAGACGGGCATGGGAGCAGCGCGCCACTTGCCCGCGCCTCCGCTGACCCCCTCGATCAGGGCGTCGCCCCAGCTGCCGGTGGCGCAGGAGGCGATCCCGCCCTTCGCCGCGGCCGCGAACCACGCGGGGGAGTAGGCGCCGTAGCCGGTCTGCACCAGGTCCTGGTCGATGGCCGTGTCGAAGAAGGAGGCGACGCGCGTCGTGGCGTCGTCGGTCATGTCGATGACCCAGCCGTCCTCCTCCGGGCGCAGCCACTGCGCACCGGCCTGCGTCGCGAACGCGGCGAAGACCGAGGCGTCGGCGAGGGGGAAGCAGTCGATGTAGGAGCCGGCTCCGCGCAGCTCCGTCGCCACCGCTGCCCAGTCGTCCCAGGTCGTCGGCGGCTCCGCACCCACCTTCCCGAACACCTCGGGCTGGTAGAAGAGCGCCATCGGGCCGCTGTCCTGCGGGATGCCGTAGACGCCGCCGGTGTAGCTGACCTGGCCCCAGAGCGTGGGGTCGTACAGGTCGCGGTACTGCTCGACGCCGTACCGGGTGAGGTCGACCAGGCCGTTGACGAGCATGAACTCGGGGACGGAGCGGATCTCGACCTGGCCGAGGTCCGGCCCGCCGCCCGCGGCGAGGGCCGAGTAGAGCTTCTGGTACCCGCCCGCGTTGCCGCCGGGGATCCAGACGGCCTCGACCTGGATCTCGGGGTGCGAGGCGTTCCAGACGTCGCAGACCTTCTGCAGGTCCTTCAGCCAGCCCCAGTACTGCAGGCGGACCGGGCCGGTGGCCGGGGCGATCGTCGGCGCCGTGTTGACCGAGACGGTGCCCGGTGTCGCGCAGGCCGTCAGGCTCCCGAGTGCCGCGGTGCCGAGACCGGCGGCGATGAGCTGTCTCCGGGTGAACGGATGCATCTTCCCTCACTTCGTCGTGGTGGAGAGCCGGGGAGTCTCACCCGGCGATGATCGGGACGCTACCACGAATTCGAGTAGGTACTCGAAATTGGCGGCACTGCTCCTCCGCCGCCGCTACGCTGGCCGTTCGAGGGGCACGGCGAGGCGCCTCCAGTGCTGAGGAGGGGTCGATGGCGGAGGCGACGAGGCGACGTGGCCCGTACGCGAAGTCGGCCGAGCGCCGCCGCGCCATCATCGAGGCCGCCCACCAGGTCTTCGCCGCGCGGGGCTACGCCCGCGGCTCCCTCCAGGAGGTCGCCGACCGCGTCGGGCTCAGCCAGACGAGCCTCCTGCACTACTTCCCGTCGAAGACCGACCTGCTCTTCGCGGTCCTCGAGCACCGCGACCTGATCACGGGCGACGGTTCCTCGCCGCCGGACCCGGAGGAGGGGCTGGTCGCCGGCATCCTGCGGCAGACCCGCTACAACGAGACGGCGCCCGGAGTGATCGAGCTGTACGCCGTGCTCTGCGGCGAGTCGACGACGCAGGAGCACCCAGGGCGCGACTTCTTCGCCGCGCGGTTCCGCCGGCTCCGCAGCGAGTACACGGCCGAGCTGCGCGAGCTCCAGGCCGCCGGGCGCCTGCGCGAGGGGTCCGATCCGGAGCGGGTGGCGGCGTCGATCATCGCGCTCTGGGACGGCGTGCAGCTGCAGTGGCTGCTCGAGCGCGACGCGGTGGACATGGTGGCGTGCCTGGCCGACTACCTCGACCTCGTGGTGCTGCCGGCTCCCTAGCCGCTGGCGCGAGGGAACCCCGGCCCGTCGAGGGGACCCGCCGTCCGCGGCGGTCTCGATGGTCCGGGGTTCCCGCGACCGTAGTGCGCGCCTAGGGCAGCAGGCGGGTCGGGCCGCGGAACAGGTAGGTGACCTCGCGGAGGTTCGCCTGGTTCAGCATCAGCATGATCACGCGCGAGAGGCCCATGCCGAAGCCGCCGTGCGGCGGGACGCCGTAGCGGAAGAAGTCGAGGTAGAACTCGAGCTCCTCCGGGTCCAGGCCCTTCTCGCGGGCCTGCTCGACGAGGACGTCGACGCGGTGCTCGCGCTGGGCTCCGGTCGAGATCTCGACGCCGTTGTAGATGAGGTCGTAGCTGTTGGTGATCGTCCCGTCGCCCTCGCGGCGCATGTGGTAGAACGGCCGGATGCTCGACGCGTAGTCGGTGAGGAACACGAAGTCGTGCCCGAACTCCTCCTGCACGTAGGCCGCGATGCGGCGCTCGCCCTCGGGGTCCATGTCGTCGTCGGCGCGGGGCACCTCGTAGCCGCGCTCGGCGACGATGCGCTTGGCCTCGGCGAGCGGGATGCGCGGGAACGGCGTGGTCGGGACGGTCAGGTCGATGTCGAAGAGCGCCTTGACCTCGGCGCCGTGCTTCTCGACGACGGCGGTGAGGCCGGCGACCATCAGCTGCTCGTGCAGCTCCATGACGTCCTCGTGCGAGTCGATCCAGGAGACCTCGGCGTCGACGCTCGTGAACTCGGTCGCGTGACGCGAGGTGAAGCTGGGGTCGGCGCGGAAGGCGGGGCCGACCTCGAAGACCTTGCCGAAGCCGGCGGGCTGCGCCATCTGCTTGAAGAACTGGGGGCTCTGCGCCAGGTAGGCCTTCGTCTCGAAGTACTCGACCTCGAAGAGCTCGGCCCGCGACTCCGAGGCGCTCGCCATGAGCTTCGGGGTGTGGATCTCGATGAAGTCGTGCTCGATCCAGTACGTGCGCAGCGCGTGCTCGAACGTGGTCTGCACACGGGCGATGAGGTTCTGCTCGGGACGGCGCAGGTCGAGGAAGCGCCAGTCCATGCGCTTGTCGATGCCGGAGTCGGGCGCGATCGGCGCCTCCGGGATCGATGCCGCGACGACCTCGAGCGTCTCGAGCTTGACCTCGATGCCGCCCAGCTTCACGCGCTCGTCGTGCTTGAGCGCGCCGGTGACGGTGATGAAGGAGCCCTGGGCGAGGCCGGAGATCTCCTCGGTGATCGCGAGGCGCGCAGCCGACGCGTCGTCGCCCTCGACGGCCTCGCGCACGGCCGGGTTCACCAGCTGCACGGCACCCGACTCGTCGCGCAGGACGACGAACTGCACCTTCTTCTGGTCGCGCACGGTCTCGACCCAGCCGGACACGCGGACGGGTCCGTCCTCGAGCGCGGCGAGCTTCTTGACAGTGGTTCGGGGGAGGCGGGTCTCGTCGGTCACGGTAGGGGAGTCTACTCGGGGGCCGCCGGGCGGGCGCGGAGCAGGAGCACGCGCCGGCCCGCGGCCTCCGGCGCGGCACGAAAGGGGGTCCAGTCGGTCCCCCTGCGTGCTCCGGCGTCGGGCTAGCATCGCGGAGCGAGCGCGCGGGCTCGAGAGGATCCGAGGGGGATGTGCCATGGCGGGACCGGGATTCGCGGTCATCGACTTCGAGACGACGGGGGTCCGTCCCGAGCGGGGCGACCGCGTCATCGAGGTCGCTGTCGTCCATCTCGATGCGGAGGGGCGCTTCGAGGCGGCGTTCGAGACGCTCGTGAACCCGGACCGCGATCTCGGCGCGCAGAGGATCCACGGCATCTCGGCGCGCGAGATACTGGACGCACCGTCCTTCGCCGCGATCGCCGCCGATCTGCTGGCACATCTCGACGGCCGGGTGGTCGTCGCCCACAATGCGAGCTTCGAGCGGCGGTTCCTGACAGCGGAACTGGCCCGACTCGGCGTCGAGACGGCACTCTCGAGCGAGATGCTGCTGTGCACGATGCAGCTCGCACGCGAGTTCCTGCCGGGTGCGGGGCGCTCGCTCGCCGACTGCTGCGCCGCGTTCGACATCCCGCTGGAGAACGCTCACCGAGCCGTCGTCGATGCGACCGCCACGGGCCGCCTGCTCGCGGAGTACATCGCCGTCTCCGGTGGTCGCGACCGCTGGGACGATCACCTGAGAGAGGCACTCGCCTACGGCTGGCCTCCTGTTCCGCGGAGGCGCACACTGTGGACGCCCCGACCCGCGACCGCCGTGGCTCCCGCCTCCTTCCTGGAGCGCGTCGTCCAGCGGATGCCCGACCACTCCGGACCCGTGGAGCACGGCGAGTACCTCGCCCTCCTGGACCGCTGCCTCCTGGACCGCGTCATCTCGGCGCACGAGGAGCGCGAACTGGTCACCGCGGCCGACGACCTCGGAATCGGTCGTGCGGTCGTGCGGGTCCTCCACGACCGCTACTTCGACGACCTGACCGCGGTCGCCTGGTCGGACGGCGTCCTCGCCGACGACGAGCTGATGGACCTCGCGACTGTCGCCGATCTGCTCGGCATCGATCACGAGCGGCTCGTCGCGGCCACGGAGCCGCGGGACGCCGTCGAACAGCCCGCGCCCGTCGTCGACCGCTTCTCGCTCGAGCCGGGCGACCTCGTCGTCCTGACCGGGGAGATGCGCCGGACCCGCCAGGAGTGGACGACCGTCCTCGAGGACTGCGGGCTGATCGCCCACCCCGGAGTGACGAAGAAGGTCAAGCTGGTCGTCGCCGCCGATCCCGACTCCCTGTCCGGCAAGGCGAGGAAGGCCCGCGACTACGGGATCCCCGTCGTGAGCGAGGACGGCCTCGCCGCCCTCCTGCGCGCATGAGCGCCGCACTGATCACCGGCGCGTCCTCCGGCATCGGCCTCGCCTTCGCCCGGGCGTTCGCGCGCCGCGGCTGGAGCCTCGTCCTCGTCGCCCGCAGCGAGCAGCGCCTCCAGGAGGCGGCGGCCGGACTGCGCGGCCTCGGCGCCGCGGCGGTCGAGGTCCTGCCCGCGGACCTCGGCGACCGCGAGCAGGTCGAGAGCGTGCGCGCGCGGCTCGTCGATCCGGCTCGTCCGGTCCGCGTCCTCGTCAACAACGCCGGCTTCGGGATCGACGGGACCTTCGCCGAGCCGGACGTCGCCGCCCAGGACCGCGCCTTCGAGGTGATGGTGCGCTCGGTCGCCGTGCTCTCGGGCGCGGCGGCCGAGGCGATGACCACCCGCGGCCGCGGCGCGATCCTCACGGTCTCGAGCGTCGCGGGCTTCGTGCACCTCGGCCCCTACTCCGCGGTGAAGGCGTGGGCGACCGCCTTCGCGCAGTCGCTGGCCGTCGAGCTGCGCGGCACCGGCGTCCGCTCGGCCGCGCTCTGCCCGGGCTGGGTGCGCACCGAGTTCCACGAGCGGGCGGCGATGGACACCTCCTCCATCCCCTCCTTCCTCTGGCTCGACGCGGACGCGGTGGTGGAGGAGTTCCTCCGCGACGTCGCGCGCGGCTCCGTCGTCTCGGTGCCGTCGCTGCGCTTCGGGGTCCCGATGGCCGTGGTGCGGCACCTGCCCGGACCGCTCGTGCGGCGGCTGTCGGCGGCGGTCTCGGCGCGCCGCTGAGGCTCCGCTCAGGTCCGGCTCAGGCGACCCTTTCCCGGCGTTCCCCCACGCCGCGTTCCGTACACTTGACGCTCGTGGTTGCCGATCAGATCCATCTCGTGCGGCACGGCGAGGTGTTCAACCCCGACCGGGTCCTCTACGGACGACTCCCGAACTTCCGGCTCTCGGATCTGGGCCACCGCATGGCCCGCTCCGCCGCCGACGACCTGCTCGAGCGCCGTCGCCACGTCACGGCGCTGATCGCCTCGCCGCTCCAGCGCACGCAGGAGTCCGCGCAGCCGATCTCGCAGGCGTTCGAGCTCGAGATCCGCACCGATGAGCGGGTGATCGAGCCGAGCAACCGCTTCGAGGGGAAGTCCCTCGCCGCGCGCAGCTCCGCCTTGCGGAACCCCAAGCACTGGCCCTGGCTCCGCAACCCCTTCGAGCCCAGCTGGGGCGAGCCGTACCTCTCCATCTCGGCGCGGATGTACGCGGCGATCGAGTCGGCGTGGGAGAGCACGGAGGAGGGCGACGCCGCGATCGTCAGCCACCAGCTCCCCATCTGGACGGTCCACCGCGCCCTCGCCGGCGAGCGCCTCTTCCACGATCCGCGCAAGCGCCGCTGCGCCCTCTCGAGCATCACGACCCTCGAGCGGCGCGGGGACGGCTTCGTCGAGGTCGGCTACTCCGACCCGGCCGCCGGCCTGCAGGGCCTGGCCACCGACGTGGGAGCGGTCTGATGCGCCGGACGGGGCGGCTCCGCGCAGCGGGCGTCCTCGCGCTGGCCGCCGCGCTCGCGCTGACGGGCTGCTCCGAGGATCCGCTCGCCGACCAGTACCGCAACGGCAGCAACAAGGGCTACATCTCGGGGGACGGCACCGTCACCGAGATCGCCGCCGCCGACCGGGACGACCCCATCGTCTTCTCCGGCACCGACGAGACCGGCGCCACCATCGACTCCGCCGACCTCGCCGGGCAGGTCGTCGTCGTCAACTTCTGGTACGCCAGCTGCGCCCCGTGCCGCGCCGAGGCCGCGGACCTCGAGACGGTGAACACGGAGTTCGCCGACAAGGGCGTGTCGTTCGTCGGCGTCAACGTGCGCGATCAGGCCCCCACCGCGGCCGCCTTCGCCGACACCTTCGGGCTCGGCTACCCCTCCATCGTCGACACCGACTCGTCGGTGCAGCTCGCCTTCACCGGCACCGTCCCGCCGAACGCCGTGCCCACGACGCTCGTCCTCGACAGGGAGGGGCGCGTCGCGTCGCGCATCCTCGGCCAGCTCCAGGAGGCGTCGATCCTCTCGACCCTCGTGGGCGACACGCTCGCCGAGGAGGAGTAGCGGCGTGGGCGACATCGTCGTCAGCGGTCAGCTCCTGCTGGCCGTGCCGATCGCGCTCCTGGCCGGGCTCGTGTCCTTCGCGTCGCCCTGCGTGCTCCCGCTGGTGCCCGGCTACCTCGCCTACGTCGGCGGATTCACCGACGCCGACGAGCGTGCGGCCCGCGGACGCCGCCGGGTCGTGCTGGGCGTCCTCCTCTTCGTGCTCGGATTCTCGCTGGTGTTCGTCCTCTACGGTGCGGCGGCGGGCACGGTCGGCTTCTGGCTGCGCCAGTACACCGACCTGATCACCCGCGTCCTCGGGCTCGTCGTGATCGCGATGGGGCTCGTCTTCATCGGCCAGTTCTCGTTCCTCCAGCGCACGCTCCGGCCCGGTATCCGTCCCGCCACCGGGCTGATCGGAGCGCCGCTGCTCGGCATCGTCTTCGGCGTCGGCTGGACGCCCTGCCTCGGCCCGACGCTGAGCTCGATCCTCGCCCTCAGCTACGGCGTGGGCTCGCCCTGGCGCGGCGCCCTCCTCGCCCTGGTCTACTGCCTCGGACTCGGCATCCCCTTCCTCCTCGTCGCCTTCGGCTTCAGCTGGGTGACCAGCACGCTCGCCTTCGTGAAGCGCCACATCCGCGTGGTCAACATCCTCGGCGGCGCCGCCCTCGTCCTGATCGGAGTCCTGATGGTCACGGGCATCTGGAACACCCTCGTCTACGGATCCCTCTCGGCGGTGATCGATGGCTTCCAGCCGGCGATCTGAGCCCGAGGAGAGCACGCGCCGCCCCGACGAGGCCGCGCAGCGGAGGACGGACGCCTCCTTCCGCCCCGCCGACCACTACGACTCCGACGGCACTGTCACGCAGCCGGCGCTCGGGTTCACCGGCTGGCTCCGCTGGATGTGGCGCCAGCTCACCAGCATGCGCACGGCGCTGTTCCTGCTGCTGCTGCTGGCGATCGCGGCGGTCCCCGGATCGCTCGTGCCGCAGCGCTCCTCCGACCCCAACGGCGTGACCCAGTACTTCGTCGACAACCCCGACCTCGCGCCCCTGCTCGACAGGGTGCAGGCGTTCGACACCTACACCTCCGCCTGGTTCTCGAGCATCTACCTGCTGCTGTTCATCTCCCTGATCGGCTGCATCGTCCCGCGCACGCGCCACCACTTCCAGGCGATGCGGTCGCGGCCGCCGCGCACCCCGGCACGCCTGCAGCGCCTCGCCGGCTACACCGTCCGCGAGGTCGAGGGCGCGACGGAGGAGGAGGCCGTCGCCTCCGCCCACTCCGTCCTGCGCCGGGCGGGCTACCGCGTCGAGCGCTACGACGACCCGCGCGGCCGCTGGTCGAGCGTCTCGGCCGAGCGCGGCTACCTCCGCGAGACCGGCAACCTGGTCTTCCACTCCGCCCTGGTCGGCATCCTCGTCGCCGTCGGAGTGGGCGGCGGGTTCGGCTACAGCGGGCAGCGCGTGCTGGTCGAGGGCTCCCAGGGGTTCGCGAACAACCTCGCGGCCTACGACTCCTTCAACCCCGGCCGCTTCTTCGACAGCAGCCAGCTCGACCCGTACCAGCTGACCCTCGACAGCCTCGACGTGAAGTACGAGGAGAAGAACCAGTCGGCGCTCGGCCAGCCCGTCGACTTCACCGCGAACGTCACGACCTCCGAGCGCGGCGGGGGCACCGAGGACCGCACGATCAAGGTCAACGACCCGCTGGCGATCGGCGGCACGAACGTCTACCTCCTCGGCAACGGCTACGCCCCGACGATCACGGTCCGGGACCCCTCGGGCCGGGCGATCTTCACCGACTCTGTGCCGTTCCTCCCGCAGGACGCGAACCTGACCTCCGTCGGCGTCGTGAAGGTGCCGGACGGGCTCTCGGAGCAGCTGGGCCTCACCGGCTTCTTCTACCCGACGCAGGACACGCTGGCCTCCGGGGCGTCGACCTCGATCTTCCCCGACCTGCAGTACCCCGTGCTCTCGCTGAACGTCTTCGCGGGCGACCTCGGCCTCGACGGGGGAGTGCCCACATCCGTCTACGTGCTCAACACCGACTCGCTGACCCGGCTCACCGGCGGCACCACCGGCGTCGCGCCGATCACCCTCAAGCCCGGCGACACGGCCGAGCTCCCGAACGGGCTCGGCAGCGTGACCTTCGACAACACGGGCGCCGACCCGACGCGGATCGGCACCGACAGCGTCAAGCGCTTCGCCTCGTTCGACATCCACCACGACGCGACCCAGGGCTGGGTGCTGCTCTTCGCGATCCTCGTGCTCGCCGGACTCCTCACCTCGCTGTTCGTCCCGCGGCGCCGCGTGTGGGTGAAGGCGACCGCCCAGGACGACGGCGGCCTCCTCCTCGAGTACGCGGGACTCGCCCGCGGCGAGGACCCCCAGCTGGTGCGCGCCGTGCGGACGATCGCCGACCGGCACGCCCCGCTCGACTGACCCGGCTCCCGGACGCGCCGGAGACCCCTCCACAGGCGCCGCCCGGCTGGGCAGGGGCCGAGTCTGTGCAAGCGCGAAGGGGCGGGCGGGGCGGCGAGCGATTACCCTGAGGAGGTGATCGCGACCCTCTCGCAGTACTCGGTGCTGTGCCTCTCCTCCGCCATGGGCATCTACGCCATGGCGTTCGTCTTCTTCGCGATCGACCTCGCCCGCCGCGCCTCCCTGGCCGACGGCGAGTCGATCGAGGTCGTGCAGGAGGCGGAGCGCGTCGCCTCCGCGGCCGCCGCCGACCGCGCGGCCAGCGGCAAGGCCACCGTCGCCGCCGCAGGCTCCGGACGCACCGCGACTCTCTCCCGCATCGGCAGCCGCGTCGAGGACGAGGTCTACCGCGCCCCCGCCCGCTCGAAGACCATGCGCATCGGGTTCTCGCTCACGCTCCTCGGCTTCGTGCTCCACCTCGGCGCGACCGTCCTCCGCGGCGTCGCCGCCGGCCGCGTCCCCTGGGCGAACATGTACGAGTTCTCGATGACCGGGACGCTCATCATCATCGGCGTCTTCCTCGCCGTCCAGCTGCGCTGGGACCTCCGCTTCCTCGGAGCGTTCATCACCGGCCTCGTCCTGGTGCTCCTCGGCATCGCGACCGTCAACTACTACGTCGCCGTCGTCCCGCTCCCGCCGGCACTCCAGTCCTACTGGCTGGTCATCCACGTGCTCGTAGCGATCCTCGGCACCGCGTTCTTCGCCCTCGGCTTCGCGCTCTCGGTCACCCAGCTCCTCCAGGCCCGCCGCGAATCCTCCGGCGACAGCCCCCGCTCGGTCCTCCGCTTCCTGCGCACCCTGCCCAGCTCCCTCACCCTCGAGAACCTCGCCTACCGCGTCACGATCCTCGGCTTCATCCTCTGGACCTTCACGCTCATCGCCGGCGCCGTCTGGGCCGAGAAGGCCTGGGGCCGCTACTGGGGCTGGGACACCAAGGAGGTCTGGACCTTCATCATCTGGACCATCTACGCCGGCTACATCCACGCCCGCGCCACCCGCGGCTGGCGCGGCACCCCCTCCGCCTGGCTCGCCATCGTCGGCTTCGCCGCCGTCATGTTCAACTTCGGCGTCGTCAACGTGTTCTTCAAGGGACTCCACGCCTACTCCGGCCTCGACACCGGCATGTAATCGGGTCGGCGGGGCCTGGTGGGGCCCCTCGCGGCGTTGTCGGCGACGAACGTAGCTCCGCTACGCCCGACCCCTCCGCCTTGCGATCGGGTCGGCGGGGCCTGGCGGGGCCGCTCGCGGCGTTGTCGGCGACGAACGTAGCGCCGCTACGCCCGACCCCTCCGCCTTGCGATCGACCCCACCAGGCCCCGCCGACCGCTTACCAGGACACGAACGAGGACGGCTCCGCTTCGCGGTCGCCGCGGGAGGCCTCCGCTTCGCGGTCGGGTCTGGCCGGGCTCCGCTATGCGGTCGGGTTCGTTGGGCTCCGCTACGCGGTCGCGTTCGTTGGGCTCCGCTTCGCGGTCGGGTCCGGGTGGGCTCCGCTACGCGGCCGGGTTCTGATGAGCTGGGCTTCGCGGGAAGGCCGGGGTAGACGGCGGTCGACGGAACATGCTGATCGGGTAACACGCGCAGCGCGCGTATCGAGATCCCATGGCGCGAACGCGGGGAGCGGGCCGGTCGAGTTTCCGCAGATGGACGCGCAGGGGGGGCGGCGCCTGCTGATCGAGTAGCGCGCGGAGCGGGCGTTTCGCGGACAGGGGGGCACGGACGGGCTGCGGGCGGATCCGTGCCTGTCGAGTGGCGGTGGTGGACGCCGGGGGCGACGGCGGAAGGGTCAGACGGAGGTGACGACGTCGATGAGGTGGGGGGCGAAAGGGGCGTCGAGGGCGAGGACGACGCGGGTGCGGGCGTCGAAGGGATGAACGCCGCGGTAGATGCCGCGGAGGTCGGCGACGGTCTGGCCGCGGCCGGGGCCGTGGGTGGCGTCGACAGTGACGTGGACGCGCGGGGCGGAGGTGAGGGCGACGGCGTCGACGGCGATCGCGGCGGCCATGGGGTCGTGCATGGCAGCGGTGCGCCCGCCGAAGTGGCCGACGTAGAAGTCGAAGTAGAAGTCGAGCGCCTGCCCGATGGCCTGCGCGAGGGGATCGGGCGACGCGAGCAGGACGGCGCGGTCCTCCTCCGTCAGCAGGTGCCGCATGGTCACGTCCAGGGGCACGAGCGTCAGATCCCAGTCGGCCGCGACGACCTCGGCGGCGGCCGCAGGGTCGTGCCAGATGTTGGCCTCCGCCACGGCGGTCACGTTGCCGGGGACCAGCGCGGCTCCGCCCATCACGGTCACCGAGTGGACGAGGGACGCGATCTCCGGGTGCGCACGGAGGGCGAGCGCGAGATTCGTCAGCGGGCCGATCGCGACCAGCCGCAGCTCGCCCTCGTGCTCACGAGCGAGACGGAGGAGGAGGTCGGCCGGATCCTCGTCGACGGGCTCGCCGCCCTCGGGCAGCGCGACCCCGCCGATGCCGTCGTCGCCGTGCACGTGCGGGGATCCGCCGGCGTAGTCCTCCTCGAGGAAGTGGTGCGCCCCCACGGCGACCGGCACGTCGTCGCGGCCGGCCAGCGCCAGCAGGCCGAGGCTGTTGACGGCGGCCCGGCGGGCGTCGGTGTTGCCGCTGACCGTGCTGATCCCGACGAGGCGGGCCCGGGGCGAGCGGAGGAGGTACGCCAGGGCGAGCGAGTCGTCGATGCCGGTGTCGCAGTCGAGGAAGACGGGGACGAACGATGCGCTCACGGTGCTCCGATGCTCGAGGGTGGGGGACGCGTCGGGCACCGGCGGCCGACGCTCCCATTCTGCCGCTCCTCCGACGCGGTGCCCGCCGCCGACGATCAGAGCAGCGCGTAGGAGTCGCGGAGCCGCGCCCGCCACCAGGCGAGCCGCTCCGGCGACACGGCGTGACGGGAGAGGAGCTCCTCCGAGACCTCCACGCGGCCGACGGGGATGCTGCCGTCGACCGGCCGCAGCGGCCGCTCCGTGACGTCCGCGGCGAGGAGGGACGCGGTGCCGAGTCCGCAGTCGAAGGGCAGCTCGGGGAGCGCCGCGGCCAGGGCGGCGCCCATGGCGAGTCCGACCGAGCTGTCGATCGCGCTCGAGACCACCGCCGGCAGCCCCGCCTCGGCGACGAGGGCCAGCGCCCGGCGCGTCCCCCCGAGCGGCTGGACCTTCACGACCAGCAGGTCCGCGGCTCTTGCCCGGGCGACGGCGAGTGGATCGGCGGCCTTGCGGACGCTCTCGTCGGCGGCGATCGGGATGCCCATGTACTTCACCCGGTAGCGCAGCTCCGCCAGCTCGTCGACGCTCGCGCACGGCTGCTCGACGTACTCGAGGTCGGACTCCGCGAGGGCGTGGACGGCGTGCTCGGCCTCGTCGAGGTTCCAGCCGCCGTTCGCGTCCACGCGGATCCGGCCCTCCGGACCGAGCAGGCGGCGGACCTCGACGACCCGGGCCACGTCGTCGGCCAGCGTCTGGCCGCGCTCGGCGACCTTCACCTTCGCCGTGCGGCAGCCGTGGTAGCTCGCGAGCACGGCGGCGACCTCGTGCGGTGCGACGGCCGGGATGGTCGCGTTCACCGGGATGCGGTCGCGCAGCGGTGCCGGCTGCTCGCTCCAGCCGTAGTCGATCGCCGCCCGGAGCCACGCCGCCGACTCCTCTGCGCCGTACTCGAGGAAGGGCGAGAACTCGGTCCAGCCCTCGGGGCCGCGCACGAGCGCGATCTCGCGGTGGTCCACACCGCGGAAGCGGGTGCGCAGCGGCAGAGCGACGACGCGGAGTCCCGCGTCGATCTCGCCGAGGGAGGGGAGCGGGGAGGCGGGCACGACGTCGTCCATCCGGCCATTGTCCACCGGCCGGGGCGACGCGGCGGCCACCCGGGCGCAGGAGGTCGGCGACGCGCGCGCAAGCCCCCGGGGTCCCTCCTCCGAGCGCCCGCCGAGGTGCCAGACTGACGAGGCTGCCGTTGGAGTCCGGAGGAGTGCGATGAGCCAGATGCCGATGAGCCCGCCGCCCGCGCCCGCCCCGGGCCCGACGCAGGGCTCCGTCCCCTCCCACCGCCCGCTCGGCAGGGGCGCCTGGATCGCGCTGGGCACGAGCCTCCTCGTGGGCGTCGTCTACACCGGCGTGCTCGGCACGCTCGTCGCCGTCGGAGTGGGCGGCGCGCTCGACTCCGCCGCCGGCAGCGCGTCGACGAGCGCTCCGTCCGAGCCGTTCGGCGACCCGACGGACGACCCGTTCGGCAGCGGGGACCCGTCCGATCCGCTCTACGACTACCCCGGCTACCAGGACGGCGACGCCGCGACGATCCTCGGCCAGCCGTCCGCGGAGGACGTGCGCGCGAGTGCCGAGAAGGCCGTCGCGGCCGTCGAGGGCGCCGTCCCCGAGGAGTGGACCTCGGCCGACGACGAGTACTACGAGCAGTCGCAGAACGCCTACGGCGGGCCCTCCCTCCTCTACGACTACATCTCGGCGACCGAGTACGCCGCCGCCGACGTCTCGACCGACGCCGACAGGCAGGCGGCGGTCGACCGTTTCACCGCAGCGCTCTCGCCTCTCGGCTTCGACGACGTCGAGGTGGCCGACACCCCCGAGGAGTGGTCGGAGGCGGGCTACGAGCTCGACGGCGACCTCTCGGACGAGGAGGCCTCGGCCGCGCTCTGGATCGTCACCGCCCGCTCATCCGCCGACCTCGTGCCCGCGATCGAGCTGGGCCTCGTCGACCTCGACGCCGATCCGACCGGCCTGGTCGCCGACATGCTCGACGGAGTCGGCCTCTCGCCGGACCCGCAGGGCGCGTTCCTGGCGGGGTACGCGAACGGGGTCCTCCAGGACGAGGACCGCGGCGAGTTCACCGACCGCCTCGAGGAGTACGGCGGAGTCGCCACGACCTGACCGGGCGCTACAAGCAAGCCCGTCCGCCCGCAAGCCCGAATCGGTGCACCGCCCGCGCCCTACGGTGAGGGGATGGCTGCACCCCGCTCGACCAGGCCCCTGCGCGACTACGCCGCGATCGGAGACGGTCGCACGGTCGCCCTGATCGCGAAGGACGGCAGCGTCGACTGGATGCCCGTCCCGGACCTCGGCTCCACCCCCGCCTTCGCCGCCCTGATCGACGCCGAGTCCGGCGGCTGCGTCGAGCTCGCCCCCGAGGAGCCCGCCGAGGTCTCGCGCGCCTACATCCGCGACACGAACGTCCTCGAGACCACCTTCACCACCGAGTCGGGGACCGTCCGCGTGACGGACGCGCTCGTCACCGGGATCGCGGGCCGCCTCCCGTGGGCCGAGCTCGCGCGCCGCGTGGACGGTGTCGACGGCGAGGTGCGGATGCGGTGGGCCGTGCGTCCCGGAACGGGACTCGGCCGGTTCTCCCCGTGGATCCAGAACGCCGACGGCCGCTCGCTCATCCGCGCCGGAGACATCACCATCGGCGTCACCGGGCAGGAGCACGGGCCCGACGGCGACGACGCGCCCTCCGGCGCCGGCGACGAGCTGACGGGCTCCTTCGTCGTGACCGCGGGGAAGGACGCCGTGCGGCACGTCCTGGTCGTGTCGGCCACGCATGACGAGCCGCTGCACTTCCCGGTCGCGAAGAACGTCGACCGCGGCATCGACCGCACCATCCGCAGCTGGCAGAACTGGTCGGAGGAGTTCTCCTACGACGGCCCGTGGTCCGAGGCCGTCCAGCGCAGCGCCCTCGCGCTCAAGCTGCTGATCTACTCGCCCACAGGAGCCATCGCCGCGGCCGCGACCACGTCGCTCCCGGAGTCGCCCAACGGCGGCAAGAACTGGGACTACCGCTTCGCCTGGGTGCGCGACGCCGCGTACACGATGCACGCGCTGGTGCGCTTCGGCCTGCGCGAGGAGACGCACGCCGCGCTGTCCTGGCTCCTCCGCACGATCAAGGAGCACGGGCCGGACCTGCACATCTTCTACGGACTCGACGGCTCCATGCCGACCGTCCTCGAGGAGTTCGACGTCCCGGGCTACGCCGGCATCGGCCCGGTCGTCGCCGGCAACGCAGCGCAGAGCCAGCTGCAGCTGGGCGTCTTCGGCGACCTCTTCGACATCTGCCGCATCTACGTCGACGAGGGCAACGTCCTCGACATCCAGACCGGTCGGCTCCTCGCCCGCGTCGCCGACACCACCTGCGACCTGTGGCGGAACCGCGATGCGGGCATGTGGGAGCTGGAGGAGGAGCAGCACTACACCTCCTCGAAGATGGGCTGCTGGCAGGCGCTCGACGCGGCCGTGCACCTGGCGGAGCTCGGCCAGGTCGCGGGCAGCCCCGACCGCTGGCGCTTCGAGCGCGACCGCATCCGGGAGTGGATCGAGGAGCACTGCTGGTCCGAGGAGCTCGGCTCCTACGTGATGTACCCGGGCAGCGAGGAGCTGGACGCCTCGGTGCTCCTGCACGCGCCCAGCGGCTACGAGCGCGGCGAGCGGATGATCTCGACCATCGACGCCCTGGTGAAGGAGCTGGGCCGCGGCGCGCTGCTGTTCCGCTACTCCGGCATGGAGGGCGAGGAGCACCCGTTCGTGGCCTGCTCGTTCTGGCTCGCCTCCGCCCTGGCCTGCGTCGGTCGGCACGACGAGTCGGTCGCCCTGATGGACGAGCTCGTCGCCACGGTCCCGAACGACGTCGGGATCATGTCCGAGATGATCGCGGTCGACGACCTGGCCTTCTGGGGCAACCTGCCGCAGGGGCTCAGCCACCTCGCGTTGATCAACGCGGCCATCACCATCGAGGAGCTGGCGCCGAAGAAGGTCGGCCGCGCGTAACCCCGCCGACGGCGTCCGCGCAACCCGTTGAGGGCCGGCTCCGAGGGGCGTAGACCGGTACCACCCCCTCGCACCGCACCCACAAGGAGCACCTCAGCATGGATCTCGGGATCACCGGCCGCACCGCCCTCGTCACCGGAGGCGACTCCGGCATCGGCCTGGCCACGGCGCAGCTCCTCCTCGCCGAGGGCGCGACCGTCGTGATCACCGACAAGGACCAGGCGGAGCTGGACCGGGCGGCGGCCGGGCTCGACGCTCCGGAGGGCCGCCTGCACGCCTTCGCCGCCGACGTCACCAGCACGGAGCAGCTCGTCGAGCTGCATCGCCGCGTGGCCGGAGCGGTCGGCGCGATCGACATCCTCGTGCAGTGCGCCGGAGTCACGGGGGCGCAGGGCCTCTTCCATGAGATCGACGACGAGGGCTGGACCAGCACCCTCGAGGTCGATCTGCTCGGGCCTGTGCGGCTCGTGCGCGAGTTCCTCCCCGACCTCCGCACCGGAGGCTGGGGCCGGCTCGTGCTCACCGCCTCCGAGGACGCCGTGCAGCCCTACGACGACGAACTGCCCTACTGCGCCGCGAAGGCGGGCGTCCTCGCCTTCGCCAAGGGCCTCTCGCGCTCCTACGCGCAGGAGGGCCTGCTCGTGAACACGGTCTCGCCCGCGTTCATCCGCACTCCGATGACCGACGCGATGATGTCCAAGCGCGCCGAGCAGAGGGGCACCTCGGTCGACGAGGCGATCTCGTCCTTCCTCGACGAGGAGCGCCCGTACATGGAGCTGAAACGCCGGGGCGAGGCCGAGGAGGTCGCAGCCGTGATCGCCTTCCTCTGCTCCGACCGCGCCTCGTTCGTGAACGGCTCGAACTACCGCGTCGACTCCGGATCCGTCGCCACGATCTGATCCCCGCAACCACGGGCCCCGTCCAGCGCGCGCACCCCGCGCGTGCGGGCGCCGTCCAGCCGAAGAAGCCAGACTCGGGGCGGGACACCGCACCCGGCACTGCAAGAGAAAGGAACGGTCCATGACCACCACCCTCGAACGCCACGTCGAAGCCCCCGCGGGCTCCGGTGCCAAGACCAGCCGCCGTCAGAACGCCGAGAAGGGCTTCAAGGCCTCCAAGGAGCTGCTCGACAGCCTCCAGATCGTCCTCGTCGACCTGATCGAGCTCCACGTCCAGGGCAAGCAGGCCCACTGGAACGTCGTCGGCAAGAACTTCCGCGACCTCCACCTGCAGCTCGACGAGATCATCGAGGCCGCGCGCGAGTTCAGCGACGACATCGCCGAGCGCATGCGCGCCCTCCACGGGATCCCGGACGGCCGCAGCGACACCGTCGCCGCGACCACCACCCTCCCCGAGTACCCGCACGGCGAGATCGACACGGCCGAGACCGTCGACCTGGTCACGATCCGCCTCGAGAACACCGCCGCCACCATGCGCGAGGTCCACGACCAGGTGGACGAGGAGGACCCGACCAGCGCGGACCTCCTCCACGCGATCATCCAGAGCCTCGAGCAGTACGCCTGGATGGTGTCGGCCGAGAACCGCACCACCTCCGCCGCCAAGTAGGGGCGAGCACCGGCAAGGGGACTCCGCGTCAGCGGGGTCCCCTTCCGTCTGCCCGAGCGGTGTCGAGTCGCCGTGCAGTCCGGATCAGTAGGGTCGTGGCATGAGCACGCAGGTCTCCGAACTGTTCGACGCGCACCGCTGGGCGGCCGTCGACGGCTTCGACGCACTCGAGGACATCACCTACCACCACGACCGCTCCGGCCGCATCGCGCGGGTCGCGTTCGACCGGCCCGAGGTCCGCAACGCGTTCCGGCCGCGCACGGTCGACGAGCTGTTCCGCGCCCTCGAGGACGCCCGGACGAACCCGCGCATCGGCGTCGTCATCCTCACCGGCAACGGCCCGAGCCCGCGCGACGGGGGCTGGGCGTTCTGCTCCGGGGGAGACCAGCGGATCCGCGGCCGCGACGGCTACCGGTACTCCGACGGCGAGACCGCCGAGGGCATCGACTCCGCGCGGAACGGCCGCCTGCACATCCTCGAGGTGCAGCGCCTCATCCGCTTCATGCCGAAGGTCGTCATCGCGGCCGTCCCCGGCTGGGCCGCGGGAGGCGGGCACTCGCTGCACGTGGTCTGCGACCTCACCCTCGCCTCCGCCGAGCACGGGCGCTTCAAGCAGACGGACGCCGACGTCGGCTCCTTCGACGCGGGCTACGGCTCGGCGTACTTCGCCCGCCAGATCGGGCAGAAGGCCGCGCGCGAGGTGTTCTTCCTCGCGCGGGAGTACTCCGCGCAGCGCGCCTACGAGATGGGCGCCGTGAACGCGGTCGTCCCGCACGCCGAGCTCGAGACGACCGCGGTGGAGTGGGCCGAGACGATCCTCACCAAGTCGCCCACGGCCATCCGGATGCTGAAGTACGCGTTCAACGCCGTGGACGACGGCCTCGTGGGCCAGCAGCTCTTCGCGGGCGAGACCACGCGCCTCGCCTACGGCACCGACGAGGCCGTCGAGGGACGAGACTCCTTCCTCGAGAAGCGCGAGCCCGACTGGTCGCCGTTCCCGTGGCAGTTCTGAGCCGGAGGGCACGCAGGTGACCCGCCCGCTCGCCGGTGTCGACGCGACGGTCGAGGCCGTCCTCCTCGCTCTTCGCGCGGCCCTGGACGGCAGCGGCCCGGCGATCCGCGTCTCCGCCCCCGGCGCTGCGACCGCCTCCGAGGATGCCGTCGTGCCGCAGCGCGTCGCCGCCGTCGTCGAGACCTCGGGCTCGTCGGGGCCGCCCAAGCGGGTCGCGCTCTCGACAGCGGCCCTGCTCACCAGCGCCTCCGCGACCCTCGCCGAGCTGGGCGGGCCGGGACGCTGGCTGCTCTGCCTGCCGACCCACTACGTCGCGGGACTGCAGGTGCTCGTCCGCTCGTTGACCGCGGAGGCCGACCCGGTCGTCCTCCCGGCCGGCGGCTTCGACGCGGCGGCCTTCCTCGCTCTCGCTCGGACGATGCCGGCGGGGGAGCGGCGGTACTCCTCGCTGGTCCCCGTGCAGCTCGCGCGGCTGCTGGACCTCGCCGAGCGCGATCCGGCCGCGGCCGAGGCGCTCCGCTCGTTCGACGCGCTCCTGATCGGCGGCCAGGCGACGCCGCAGCCGTTGCGGGACCGCGCCGCCGCCCTCGGTGCGCGCATCCGCCTGACCTACGGATCGAGCGAGACGTCCGGTGGCTGCGTCTACGACGGCGTCCCGCTCCACGACGTGCGGATGCGCGTCGAGGACGGGCAGGTGCTGCTCGGCGGGCCGACCCTCGCGGAGGGCTACCTCGACGCCGACGGCGCGATCGACCACGAGCGCAGCGCCGCCGCCTTCCTCGAGATCGACGGGGAGCGCTGGTACCGCACGGGCGACGTGGGCTCGATCGTCGACGGGCGCCTCCGGGTGACCGGTCGGCTCGACCGCGTGATCGTGTCGGGCGGGGAGAAGGTGTCGCTCGACTCCGTCGAGGCCGTGCTCCGCGAGGGGACCGTCCCCGACGCGGTCGTCGTGCGGCGAGCGGACGAGCAGTGGGGCGAGGTCCCGGTCGTCGTGACGGCGGAGGAGGCTCCCGCGCTCACCGACCTGCGCGCCCTGATCGCCGACCGCCTCGGGCGCGCCGCCGCTCCCGCGGCCGTGCTGCCGGTCGGCCGCATCCCCCTCCTCGCCTCCGGGAAGCCCGACCGCCGCGCCCTCGAGGTGCTCGCCGAGCAGGCCTGACCGGCTCCGAGCGTCGACGGGCCGGTGGGTAGGATTCCCTCCGTGTCGAGTACGAGTCGCAAGAAGAAGTCCTCCAGCGGCCGCCCCGGGGGCAGCCCGCGAACGGTCGTCGTGAAGCCCGCCGGTCCCCGCGAGTGGATCGCCGGCGCCCGCCTCCGCACCCTCCCGCTGGCCGTCGCCCCCGTGCTCATCGGCACCGGAGCGACCCAGGTCGTCGACGAGGGCTGGCACTGGGTGCGCGCCCTGCTCTGCCTGGCCGTCTCGCTCGCCCTGCAGATCGCCGTCAACTACGCCAACGACTACTCCGACGGCGTGCGCGGCACCGACGCCAACCGCGTCGGACCCTCGCGGCTGACCGGCTCCGGAGCGGCGAAGCCCCGCCAGGTGCTCACCGTCGCCCTGGTCTTCTTCGGGATCGCGGCCGTCGCCGGCCTCGTGCTCACCGCCCTCTCGGGGCAGTGGTGGTTCCTGATCGTCGGCGCGGCGGCGATCGCGGCCGGCTGGTTCTACACCGGCGGACGCCGCCCCTACGGCTACCTCGGGCTCGGCGAGCTCTTCGTCTTCGTGTTCTTCGGCCTGGTCGCCACCGTCGGCACCACGTTCGTGCAGATCGGCCGCACCAACCAGGAGTCGTGGCTCGGCGCCGTGGCGGCGGGCCTGTTCGCCTGCGCCGTGCTCATGGTCAACAACATCCGCGACATCCCGACCGACCGCCTCTCGGGCAAGCGGACCCTCGCGGTCCTCGCGGGACCGGCCGTGTCCCGGGCGATCTACACGGGCTTCGTGCTGATCCCGTTCGGCATCGCGGTGATCCTCGCGCTGTTCTACCCGCTGGCATGGCTGACGCTCTTCGTGCTTCTGATGATCCTGCCGGCCATCCTGATCACCCTGACGGCGAAGACGGCGAAGGAGCTCATCCTGGCGCTGCAGCTGACCAGCCTGGGCGGGCTCGCCTACGCGGTCATCCTCGGGGCGGCGCTGGCGTTCTAGAGCGGCGGCTCGCACGAGGCGGGCTCGGGTGGGCCGGATTCGGGTGAGAACGGCTGTTGCGTGCCGGGCCTGGTGCGAGCGGGGTCAGCGCGTCCGAGGGGAGCCCTCGCCGGCGGGAGCGCCCGGCTCAGCGGTCGTCGCGGGTCGCGTCGACCGCGGCGTCCTCGACGTCGTCGTCGGTCGGGGCGCGCGGGACGTCCTTGCGGCGCTCGTAGATCGCCTCCGCGATGCGCTCGCGGGGCTTCCTCAGCAGGATGTAGGAGAGGGACAGGCTCGCGATCGCGGCGACGAAGCCCGCGGTGACCGCGGCCGTCAGCTCCGAGTCGACGAAGGTGCGCGCCGGCAGGTACACCAGCACGAAGACGCCGGCGAACATCGCCAGGCGCAGGAGCGAGTAGACGACGACCGCGCGGCTCAGTTTCACCGGGACAGTGTACGTCGGCCCCTGCACGCGCTTCCGTGAGCACCGTGGGAGCCTCCTGTCCAGCGTCCGTGCGGACCCTCCCCGACGGGGGTGCCGGACGTAGACTCGTGTCCATGATCCGCCTCGTCATCGGCCTGCTCGTGGCCCTCGCCGTCTTCACGGTCTACACCGTGATCGACGTCGCGATGAGCAACCGTCACGCCGTGCGGGCGATCCCGAAGTGGTCCTGGCTCCTGGTGGTGCTGATCCTCCCGGTCATCGGGGCGGGACTGTGGTTCTGGATCGGCCGTCCCCGCAAGCAGCGCGCCGCCGGCCGCCGCTACACCGCTCCGGACGACGACCCCGACTTCCTCGGCACCCTCCGCACCGAGCGCGACCCCGAGGAGGAGCGCCTGCAGGCAGAGCGCATCGCCCAGCTCGAGCGCGACCTCGCCGACATGGACGAGCAGGGCGAGGCCGACGGCCCCGGCCGCCGGGATGCCTGAGCACCGGCCGGTCGCCCCCTCCACCCGATTCGCGGTCGACCTCCTCACCCGCTTCGTCGCGCTCGGCGTCCGCGACGTCGTCGTCGCTCCGGGCTCCCGCTCGCAGGCGCTCGCCCTGGTGGCGGCCGAGCTCGAGACCCGCGGCGACGTCCGGCTGCACGTGCGGATCGACGAGCGCTCCGCGGGGTTCCTGGCGCTGGGCCTCGCCCTCGAATCCGGGATGCCGGCGCTCGTCATCACGACCTCCGGCACGGCGACCGCGAACCTGCACCCGGCCGTGCTCGAGGCGGACGCCTCGGACGTGCCGATGATCGTCCTGACCGCCGACCGGCCCGACGAGCTGCGCGGCATCCGCTCGAACCAGACGGCCGAGCAGCGCGAGCTGTACGGGCGAGCCGCGCGGCTGTTCGAGGACGTCGCTGCTCCGGACGACGCCTCCCTGCCCGAGGACGCGCGGGCGCTCGCCGATCGTGCCGTCACCGCGGCGCGCCGCGGGCCGGTCCACCTGAACCTCTCCTTCCGCGATCCGCTCTCCTCCGCTCTGCCGGACATCGAGCGGATCGAACCGGTCTCGTCGCCCGCCGTCGGATCCGGGATCCCGCGTGCCGTCGTGACCGCCGGCCCTGATGAGCCGCTCACGGTCGTCATCGCCGGGGACAAGGCGGGCGCCGCGGCCGAGGAGATCGCTCGCGCCGGCGACTGGCCGCTGCTCGCCGAGGTCTCCTCCGGCGCCCGCTTCGGACCGCAGCTCGTCGTCGCCTGGCGGGGTCTGCTCGGCGAGCCCGACTTCGGCGGACGCATCCGCCGGGCGATCGTGCTCGGACACCCGACGCTCTCCCGCGAGGTCCCCGAGCTGCTGCGGCGCGAGGACGTCGAGGTCATCGTCGTGGACGCCGTGCGCGAGCAGTTCTACAACCCCGGCCGGCGCGCCCGCCGCGTCGGAGGCGTCGACGTGGTCCGACCCGAGGGGTCGCCGCGTCCCGAGCGCGGCGAGCGCGCCTGGGCCGGATCCTGGGTGTCCGCGAGCCGCGCCCTGACGGTCGACCCCGACGAGCTGGACGAGGTCCCCGACGCCGGGTCGATGTCGGTCGAGGACCGCCGCGGCTACGCGCGCAACGCCCTCGCCGCGATCAGGGCACCGCTCACCCGCGACTTCGTCGTCGCCGCGGTCTGGAAGGTCACCTGGCCGCACGACCGGCTGCTGTTCGGAGCGTCGCGGCTGATCCGCGTCGCCGACGGGACCCTGCCTGGCAAGCGGATATCCGTCCTGGCGAACCGCGGCCTCGCCGGCATCGACGGCACGATCTCGACGGCTCTCGGGATCGCGGTGGCTTCGCAGGCGACCGAGCAGGGAGCCGGCGGAGTCACCCGGGCGGTCCTCGGCGATCTCACTCTGCTCCACGAGGCCGGCGGCCTCCTCCTCCCGCCCGGAGAGCGACGCCCGCGCGTGCAGCTCGTCGTCGTGAACGACGGGGGCGGCACGATCTTCGACGGACTCGAGGTCGCGTCGAGCTCGCATCCCGATGCGTTCGACCGCGTGCAGTTCACCCCGCAGAGCGCCGATCTGGAGGCTCTCGCGCGCGCCTACGGGTGGGGCCACCGTCGTGCGGCGACGCGCGGCGAGCTGGAGCAGGCGCTGACCTCGCCGGGTGACGGGCCGGGCATCGTGGAGATCCGGCTCGAGCGCTGAGTCCGCGCGGGTCCGGTCGGACGGTCCTCCACAGGTCGTCGTCGGACGCTGTTCTCCCGGGGACGCCTCGTTCGAGCTCCGCAGCTCGTCAGCTGCTGCTTCGCTGGAGGCATGGCTGATGCGGAGACCGTGCGAGGAGAGGTCCTCGCCCTCGGCGACCGGGCGGCGGCGCTCGCGAGGAGCGCCTCCCCGGTGCTCCTGTCCGCGGCGGAGGCGCTGCACGCGGGACACTGCGCGGCGCTGACCTGTCCCGACGCGTTCGCCCGAGGCTCCTCGGCGGACAGCAAGGATGCGACGGACCTCGTCGAACGGTCGATCCGAGCGGAGTTCGCCGTCGCCCTCGGGGTCTCCGAGCGCACCGCCGCCAGGGAGCTGCTGCACGCCTCGCTCCTGATGGAGGAGCTGCCGCGGACCCGTTCCGCGCTCGCCGACGCCAGGATGCGCTGGGAGGCCGGCCAGCTCGTCTGCTCCGTCGCGGCGACCCTCCCGGCAGCGGCGCGCGCGGCCTACGACGACCGGGCCGTCGACCTCGCGGAGACGCTGACCCCGGGGCAGCTGCGCCACGCCCTCGCGCGGGTGCGGGAGGAGCTGCACGACGAGCCCCTCGCCGAGCGGCACGCTCGCGCCCGTGAGGACCGCCGGGTGTGGATGACAGCCGGGATCGACGGCATGGCGACGGTGTGCGCGCACGTCCCCGCGCCCGAGGCCGTCGGAGCGCTCGCCCGGCTCGATCGCATCGCGAGGGATCTGCGGGACGGCGCCGAAGGGGACCGCGATCTGCGGACGCTGGCGCAGCTCCGCGCCGATGCGTGGGCCGACCTGCTCTGCCACGGGGACGTGGCGGGGACCACTCCGGAGGGAGCCGCGGCGCCCTCGACCGGGCTGCGGGCCGAGGTGAGAGTCACCGTGGCGGCGAGCACCGCCGCGGGTGACGACGAGGCGGCCGCCGAGCTCGACGGCTACGGGCCGATCCCTGCCGAGGCGGTGCGAGCGCTCATCGACGACGCCGCCGCCTTCACTCCCGTGCTGACCGACGAGGAGACCGGCGCGGTCGTCTCCGTCGGGCGCCGCCACCGCCTCCCGCCGCCGAGGATGAGGCTGCTGGTCCGCCTCCGCGACCAGACCTGCCGCTTCCCGGGCTGCACCCGGCCGGCGTCCTCGACGGAGACCGACCACAGCGTCGAATGGCGGAACGGGGGAGAGACGACTCCCGACAACCTCGCCTCCCTGTGCGTCGCCCACCACCACGTGCGCCACGGCGACCGGTGGACGTATCTGCTCCATCCGGACGGCACAGCGGACTGGACCACACCGACCGGCCGTCGCGTGACGACCCGGCCGCCGGCACTGCCCGGGCGTCCGCCGGTGGGCGCAGGACGACGGCCGGGTGCTCCCCGGCTCGACGGGGACCCGGCGGGGTAGCCGACGGCTTCAGCGACTCCCGACGTGCGTCATGCCAGCGCGTCGGTGATCGGGCGGAACTTCATGCGGGTCTCGGCGAGCTCGGACTCGGGAACGCTGTCGGCCACGATGCCGGCGCCCGCCCAGGCCGTGACCGCGCCCTCGGCCGTGACCTCGGCGCTGCGGAGTCCGACGGCCCACTCGCCGTCGCCGTTGCCGTCGATCCAGCCGACGGGTCCTGCGTACCGACCGCGGTCGAAGGGCTCCAGGTGCTCGATGAGCGCAAGGGCGTCGGCGGTCGGAGTGCCGGCCACTGCGGCGGTCGGGTGAAGAGCATCGACGAGATCGAGCGCGCTGGAGGAGTCGTCCAGAATTCCTCGCACGTCCGTCGCGAGGTGCCAGAGGTTCGGCAGGCGGAGCGTGAACGGGGCGGCGCCGGCCGTCAGCTCCCGTGTGTGGGGCTCGAGCTCCCGGACCAGACTGGCGAGAGCGAAAGCGTGCTCTGAGCGGTCCTTCGGACTCTCGAGCAGAGCGGCTTCCACGTCCGCGTCGGCGAGGGGGTCCGCTCCGCGTGCAGCCGTGCCGGCCAACACCCTCGCCGAGATCTCGCCCCGATCGACCGCGACCAGCGTCTCCGGACTGGCGCCGAGGAATCCGTCCACGGCGAAGCCCCAGCAGTCCGGGTAACGCTCGGTGAGCGCACCCAGCATCCGACGCAGGTCCGCCCCCGGCGGGAGCCGCCCCTGCAGATCGCGCGCGATCACGACCTTGGACAGCTCGCCCGACCGGATCGTCTCCACCGCGGCAGCGACCGCCGCGCGGTACCCGTCCGGCGGCAGCGCACCCGGCGAGAGCGGCACGTGGTACTCCGCCCCCAGCGGCTCCTCGCCCGGCGTATCCGGTCCCTCCGCCTCGCCGATCGTGATCCGCGTCAGCCATGACCGGCCGTCGCGCGTCCCGATCACGGTGCGCGGCACGATCAGCACGCTCGTCGCCTCGGATCGGCTCGAGAAAGCGAAGGTCCCGAACGCGACCAGCCCCGTCCCGGGCAGTCCGACCCGGTCCTCCACCGTCGCCGCGTCGCAGAGCCGACGCCAGGTTGCCGCCGCCTCCCGCAGCCGTTCCGGGCCCGAGAACTCGAGGCGCAGGGCCTCGCCGCGTCCGCTGAGCCCGGCGCCGTCGCGCTGCCAGAGGAGGGGCCGCCTCGGGTCGGAGTGGGAGAGGAGCGACTGCGGAGAGTCGAGTGGAGTCGTCTCCGCACGCAGCAGGGGGGTTCCAGCGCCGATGAGCGTCACCTCAGCAGGGTACGCCCGCGCCAGAGGATGGGACGTCCCATGCCGCGGGGCTCGGGGCGGAGGGCTCCGTTGCTACCGTGATCCGGTCCGGGGCCGCCGCGCGAGGCGGAGCGGGGCGGTCCCGGCGCTTCCCCAGGGGGGAGCGCGCCGACCGGGCGCGGGACGGCGGATGCACAGCCGCCGTCCCTCGTCTCGCCGTAGACTTGCGGATCGTGACGAAGGCAGACCTCACCAAACGGCCCGACGAGGTCGCCTCGATGTTCGACACCGTGGCTCCCGCCTACGACCTGGTGAACGGACTCCTCTCGGTGGGGAACGACCGGCTCTGGCGGATCGCGACAACGCGCGCCGTCAACCCTGCTCCCGGTGAGCGCATCCTCGACATCGCGGCCGGCACCGGAACGTCGAGCGCGTCGCTGGCGCGGTCGGGCGCCCAGGTCGTCGCAGCCGACTTCTCCCCGGGGATGATCGCCGTCGGCCGTCGCCGTCAGGCGGGCAACGACCGGATCGAGTTCGTCCAGGCCGACGCGATGGACCTCCCGTTCGAGGACGAGTCGTTCGACGCCGTGACCATCTCGTTCGGTCTGCGCAACGTGGCCGAGCCGAGGACGGCGCTCGCCGAGTTCCTGCGTGTGCTGAAGCCCGGCGGCCGGGTCGTGATCTGCGAGTTCTCGACTCCGCCGATCGCTCCGCTGGCCGCCGCGTACGACTTCTACCTGTCGACGGTCATGCCCGCCGTCGTGCGCCTCGCGTCGTCGAACAATCCTGCGTACGACTATCTCGGCGATTCCATCCGGGCCTGGCCGGAGCAGAGCGTCGTCGCCGCCTGGCTCCGCGCGGCGGGCTTCGAGCGCGTGGCCTACCGCGATCTGACCGCGGGCATCGTGGCGCTGCACCGCGGCGTCAAGCCGATCGCGGCGACCCGATGACGACCGGGGTCCGCACAGGCCGAGACGTTAGGGTTTCCCTGTGAACGCCACTGCGCCCGTCGCCCGTCGCAGCCCGTCTCTGACGGCGCAGCTCGGCCTCTCCGAGCGCATCTTCTCCTCCTCGTCGGACCGCGCTCTCGCCCGCACGATCGACGCGGGTCTGGAGCAGGTCGAGGAGGGTCTCGTCCGGCAGCTGTCCTTCGCGGACGCCGTGGCCGACGTCTCCACCCGGTACCTCCTCGAGGCGGGCGGCAAGCGCGTGCGCCCGATGCTCACCCTCCTGGCCGCGTCGCTGGGCCGCGGCAACACGCCGCAGGTCCTGCTCGGTGCGCAGGCGATCGAGATCACGCATCTCGCATCGCTCTACCACGACGACGTCATGGACGAGGCGGAGAAGCGCCGCGGCGTCCCGTCGGCGCAGACCGTGTGGGGCAACAACGTGGCCATCCTGACGGGCGATCTGCTTTTCGCCCGCGCGAACCAGCTGATGGTCGAGCTCGGCGACAAGGCGATCCGGCTCCAGGCCGACACGTTCGAGCGGCTCGTCCTCGGGCAGCTGCACGAGACGGTCGGCCCGACCGACGGCGAGGACCCGGTCGAGCACTACCTGTCCGTCCTGGCCGACAAGACCGGGTCCCTGATCGCCGCGGCGGGCCGCACGGGAGTCGCGTTCTCGGAGGCTCCGGAGGAGTACGAGGAGGCCATGCGCGTCTTCGGCGAGAAGATCGGCGTCGCCTTCCAGATCGTCGACGACGTGATCGACCTCTCTCCCCAGCCGGAGGAGACCGGCAAGAACCCCGGCACGGACATCCGCGCCGGCGTGTCGACGCTGCCGATCCTGCGCCTGCGCGAGCGCGCCTCCTCGGACAGGGACGCCGCGGCTCTCCTCGCCCGCATCGAGAGCTATGTGAGCCGCTCGAACGACGCCATCGCGCACACGGAGGAGCAGAGCGCCGACATCTCGGACGCCATCGCTCAGCTGCGCGATCACGACGTCACCGCGCAGACCCTCGCCGAGGCCCACCGGTGGGCCGACGAGGCCGTCGCCGCCCTCGCTCCGCTGCCCGACGGCTCCGTCCGCAAGGCGCTGACGCGCTTCGCCGACACCGTCGTCGAGCGCAACGGCTGACCCCGATCGTCGCGGCGCGCCCTGCGCCGCAGGAATGAGACCGGTTGTGCGCTGCGGCGCCCCGGCAGGAGGAACGCAATGACCAAGCTCAGGCTGGCCATCGTCGGCGCGGGTCCCGCGGGCATCTACGCCGCCGACCTCATGATCAAGGCCGAGAAGAAGTACGACGTCTCGATCGATCTGTTCGAGCACCTGCCCGCGCCCTACGGCCTGGTCCGCTACGGCGTGGCGCCCGATCACCCGCGCATCAAGGGGATCATCACCGCGCTGCGGGAGGTGCTCGACCGGGGCGACATCCGCATCTTCGGCAACGTGCACTTCGGGACCGACATCACGCTCGAGGATCTCAAGCGGCACTACCACGCCGTGATCTTCGCGACCGGCGCCGTCCGGGACGCTCCGCTCGACGTCCCGGGTGTCGAGCTCGAGGGCTCCTACGGTGCGGCCGACTTCGTCAGCTGGTTCGACGGCCACCCCGACGTGTCGCGCACCTGGCCGCTGGAGGCGTCCTCCGTCGCCGTCATCGGCAACGGCAACGTGGCGCTCGACGTCTCGCGGATGCTGGCGAAGCACGCCGAGGACCTCCTGCCCACCGAGGTCCCGCCGAACGTCTACGAGGGGCTGAAGGCTTCTCCCGTCACCGACGTGCACGTCTTCGGGCGCCGCGGTCCCGCTCAGGTGAAGTTCACGCCGCTGGAGCTGCGCGAGCTGGGCGAGCTGCGCGACGTCGACATGATCGTCGCCGACGAGGACTTCGACCTCGATCCCGCTTCGGAGGCCGCCATCGCGACCAACAAGCAGGTCATGGTCATCAACCGGGTGCTCAACCAGTGGCGCACCCGCGAGGTCGGGAGCGCCTCGCGTCGTCTCCACCTGCACTTCTGGGCGAAGCCGCTCGAGTTCGTGGACGACGGATCGGGTCGGGTCGGCGCGATCCGGTACGAGCGCACCGAGCCGGACGGCGAGGGCGGAGTGCGCGGCACGGGTGAGATCCGCGAGGTCCCCGTGCAGGCCGTGTACCGCGCGGTCGGCTACTTCGGCTCGCCGCTCGACGGCCTCCCGTTCGACGAGATGCGCGGCGTGATCCCGAACCGCGAGGGCCAGGTCCTGGACGACGAGGACCAGCAGGTCCACGGCGTGTACGCGACCGGCTGGATCAAGCGCGGACCGGTGGGCCTCATCGGGCACACCAAGTCCGACGCCATGGAGACCGTCGCGCACGTGCTCAACGACCAGGCGTCCTGGTGGACGCCCGAGCACCCCGAGGAGGCGGCCGTGGTCGCCCTGCTCGAGGAGCGGGAGATCGCCTACACGGATCTCGACGGCTGGCACCGGCTGGACGAGCACGAGATGGCGCTCGGCGAGCCCGAGGGCCGTGCGCGCGTGAAGGTCGTTCCTCGCGAGGACATGATCGCGATCTCGCGGGCGGAGCCGGTCGCGCTCTGACGCGTGCTCTTTGAGCGGCCCTCCGGTGCACTCCGGGGGGCCGTTCGTCGTTCCGGCGCGGACGCCGCGCACCTCCTCTAGGATTCGGGCACCGCTCTGGACGGAGACAGCATGACCACGGCCTCGCCCCACGACGTCATCCGGGTGCGGGGTGCGCGCCAGAACAACCTCCGGGGGATCGACGTCGACATCCCGAAGCGGAGGATCACCGTGTTCACCGGGGTCTCGGGCTCCGGCAAGTCGTCGCTCGTCTTCGGCACCATCGCGGCCGAGTCCCAGCGCCTCATCAACGAGACCTACTCCGCCTTCGTGCAGCAGTTCATGGGGTCGCCGGCCCGCCCGGACGTGGAGTCGCTTGACGGACTGTCGGCCACGATCGTCGTCGATCAGGAGCGGATGGGGTCGAACGGCCGGTCCACGGTCGGCACGGCGACCGACGCGTACACGATGCTGCGGATCCTCTTCAGCCGGATCGGCGACCCGCACGCGGGCACGAGCGGTGCGTTCTCCTTCAACCTGCCGGAGGGGATGTGCCCCCGGTGCGAGGGAACGGGCCGGGTGTCGAGCATCGACCTCGACGCGCTGATCGACCGCTCGAAGTCGCTCGAGGGCGGTGCTCTCGACGCGATCCCCAACTTCGTCGTCGGCGGCTGGTACTGGAAGGGCCTCGCCGAGTCCGGCCTCTATCCGGCCGATGTGCCGATCGCAGACTTCACGCCCGAGCAGATGGACGCGTTCCTCCACCGTCCGGCCACCAAGATGGCCATCGCCGGGATGACGATGACCTACGAGGGCCTCCTGGTGAAGGTCACCCGCCTCTACCTGGCGAAGGAGGCGGCCCAGCCGCACATCCGCGCCTTCGCCGAGCGGGTGGCCACCTTCGCCGCCTGTCCCGAGTGCGGAGGCGGCCGGCTCACCCGGGCGGCGCTGGAGTCGCGCATCGGGGGCCGGAACATCGCCGAGTGCGCCGCGCTGCAGGCGACCGACCTCGCCGCGTGGCTCCGCGGACTGCAGGCGCCGTCCGTCGCTCCGATCGTCGAGACCATCCTCGGGACGCTCGACGCCCTCGTCCAGGTCGGGCTGGGCTACCTGTCGCTCGATCGGGAGTCGGGCACCCTCTCGGGCGGTGAGGCGCAGCGGGTCAAGATGGTGCGGCATCTGGGGTCGAGCCTCACGGACGTCACCTACGTCTTCGACGAGCCGACGGCGGGTCTGCATCCGCACGACGTCTCGCGGATGATCGAGCTGCTGCGCCGCCTGCGGGACAAGGGCAACACCGTCCTGGTGGTCGAGCACAAGCCGGAGATCATCGAGATCGCCGATCACGTGGTCGACCTCGGTCCGAGGGCCGGCGCGCACGGCGGCGAGCTGCGGTTCGAGGGGACGGTGGCGCAGCTGCGCACGTCGGACACCCTGACGGGCCGTCATCTCGGTCACCGCGTCCCGCTGAAGGAGGCCGTGCGCCGTCCGACCGGGGCGGTGGAGATCCGCGGGGCCTCCACGCACAACCTCCGCGGCGTCGACGTGGACGTCCCGCTGGGCGTGCTGACCGTCGTCACCGGAGTCGCCGGCTCGGGCAAGTCGTCGCTTCTGCACGGCTCGCTCGCGGGTCGGCCGGGCGTGGTGGTGGCCGACCAGTCGCCGATCCGCGGCTCGCGGCGCAGCAATCCGGCGACCTACACCGGGGTCCTCGACGCGATCCGGGCGGCCTTCGCGAAGGCGAACGGTGTGAGACCGGCGCTCTTCAGCGCGAACTCGGCAGGCGCCTGCCCCGTCTGCAAGGGGGCCGGGATGATCTTCACCGAGCTGGGCCCCGCCGCGACGGTCTCGTCGGTCTGCGAGGAGTGCGACGGCAAGCGGTTCACCGCTGAGGTGCTCGAGTACCGCCTGCGCGGGAGGAACATCCACGAGGTGCTCTCGATGCCGATCGTCGACGCCGCGGAGTTCTTCGCGAGCGGACCGGCGCACACGGTGCTCGCCCGTCTCGTCGACGTCGGTCTCGGCTACCTCACGCTCGGACAGCCGTTGAACACGCTGTCCGGGGGCGAGCGCCAGCGCCTCAAGCTCGCGATCAACATGGCCTCGTCCGGATCCGTCTACCTGCTCGACGAGCCGACCACGGGCCTGCACCTCGCGGACGTCGACACACTGCTCGGACTGCTCGACCGGCTGGTCGACTCCGGGAACTCGGTCGTGGTGATCGAGCACCACCGCGCCCTGATGGCGCACGCGGACTGGATCATCGACGTGGGGCCCGGAGCCGGGCACGACGGAGGGACGATCGTCTTCGAGGGGACTCCGGTCGGGCTCGCGGCGGCGGACACGCTGACCGGACGCGCCCTCGCCGAGTACGCGCGCTGAGGCGCACGGAGCCGCGACGTCCGCGGGTCAGCGCGAGAACGGGCCGGACAGGGCCGCCCACTGCAGGAGCATGATCGTCTTCGCGTCGACGATCTGCACGCCGATCTGGGTCAGCGCCTCGTCGAACGAGAGCTCGAGGACCTCGATGTCCTCGCCCTCGTCGGCGAGTCCCGCGAACGCTCCGCTGCGGGTCCCCGCGCGGTAGCGCCCGGCGTAGAAGTGCAGCTTCTCGGTGACCGAGCCGGGGCTCATGAACGCGTCGAACACGTGCTCGAGCCGGCCGACCTCGAGTCCGGTCTCCTCGGACGCCTCGCGGCGGGCGCCCTCCTCGGGCCCGTCCTCGTCCAGGAGGCCGGCGGGCACTTCGAGGAGCATCCCGTCGAGGTCGCCGTTCACGTACGCGGGGTAGCGGAACTGCCGGATCAAAACGACGGTGCGCGCGTCGGCGTCGTAGAGCAGGACCGCCGCGCCGTTACCCCGGTCGTAGGTCTCGCGCTGCTCGCTGGTCCAGCTGCCGTCGCGGTGCCGGTAGTCGAAGCGGGTGGTGCGGAGGACGTACCAGTCGCTCGAGAGGAGGGTGACCTCCTTCACGACCACGTCGGGGTTCCCGACGAGGTCGAGCCCGTCCCTGTCGAGTCCGGTGCGGCCCCGCCGGTCGGGGTCGTCGATTCCGGCGGTCACGCGCGTGCTCCCGTGTGCGTCATTCCTCAGCGGAAGTTGACGAACTGGAGGTCGAGCTCGAGGTCGGCCCCGCGCAGGAGCGCCATGGTCGCCTGGAGGTCGTCGCGGCTCTTCGAGGAGACGCGGAGCTCGTCGCCCTGGATCTGCGACTTGACCGACTTCGGCGCCTCGTCGCGGATGAGCTTGTTGATCTTCTTCGCGTGCTCCTGGTCGATGCCCTCCTTGAGGGTGGCCTCGATCCGGTACTCCTTGCCGGACGCGAAGGGCTCGCCCGCATCGAGGCTCTTGAGGCTGATGCCGCGCTTGATCAGCTTCGACTGGAAGACGTCGAGGATGGCGTTCGCCCGCTCCTCGGTGTTGGCCTTGATCAGGATCTTCTCGCCGCTCCAGGCGATCGAGGCGCCGACGTTCTTGAAGTCGTAGCGCTGCTCGACCTCCTTGTGGGCCTGGCTCAGGGCGTTGTCCGCCTCCATCTTGTCGATCTTGCTGACGACGTCGAACGTTGAATCTGCCATGGCTCCGAGTTTAGCTTTCAGGCGTGGCGGAGCCCGGCCCCAGGCGCGGCTGGTACCTCTGAGGGGTGCGCCGCCTCCCCGTTCTCGTCCTCGTCCCGCTCGCCGGCCTCCTCCTGGCCGGCTGCGGCCAGCGGCCGCCCGCGCTGACGATCGAGGAGGGCCTGTCCACCGTCCCTCCCGCGGCGACCGCTCCCGTCGCGGCGGACCCCGTCGTATTGGCGGATCCCGAGCAGGCCGCGGCGACGCCGGTGCGACTGCTCGCCGACGAGGCGTGGCTGGGCACGGCGTCCGAGGGGAGCGGCATCCCGCTGCGCGCGCTCACCGCCTACGCGGGCACGGCCCTCCTCACGGCATCGGTCGACCCCGACTGCCGGTTGGACTGGGCGACCCTGGCCGGCATCGGCTACGTCGAGAGCAGGCACGGCACGATCGACGGCGGCGAGCTGGGCGAGGACGGGCGGCCGACGGAGCCGATCTACGGTCCGCGCCTGGACGGAGCGCGCTTCGACCGGGTCCCCGACAACGACGGCGGGGCTCTGGACGGCGACGCCGAGGTCGACCGGGCGATGGGTCCGCTGCAGATCATCCCCGCGACGTGGATGGCGTGGGCGTCGAGCGGATGGGATCCGCAGAACGTGGACCAGCAGGCGGTGACCGCCGCCCGCTACCTCTGCGACGCCGGCGGCGACCTCTCGACGGAGTCGGGATGGCGGGCGGCGATCGCGGCCTACAACCCGGCCGGGAGCTACGCGGGGAAGGTCGCGGAGGCGGCGTCCCGCTACGCGGCGGAGGCGGACTGAGGCCTCGCGGCACCGATTTCCGATCTGCCGGTCGCGTGGGTATCCTTGCTGAGCGCCTCCGGTTGTGAACCCGCGGTCGGGTGTGCCACGGCGAGTTACCCTAGCGGCCAAAGGGATCTGACTGTAAATCAGACGGCGTAGCCTTCGGGGGTTCGAATCCCTCACTCGCCACCGAGCAGGAACACCCGGCAGACGCCCCGGCATCACGAGATGCGCGGGGCGTTCCGCATGTCGGGGGATCGCCGTTCCGGCGGAGTGCCTTTCCGGGGGAGCACCGGTCCGGCGGATCGCCGGGCCCGGCGTCTTCGTCCCGTCGCACCCCGCACGCCGTCGGCCCGGCCTCCGCGGTCGCCCGGCCCGCGCTGTCGGCCCGGCCCGCGCCGTCGCCTCAGCCCCGCGCCTCCTGCTCCAGGAACCCTGCGAGGGAGAGCGGCGGCCGTCCGGTCAGCCGCTCGACGTCGCCCGAGACGTGCTCCAGCTGTCCGGCGGCGATCGCGGAGTAGGTGCTGACCCAGGCGTCCAGCTGCCAGTCCGGTGCGTTCCAGCGGCGGCGTGACGCGTACGCCGCCTCGAGGGTCTCGTCGACGTACACGGCGGGGCGGCCCGCCGCCGTCAGTGTCGCGGCGACCTCGTCGAGGGTGAGGGCCTCGGGCCCGGTCAGCTCGTAGGCGGCTCCGCGGTGTTCGGAGGGGGAGCGGAGGACCGCGGCGGCGGCGCGGGCCACATCCTCGCGCGCGACGACGGCGGCCCGGCCCGTTCCCGCGGGTCCGCGGATCGCGCCGTCCTCGCCGAGCATCGCGGGCAGGAAGTCGAGGTAGAGGTTGTCGCGGAGGAACGTCCAGCCCATGCCGGAGCGGCGGATCGCGTCCTCGGTGGCCGCGTGGTCTCGGGCGAGGGTGAAGACCGCGTCGGGTGCGGCTCCGGCGAAGGAGGTGTAGACGACGTGCTCGACACCCGCGGCGGCGGCTGCGTCGACGAATGCGAGGTGCTCGGCGCGGCGCTCCTCGTTCTCGGAGGCGGAGACCATCAGGAGGAGGCGCACGCCCTCGAGCGAGTCGCCCGCGTCGGCGAAGGAGGAGCGCACCACCTCGGCCCCGGGGAGCTCGGGCGCGCGGGACGGGTCGCGGACCAGCAGGCGGAGGGCGTGACCGGCGTCGGCGAGCTCGCGCGCGACGCGGCCGCCGACGGCTCCGGTGGCTCCGGTGAGGGCGATAGGGGTGCTCATCCCCTCATGATGGGCCCGATCCCTAGGCTGGGGCCATGAGCGACAACGCCCCCCTCCTCGCCATCGCCCGCTCGATCGCCGTCGAGGCGGCGCACCTCGCCCGCCAGCGGCGGGAGGACGGTGTCGAGATCGCCGCGTCGAAGTCGTCTCCGGAGGACGTGGTGACGGCCGCGGACCGGGAGGTCGAGGAGCTGATCCGCCGGCGCCTGGCCGAGGCGCGTCCGGACGACGGCTTCCTCGGCGAGGAGTCGGGGTCGGGGGGCGGCACGAGCGGGCTGACCTGGGTCGTCGATCCGATCGATGGGACCGTCAACTACCTCTACGGCATCCCCTCCTACGCGGTCAGCATCGCTGTGGTGGAGGGGGAGCCGGATCCCGCGACCTGGACCGCGCTCGCCGGCGCGGTCGTGAACGGAGCGACGGGCGAGGTGACCACGGCCAGCCGAGGCGGGGGAGCCGAGCGGGACGGAGTCGCGCTGCAGGTCTCGGCTCCCTCCTCCCTCTCGCTCGCGCTGGTGGGCACCGGCTTCGGCTACGACGCGGGCCGCCGGATGCGTCAGGGCGCCGTGGTGCAGGAGCTCCTGGGCTCGGTCCGCGACATCCGCCGCATCGGCTCGGCGGCGCTCGACCTGTGCTCGGTGGCCACCGGGCAGCTGAACGCGTACTACGAGCGGGGCCTGAACCCGTGGGACCTCGCTGCGGGCGCCCTCATCGCCGAGGAGGCGGGCGCGCGGGTCGCGGGACTCGACGGCGCGCCCTTCGGCTCCGGCCTGCTCATCGCGGCACCGGATCCTCTCTTCGCCGAGCTGGAGGATCTGCTGCGCCGCCTGCGCGCGGACGAGGTGTAACCGCTCTCCCAGGCCGGGCCGACTAGGATTCCGTGCGCCGAGAGGCGGATCGGCGCAGGATCCCGCCGGGGCTCGCCGCGCGTCGTGCCCCGATCGCGCCTGTGCGCGGCGGCCTCTGGCCGGATCCCGCCGGCCGTGGTTATCCTTTATGAATTCGTGATGTTCGCACAGGCTGCGCTCACGGAGCCGAGCGGTGCCTCTCCCTGGAGGCCCGCTCGTCCCCTGCCCCCGACGGAAGACATCGATTTCGTGAGCCCCGATTCGCCCGCCCTCCGCGACATCATCGACTCCTCCGTCGAGGCCTTCGCCGCCGTCGGCGCCCCGTCGACGTGGGTGCTGTCGAACCACGACGTCGTGCGCCAC
>NZ_PSWG01000006.1:0-170820 GCF_002931195.1 Rathayibacter sp. AY1C2 | reverse complement strand
GGAAGACAGGACTAAAGACTGTCGGAGCTGACCGGTACTAATAAGCCGATAACTTGATAATCACTACACTCATACCGTTGTAAAGGCTGGTAGGAGTGGCCAGAGATTGCTTGCGTCCACTTTGTGGTTCCCAGAAGACGGGCACCCCGCATCCTCCTTCGGCAGGAGCGGAACAATTGAATACACGCACGGCGTGTAACCCAGATTTGACCATGTGCCCTCGGGTGCGTGTGTCGCCAGGGTTACGGCGGCCATAGCGAGAGGGAAACGCCCGGTCACATTCCGAACCCGGAAGCTAAGACTCTCAGCGCCGATGGTACTGCAGGGGGGACCCTGTGGGAGAGTAGGACACCGCCGGACACCATTCACGATGGCCACCCAGAAATGGGTGGCCATCGCTGTTTAACCGGTCGGTCTCTGTTCGAGGACGAACAGTACCGGCCGGAGCGACGATGACCGTCGTCGCCCGACTCCGGAACGAGGAGCAGCGATGACTCAGCACGACCCGACGCCCTCTCCGGAATCGAGGCCGCTCCAGAACGGCTTCGACGTCGTGGAGGAACACGTCCTGTCAGACGAGCTCCTCCGGATCGAGCAGACTGCGCTCGACGAGAGGGCAGCCGGATACGTCCAGCTGCAGGAGCAGCTGCGCATCCGACTCGAGAACGCGGACCGCGAGCGATGACCGAAGACTCGCGACTCGACTCGGCTCTCGCCGAACGTGGCATCGCCCGGTCCCGCACCCATGCCGCTCGGATGATCGCCGACGGTCTGGTGACGGTGGACGGCGTCCCTGCACTGAAGCCCTCGATCCGCGTCCGCGACGATCAGGACGTCGCGGTCGCCGGCCTCGACCACTACGTCAGCCGAGCCGCCCACAAGCTGCTCGCCGCCCTCGACACCTTCGCGACGGTGCGAGTCGCCGGCCGGAACGCTCTCGACGTCGGGGCGTCGACGGGCGGGTTCTCGCAGGTCCTGCTCGAGCGCGGCGCCGCCTCGGTGATCGCGCTCGACGTCGGGCATGCCCAGCTCGCTCCGCGGATCCGGTCCGACGATCGCGTCCACGTGGTGGAGGGGTTCAATGCGCGGGATCTCACCGCCGCCCGGCTCGCCGAAGCCGCCAGGACCGCGATCGTGCCGGACCTGGTCGTGTCCGACGTGTCCTTCATCTCCCTGCGGATGGTTCTGCCTCCGGTCGCCGCCTCTGTGGATCCGCTCGCCGACTTCGTGGTGCTGGTGAAGCCGCAGTTCGAGGTCGGCCGCTTGGGAGTGCGGGAGGGGATCGTCCGGGATCCCGAGCTGCGTCGCGAGGCCCTCTCGGACGTCCTGTGGTCGGCGTGGGACCTGGGGCTCGGCGTCGTCGGCCTGGCCGAGTCGCCACTCCCGGGGGGCGCTGGGAATCGCGAGTATCTGGCGCACCTCCACCGCGACCGTGGAACGATTCCGACAGAATGGAGGGACGCGGTCACCGCGCTCACCACCGGATGACGCGATCGTGTCCGCCGCTGTCGACCGACCAGAAGGACACACCCTCGATGCAGTCCCCTCGTGACGAGCGCAACATCCTCGTCGTCGCCCACACCGGACGGACGGACTCCCTCGATGCGGCGGTCCTCGTCGTCGAGCGCCTCCGGAACTCCGGCGCCCACCCCGTCCTCTGCGCCGACGACAAGGGCGACATCGTCGCGGTCGCTCCGGATCTGAGCGACGTCGCCGTGCTCGGGTCCGACGTGCCGCTCGAGTCCATCGAGCTCGTGTTCGTGCTCGGCGGGGACGGGACCATCCTCCGCGCAGCGGAGATCGTCCGGTCCGGGACGGCCCCTCTGCTCGGCGTGAACCTCGGCCACGTCGGGTTCCTCGCGGAGAGCGAGCGGGACGATCTCGACGACGCCGTCGCCCGTGCGCTCGACGGCGACTACGCGGTCGAGGAGCGGATGACCCTGCAGGTGCGCGTCAAGATCGACGAGGCCGTCGTCTACGAGACCTGGGCGCTCAACGAGGCGACCGTCGAGAAGGGCAGCCGCGAGCGGATGCTCGAGGTCATGGTGGGCGTCGACGGACGTCCGCTGTCGAGCTTCGGCTGCGACGGCATCGTCGTGTCCACTCCGACCGGTTCCACCGCTTACGCCTTCTCCGGGGGCGGCCCCGTCGTGTGGCCGACCGTCGAGGCGATGCTCCTCGTTCCGCTCAGTGCCCACGCGCTCTTCGCGCGGCCCCTCGTCGTGGGCCCGTCGTCGAGCCTCGCCGTCGAGGTCAAGGAGAGGACCGACGGCGTCGGCGTCCTCTGGGCCGACGGCCGGCGCGCCTACGAGCTGCCGCCGGGAGCGCGCGTCGTCTACCGGCGCTCGCCCGTGCCCGTGCGCTTCGCACGCCTGCACGACGCCCCCTTCACCGATCGACTCGTGCACAAGTTCGGTCTCCCCATCCGCGGATGGCGGGGGTCGGCGGAGACGGAGTAAGGCCCGATGCTCGAAGAGCTGCAGATCCGCGACCTCGGAGTCATCGCCGAGGCGACGCTCCCGCTCGGACCGGGCTTCACCGCGGTCACCGGCGAGACCGGCGCCGGCAAGACGATGGTGGTCACGGCGCTCGGCCTCGTGCTGGGCGCGCGCTCGGACGCGTCCGCGGTGCGCTCGGGAGCGAAGCAGGCCTGGGTGTCGGGGCGCTGGCTGGTCCCCGAGGAGGGCCCGGTCGCCGAGCGCGTCCACGACGCCGGCGGCGATCTCGACGGCCCGGAGCTGCTCCTCGCGCGGTCCGTCTCGGCGGAGGGACGCGGGCGAGCCGTCGTCGGCGGCCGGAGCGCACCGGTCAGCGTGCTGAGCGAGCTCGCCGATCAGCTGGTCGTCGTGCACGGGCAGTCGGACCAGATCCGCCTCCGCTCCGCCGCGGCGCAACGCGAGGCGCTCGACCGGTTCGGCGGACCCGGTCTCGCCGACGCCCTCCGCGACTACGCGAGCGCCTTCGAGCGCTGGCGGGCCAACCGGGAGGAGCTCGATTCGCTCACCGAGGCCCGGGAGACGCGCGCCCGCGAAGCCGAACGGCTCCGCTCCGCCCTCGCCGAGATCGAGGTGGTCGCCCCCCAGCGCGGGGAGGACGTCGAGCTCGCGGCGCAGTCCGCCCGGCTCGGGAGCATCGAGCAGCTGCGGCTCGCCGCCGGCGAGGCCCGCGAGGCGATCTCGTCCGAGGAGCTGGACGGGCGGGACGCGCTCGGGCTCCTCGAGACGGCGCGGCGCGTGCTGGAGCGGGCGGCCGAGCACGACGCCGCCCTGCAGCCGACGGTCCAGACGCTCGGCGAGGCGGCGGTGCTCCTCGTCGACGCCGCCGGCGGGCTCTCCTCGTACCTGGCGGAGCTCGACCTCGACGGCGCGCACGACCTGGAGCTGATCGAGAACCGGCGGGCGGAGCTGTCTCTGCTCGCCCGCACCTACGGACCGACGCTGGACGACGTGCTCGACCTGGTGGACTCCTCCGGACTCCGCCTGCTCGAGCTCGACGGCGACGACGAGAGGATCGCGGCTCTCGAGGCAGACACCGCTGCCGACGCGGACCTCGTCGACCGCCTCGCGACCCGGCTGACCGAGCTGCGGACCGCGGCGGCCGCCGAGCTGGGGGAGCGGGTCAGCGACGAGCTCACCGCGCTGGCCATGGCGGATGCGCACCTGCACGTGAAGGTGACGGCCGCGGGGGAGCCGAGCGTCCACGGGCGCGACTCCGTCGAGATGCTGCTCCAGCCGCACACCGGGGCCGCACCCCGGCCCCTCGCCCGCGGAGCCTCGGGAGGCGAGCTCTCGCGGGTGATGCTCGCGATCGAGGTCGTGGTCGCCGCCAACGACCCCGTGCCGACGTTCGTCTTCGACGAGGTCGACGCAGGGGTCGGCGGAGCGGCGGCGATCGAGATCGGCCGACGGCTCGCGCGGCTCGCCGAGACGTCGCAGGTCATCGTGGTGACCCACCTCGCGCAGGTCGCCGCATTCGCCACGAACCACCTCCGCGTCGAGAAGGGCTCGGACGGCGCGGTGACCTCGAGCGCCGTGACGCAGCTCGACTCCGAGGAGCGGGTGTCCGAGATGGCGCGCCTGCTCTCGGGGCTCACCGACTCCGCCAACGCTCTCGCTCATGCGCGGGAGCTCCTCGAATCGAGTCGGCGGGGCTGATCGCGAGCGGCCCGGGACGACATCGATCCGTCCCGGGCGGTCCGCCGCCGCCGTTCTGCTGTTACGGTGGAACCCCGTGGTGGACTTTACGAACGCGGGCCTTTCCTCTTCTTCTCCCTCGGATCCCGAGGGCTCCTCCGGGTCCTCGACCCGGAGCGCTTCGACGGCCGGGCAGGACGCCCCCTCGAAGATCACGAAGCACATCTTCGTCACCGGCGGTGTCGTCTCCTCGCTCGGCAAGGGACTCACTGCCGCGAGCCTGGGCAACCTGCTGACCGCGCGCGGGCTGCGCGTCGTCATGCAGAAGCTCGACCCGTACCTCAACGTGGACCCGGGGACGATGAACCCGTTCCAGCACGGCGAGGTCTTCGTGACCGACGACGGCGCCGAGACCGATCTCGACATCGGCCACTACGAGCGCTTCCTCGACATCAACCTGAACCAGGCCGCGAACGTCACGACCGGCCAGATCTACTCGCGGGTCATCGCGCGGGAGCGCGCCGGCGAGTATCTCGGCGACACGGTCCAGGTCATCCCGCACATCACGGACGAGATCAAGCGGCGCATGCGCCTCCAGTCGGAGGACGACCCGCAGCCGGACGTCATCATCACCGAGATCGGCGGCACCGTCGGCGACATCGAGAGCCAGCCGTTCATCGAGTCGGCCCGCCAGGTCCGCCACGAGCTCGGCCGCCGCAACGTCTTCTTCGTGCACGTCTCGCTGGTGCCCTTCATGGGCGCCTCCGGCGAGCAGAAGACCAAGCCCACCCAGCACTCCGTCGCGGCGCTGCGCTCGATCGGCATCCAGCCGGACGCCCTGGTGCTGCGGAGCGACCGGCCCGTCTCGGAGTCGAACAAGCGCAAGATCGCGCTGATGTGCGACGTCGACGAGCAGGCCGTGGTCAACGCCAAGGACGTCGCGTCGATCTACGAGATCCCGCAGATGCTCAACGAGCAGGGCCTCGACGCCTACATCATCGACCAGCTGGGCCTCCCGGCCGGCGAGGTCGTCTGGGACGGCTGGTCGCGACTGCTCGAGGCCGTGCACGAGCCCAAGCACGAGGTCACCATCGGCCTGGTCGGGAAGTACATCGACCTGCCCGACGCCTACCTCTCCGTGACGGAGGCTCTGCGGGCCGGCGGCTTCGCGCAGCAGACGAAGGTCGCCATCCGCTGGATCGCCTCCGACGGGCTCGAGGACCCCGAGGCTGCGGCCAAGGCGCTCTCCGAGCTCGACGGCATCTGCGTGCCCGGCGGCTTCGGCATCCGCGGCATCGAGGGCAAGCTCGGCGCGCTGCGCTTCGCGCGGGAGAACGGGATACCGACCCTCGGGCTCTGCCTCGGCCTGCAGTGCATGGTCATCGAGTACGCCCGCAACGAGGCCGGCCTCGAGGGGGCCTCGTCGTCGGAGTTCGACCCGGAGACGGAGTTCCCCGTCATCGCGACGATGGCCGAGCAGGTCGAGATCCTCGCGTCCGGGGACATGGGCGGCACGATGCGCCTCGGCCTCTACACGGCCGAGCTCGCCGAGGGCTCGATCGTCGCCGAGGTGTACGGCGCACCTGAGGCTGCCGAGCGCCACCGTCACCGCTACGAGGTCAACAACCGCTACCGCGACCGGATCGCCGAGGCGGGGCTCTGGTTCTCGGGCCTCTCGCCCGACGGCCACCTCGTGGAGTACGTCGAGCTGCCCCGCGAGAAGCACCCCTACTACGTGGGCACGCAGGCGCACCCGGAGCTTCGCTCGCGCCCGAACGCCGCGCACCCGCTCTTCCGCGGCCTCGTGACCGCCGCCCTCGAGCGCCAGGAGGCCTCGCGCCTCTTCCCGGCATCGGAGGCGGGCGCCGATGAGTGAGCCGCTGTCGGACGAGCTCGTCGAGCCGGAGGTCCTGACCAGTGAGCGCGTCTTCGACGGGATGGTCTGGGGCGTCCGCGCCGAGACGTTCCGCTACGGCGGCGGCGAGCTGCGCCGGGAGTTCCTCGATCACACGGGAGCCGTCGCCGTGCTGGCCCTCGACGACGAGGACCGCGTCGCCCTGATCAAGCAGTACCGGCACCCTGTCCGCACCCGCGAGTGGGAGATCCCGGCCGGCCTGCTCGACGTGGAGGGCGAGGATCCCCTGGTCGCCGCTCAGCGGGAGCTGGGCGAGGAGACGGACCTGCAGGCCGAGCGCTGGGACCTGCTCTCGGAGTTCGCCACCTCGCCGGGCGGCAGCGACGAGGTCATCCGGATCTACCTGGCCCGCGGGCTCTCGTCCACCGGCTCCGCCTTCGACCGCGAGGCGGAGGAGGCCGACATGGAGCTGCGGTGGGTGCCGCTGGACGAGGCGGTCGAGGCGGTCCTCGCCCGCCGGGTGCAGAACCCCTCGCTGACGATCGCGGTGCTCGCGGCGCACGCGTTCCGCTCGCGCGACTGGGACGGGCTGGGCGACGCGTCCTCGCCGTGGACGCGCCACCCGCGGGTCCGCCACCCCCGGGGGTGAGCCCCCACGCCTGCGCCGAGGCGTACCTCCGGCAGGCGAGCGTGGAGCGCGGGCTCTCGGCGCACACGCTCGCGGCCTACCGGCGCGACCTGGAGCTCTACCTCGGCTGGCTCGAGGAGCGCGGGACCGTCGATCTGGCGGAGCTCGGACGGGTCGACGTGGGGGAGTTCTCCTCCTGGCTGGCCGCACGCCCGGAGCGGCCGCTCGCGGCGAGCTCGCGCGCACGGATCCTCTCGAGCGTCCGAGGGCTGCACCGCTTCGCCCTCGAGGAGGGGGTCGTCGCGGACGACGTTGCCCGGGACGTGGTGCCGCCGAAGATCCCGATGACCCTGCCGAAGGCGGTCACGGTCGAGCAGATGGCGGCACTGCTCGACGCGGCGCGCGGCGAGGAGCTCGCGGACCTGCGGGACCGGGCCCTGCTGGAGCTGCTCTATGCGACGGGCGCGCGCATCTCGGAGGCGGTGGACCTGAACGTCGACGACGTGGTCGCCGCGGAGGTGGTGCGGCTGACGGGCAAGGGGTCCAAGCAGCGGATGGTGCCGCTCGGCCGCTTCGCCCGCGAGGCGGTCGACGAGTACCTCGTCCGTGCGCGGCCCGAGCTCTCGCGGAGGGGGCGCGCGACGCCGGCGCTCTTCCTGGGGGTCCGCGGGAGCCGCCTGTCGCGGCAGAGCGCCTGGCTGGTCATCCGCGCCGTCGCCGAGAAGGCCGGGCTGGACCGGGAGATCTCGCCGCACACCTTCCGGCACTCGTTCGCGACCCACCTGCTCGCGGGCGGTGCCGACGTCCGCGTGGTGCAGGAGCTCCTCGGGCACGCCTCGGTGGCGACGACGCAGATCTACACGCTGGTGACGGCGGACACGCTCCGGGACGTCTACACGTCCGCGCACCCGCGAGCGCGGCGCTAGAGCCGCGGCCCCGCGCGGCGGGGCGCGGCGGCCGGGGAGCGGGGCGCCGGTACACTCGTCGGAGGCCGCGCGGGAGCGCACGCCGCCACGGAAGCGAGGACGACGCAGGTGACACGCAAGACGGACGACAAGGCCGAGCTCACCGGTCTCGAAGCCCCGACGCTCGGCCCGACCGGCCGCCCCCTGCGCGAATTCCCGCTGCCGGTGGAGCTCACCGGTCACGGCCCCGCTCGAATCATCTCGCTCTGCAACCAGAAGGGCGGCGTCGGCAAGACGACGACGACCATCAACCTGGGCGCGACCCTCGCCGAGTACGGCCGCCGCGTGCTGGCCATCGACTTCGACCCGCAGGGCGCCCTCTCGGCCGGCCTCGGGGTCACGACCTACGACGCCATCACGATCTACGACCTGCTCCTCGGCACCGTGAAGGACCCGGCCGAGGCGATCCGGAGGACCCGCGTGCCGGGCCTGGACGTCATCCCGGCCAACATCGACCTCTCCGCCGCCGAGGTCCATCTCGTCAACGAGGTCGCGCGCGAGCAGATCCTCGCTCGCGTGCTCCGCAAGGTGAGCGCGGACTACGACGTCATCCTGATCGACTGCCAGCCCTCGCTGGGCCTGCTCACGGTCAACGCGCTCACCGCGAGCCACGGCGTCCTCATCCCGCTCGAGTGCGAGTTCTTCGCGCTGCGCGGCGTCGCCCTGCTGATCGAGACGATCGACAAGGTCCGCGACCGGCTCAACCCGGTGATCGAGCTCGACGGCATCCTGCCCACGATGTACGACTCCCGCACCCTGCACTCGCGGGAGGTGCTCGACCGGGTGGTCGACGCCTTCGGCGACAGCGTGCTCGAGACGGTGATCGGCCGCACGGTGAAGTTCCCGGACGCCAGCGTGTCCGGCGTCCCGATCACCCAGTTCGCGCCCGAGCACAACGCCGCGAAGGCGTACCGCAAGCTCGCCAGGGAGCTGATCTCGCGTGGCGCGGTCGCCTGAGGTCCTCCTCGAGGAGCGCGCCGCTCCCATCGGGTTCCACCTCGCGCTGACCAACTTCGAGGGTCCGTTCGACCTCCTGCTGAGCCTCATCGCGAAGCAGCAGGTCGACATCACCGAGATCGCGCTGCGCGCCGTGACGGACGAGTTCCTCTCGTACCTGCACGGGATCGACTCGCTCGAGGGGCTGGACCGCGCGTCGGAGTTCCTCGTCGTCGCCGCGACGCTCCTCGACCTGAAGATCGCCGGACTCCTGCCCCAGGGCGAGCTCGTGGACGCGGAGGACGCGGCGCTGCTGGAGGCGCGAGACCTGCTGTTCGCCCGGCTCCTGCAGTACCGGGCCTTCAAGCAGGTGTCGTCGTGGTTCGCCGAGCGGATCGCGATCGAGACCGCCCGCCACGTGCGGGACGTGCCTCTGGAGGAGGAGTACCGGTCCGCGAAGCCGGAGCTCGTCTGGACCCTGTCGCCCGCCGACTTCGCCGCCCTCGCGACCGTCGCCCTCGCTCCGCGCGAGCTGCCGACGGTGGGCCTGGACCACCTGCACGCCCCGCAGATCAGCATCCGGGAGCAGGCCGCCCACGTCGTGGCGGTGCTGCGCGCCCGCGGGAGGGCCACCTTCGGCGAGCTGATCGCGGACGCCGACGAGAAGGGCGTGATCGTCGCGCGCTTCCTGGCCGTGCTCGAGCTCTACCGGCACGCCGCGATCTCGTTCGACCAGCCGGAGCCGCTCGGCGAGCTCACGCTGCGCTGGGTCGCCGAGCAGTGGAGCGATGCGAGCCTCGCCGCGCTCGGAGCCGACTATGACTCCTGACGCCGGCCCCGGGACCGTCGCGTTCGAGATCGACCGGGCGATCGAGGCGATCCTGATGGTCGCGGACGAGCCGCAGCCGCTCGCCTCCCTCGCGACCGCGCTGTCGAGGCCGATCGCCGTGGTCCGCCAGTCGATCGAGCGCCTGGTAGCCGACTACGACGGCGCCGACGGGGCGATCCGCCGGGGCTTCGAGCTGCGCGAGGTCGGTGCCGGCTGGCGGATCTACGTGCGCCGCGAGTACGACCCGGTGGTCAGGGACTTCGTCCTGACGCAGAACCCGACGCGGCTCTCGCAGGCGGCGCTCGAGACGCTCGCCGTGATCGCCTACAAGCAGCCGGTCTCGCGCGGTCAGGTCGCGCAGATCCGCGCGGTCAACGTCGACTCCGTCGCGCGCACCCTCCTCGGCCGCGGCCTCATCGCGGAGGTCGGCCACGACCCCGAGACGGGCGCGGTCCTCTACGGCACCACCGAGCAGCTGCTCGTGCACCTCGGCCTCACCTCGCTCGACGAGCTGCCGAAGATCTCCCCCCTACTGAGCGACGGAAGAGACGGATTCGATGAGCGCGCCTGACAGCGGCCCCGACGGCGAACGACTGCAGAAGGTCCTCGCGGCAGCGGGGGTCGCCTCCCGACGAGTGGTCGAGGAGATGATCGTGGCGCGGCGGATCCGCGTCAACGGCGAGGTGGCGGACGAGCTCGGCCGCCGCATCGACCCGGCGACCGACCGGATCGAGGTCGACGGGGTCGCGGTGCAGCTGGACACCTCGCGCCGCTACGTCATGCTCAACAAGCCGATCGGCGTCGTCAGCTCGCTGGCGGACGAGAACGGACGCACCGACCTCAGCCTCTACACGAAGAACTTCGAGGAGCGGCTGTTCAACGTCGGGCGCCTCGACGCCGAGACCTCGGGCCTGTTGGTGCTGACCAACGACGGCGAGCTCGCCCACGTCCTCGCGCACCCGTCGTTCGGAGTGACGAAGACCTACATCGCGAAGGTGCACGGGCAGGTGCTCCCGCAGACGATCGCGACGCTGACCACCGGGATCGAGCTCGACGACGGACCGGTGGCCGCCGACAAGGCGCGTCTCCTCGGCCGGCCGGAGGGCCGCTCGAACGCCTCGCTCGTCGAGATCACCCTGCACTCCGGTCGCAACCGGGTCGTCCGCCGGATGATGGCGGCGGTCGGCCACCCGGTGATCGAGCTCGTCCGGCGCCAGTTCGGGCCGCTGCACCTGGGCACCCTGCGCTCGGGCGATCTGCGCGACCTGACCCGGGAGGAGCTGGGCGCGCTGCTCACGATCGCGCGGCAGGGCGGCGAGGCGGTGGCGGCCGCTCCCGCGGTCCCCTCGAAGAAGGCGAGCGCGGGTGCGCGGCGGCCCCGGCCTGACAGCGGCGAGCGCGTCGCCCCGGCGGAGCGCGGCTCGGCCGGGCGATCCTCGGATCGCGGCGGATCGTCCGGACGGTCGTCCGACCGCGGCGGCTCGGCGGGACGGTCGTCCGATCGCGGCGGCTCCTCCGCCGGCGGCGGGCGGAGCGACGGTCCTCCGCGCCGGTCCGGCGCCGACAAGCAGCGCCGTGCCGATCGCTAGGCTGTCGGGGTGAACGAGCTCCTGCACCCCGCGCCGCCCGCGATGCGGACGACCGGGACGGTGCGGGTGGTCGGCTCCGGACTGCTCGGCGCCTCCATCGGCCTCGGCCTCGCCTCCCGCGGGATCGACGTCGTCCTCGACGACGCCTCGCCCGCGAGCCTCTCTCTCGCCATCGACTACGGGGCCGGCCGCGCCGCCTCCGCCGACGACCGGCCCTCCGTCGTCGTCGTCTGCGTCCCCCCTGACGTCACCGCGAGCGTCGTCGAGCGCGAGCTCGCGGCGCATCCCGGAGCCGTCGTCACCGACGTGGCGAGCGTCAAGACCCAGCCGCTGCGCGAGCTGCGCTCCCGCGGCGTCGACCTCGCCCGCTACATCGGCTCGCACCCGATGGCCGGCCGCGAGCGCGGCGGACCGGTCGCCGCGCGGGGAGACCTCTTCGTCGGCAGACCCTGGGTGATCTGCCGCGACGGCGAGACCGCGCCCGACGCGCTCGCGCGGGTGGAGGGCCTCGCTCTCGACCTCGGCGGCACCATCGTCGAGATGGACCCGGAGGAGCACGACCTCTCGGTCGGCCTCGTCTCGCACGCCCCGCAGGTGATCTCGTCACTGCTCGGCCAGCGCCTCCTCGACGCCCCGAACGCGGCGCTCCGCCTCGCCGGGCAGGGCGTCCGCGACGTCTCGCGCCTGGCGGCCTCGGCCCCCGAGCTCTGGATGCAGATCCTGGCCGCGAACCGCGAGCACGTCGTCGCGGTGCTCGACGCCTTCCGCGACGACGTCGCCGCGGTCGCCGATGCTCTCCGCGACCTCGAGGCGCCCGGCTCGCGCCGCGTGCTCGCCGAGCACCTGGCCGCGGGCAACGCCGGAGTGGCGCGCCTGCCCGGCAAGCACGGCCAGGACCAGCGCTTCTCGACCCTGATCGTCCTCGTCGACGACTCTCCCGGAACCCTCGCGCGGCTCCTGGTGGAGATCGGCGAGGCGGGCGTCAATCTCGAGGACGTGCGCCTCGAGCACGCGCAGGGGCGCCGAGTGGGTCTCGCCGAGATCTCGGTGGTGCCCGAAGCGGTCGCGCCGCTGACCGAAGAACTGACCCTACGCGGCTGGAGGATCGCCGGATGAGCACCGAGCAGAACAGGCAGGAGGGCGGCCTGAACAGGATGACGCCCGCCCGCCGGGCACAGCAGAGCATCCCGGAGGACGGGGGCGCGGCTCCCGAGCGCGAGGCGCGCTCCGAGGCCGCCGAGCAGGGCGACTTCGGCGAGGCCGTCGTGGTCGCCATCGACGGCCCGGCCGGCAGCGGCAAGTCCAGCGTGTCGAGGGCTGCCGCCCGCCGCCTCGACTTCGAGTTCCTCGACACGGGAGCGGCCTACCGCGCGCTCGCCTGGCACGGGCTCGACCGCGGCCTCGACTTCGAGGACCAGGACGCGATCGTCGACGCGCTCGACGGCTTCGACTACTCCATCGGCACCGACCCCGAGTCGTACTCGGTGTGGGTCGGTCCGACCGAGGTGACCGCCGCCATCCGCGAGCCCCGGGTGACCGCGCGCGTCTCGGCCGTGGCGAAGGTCCCCGAGGTCCGTCGGAGGATCACACTGCTGTTCCGGAGGATCATCGGCGAGACGCGTCGGGAGGGCATCATCGTCGAGGGCCGCGATATCACGACGGTCGTCGCACCGACCGCTCCGGTCCGGATCCTGCTGACGGCGAGCGAAGAGGCTAGAATGGCCAGGCGTTCGCGCGAGGTCACCACGGAATCCGCCGAGGCGACGGGTCAGGCGCTGCGGTCGAGGGACCGCGCCGACTCGCAGGTGGTCGACTTCATGAACGCCGCAGAAGGAGTCACTCTTCTCGACTCCACTCATCTCGACTTCGAGCAGACCGTCGACGCGGTCGTCGCCGAGGTCCGAACTTCGAGAGCAAGGGCCGGTCATGGCACAGGACACGCACGTCGGTGACGACGAGCTGAACTTCGGAGACGACGACCTCGTCGAGCGCCTCGGCGACCTCGACGAGCAGCTCGCCTCCTCACGCGCGCAGGCGCTCCGCAGCGGACTCGAGGACTACGACCTCGACGAGGAGGACCTCGACCTCCTCGAGTTCGCCGGGGAGGACTCGGACGAGGTCCGCTACCTCCCCGCCCTCCCGGTCGTGGCGATCGTGGGCCGCCCCAACGTCGGCAAGTCCGCGCTGGTGAACCGCATCCTCGGCCGCCGCGAGGCCGTCGTCGAGGACACCCCGGGCGTCACGCGCGACCGCGTGTCCTACAAGGCGGAGTGGATCGACAGGGCGTTCACCATCGTCGACACCGGCGGCTGGGAGCCCGACGCCCGCGGCATCGACGCCTCCGTCGCCATGCAGGCCGAGATCGCCATCGACCTCGCCGACGCCGTCATCTTCGTCGTCGATGCGAACGTCGGCGCGACCGCGACCGACGAGCACGTCGTGAAGCTGCTGCGCAAGACGAAGAAGCCGGTCTTCCTCGCCGCCAACAAGGTGGACGACGCCCGCCAGGAGCCGAACGCCGCCTCGCTGTGGTCGCTCGGCCTGGGCGAGCCCCGCCCCGTCTCGGCCGTCCACGGCCGCGGCGTCGCCGACCTGCTCGACGCGGTGCTCGAGAAGCTCCCTCTGGAGTCGGCCGTCGCCAAGCGCGAGGTCGGCGGACCGCGCCGCGTCGCGATCCTCGGCCGCCCGAACGTCGGCAAGTCCAGCCTGCTCAACAAGGCGGCGGGGGAGGAGCGGGTCGTCGTCAACGAGCTCGCTGGCACCACGCGCGACCCGGTCGACGAGCAGGTCGAGATCGCCGGCAAGGTCTGGCGCTTCGTCGACACCGCGGGCATCCGCCGCCGCGTGCACCTCCAGCAGGGCGCCGACTTCTACGCGTCGCTGCGCACCTCGACCGCGCTCGAGAAGGCCGAGGTCGCCGTCGTCGTCCTCGACGTCTCGCAGCCGATCTCGGAGCAGGACGTCCGCATCATCGACCTGGTGCTGGAGTCGGGCCGGGCGCTCGTGCTCGCCTTCAACAAGTGGGACCTCCTCGACGACGAGCGCCGCCGCTACCTCGAGCGCGAGATCGAGACCGACCTCGCCCACGTGGCGTGGGCGCCCCGCGTCAACATCTCGGCCCGCACCGGCCGCCACCTCGAGAAGCTCGTGCCGGCGCTCGAGCTCGCGCTCGAGTCGTGGGACACGCGCATCCCGACGGGCAAGTTCAACGCGTTCCTCGCCGAGCTCACCGCGGCGCACCCGCACCCCCTCCGCGGAGGCAAGCAGCCCCGCGTGCTCTTCGGCACGCAGGCCTCGTCGCGCCCGCCGACATTCGTGCTCTTCACGACCGGGTTCCTCGACCCGGGCTACCGCCGCTACATCGCGCGCCGCCTGCGCGAGATCTACGGCTTCCAGGGGTCGCCGGTGAACGTCAACATGCGCGTCCGCGAGAAGCGCGCGCGCTGAGCGCAGCCGCACCGTGTCCGGCCCGTGGGAGCTCCTCCCGCGGGCCGTCCGCGTCTCCGGGGGGAGCGGTCGTCGAGTCGCGGGGGCGGATGCTGCTCCGATGCGGCCCGATCGAGCAGGTCGGCCTCCTTGCGAGCGGGAGCGACGGGCGGCGCGGCGCTGCCGCCTACACGGCGGCCTCCCTCGAACCGGGCGGTCGTCTCTCCGAGCGTGCGTCGGCAGGGCCGGGAGGCCGGTCAGTCGCCGGTGGCGAAGGGCCACCACGGCGGCAGGAGCCGTCGGTAGGCGGCGAGGTAGCTGCCGGGATCGCGGGGCGCGGGCAGGCGGAGCCACTGCTCCATCAGGCCGACGGAGCCCGCCGCGAGGAACGAGGCCGTCGCGTCCTCGAGGAACCCGAGCGGTGCGTCCGCGGGCGGGACGTCGAGGATCCCGGTGTCGAGCGTCGCGGAGACGGCGGTGCGGAAGTGCCCCGCTAGCATCGCGCGGAGGCCCGAGTCGCCGCCGGGAGCGTCGAAGGCGCGGAGGTAGAGGTCGCGGTGGCCGTCCAGGTGGCCGAGGACGCGGGAGGTGCCCTCGCGGATGCTCGCGTCGGTCGCGGCGCCGCTCCGGAGCTGCTGGAGGTAGCCCTCGCGGATCGCGTCGAGCTCGTCCTGCAGGGCGGCGCAGAGCAGTTCTGCGGCGGAGGAGGCGTGGGCGTAGAAGGTGGAGCGGTTCACGCCGGCGAGATCCGTGATCTCGGAGACGGTGAGGGTGGCGACGTCGCGGCCGGTCGCGAGTTCGATGATCGCCCGGTGCAGGGCCACCTGTGATCGCTTCTGCCGCGCATCCACTGCTGACGCCTCCCGAGCTGCCGACGGCGCGTCGACCCGTGCCGACGCGTTCCGCGCAGCGAGTCTACGGGGCCCGCTCGTTTTCACTTCCGGCGTCGGCATCCGCTAAGGTAGTCGAGTTGCCCGGGCCTCGGCCCGGTCTGCCACGGGCTGTGGCGCAGCTTGGTAGCGCACTTGACTGGGGGTCAAGGGGTCGCAGGTTCAAATCCTGTCAGCCCGACGGAAAGCCCTGATGAGACCGCTGGTCGTCGTCAGGGCTTCCGTCGTTTCCGGGCCTCGTCGTGATGCTGCGGACCGCTCACCGGAGCGCTGCGGCGACCTCGGCGAAGGCCTCGCGACGTCGAGCGGAGCGCGTCTCCCGCTCGGCGGGATCCCGTGCCCAGAGCGCCTGTCGCGACGGATGGAAGGTGCGGATCACCGTGAGGCCGCGCTCGCGCTCGATCGCCGGGTGCCGCCTGAGGAGGCGCCGCCAGCCGTGATCGGCGTCGCCGCCCTGCAGGAGGACCACCTCGACGTCGGGGGCGAGCGCGAGCAGATGCAGGACGGTCTCGACGCCGGCGTCGAGCTGCTCGGCGTTCGGCGCCTGGTTGATGTACCAGGGGTAGGCGTTCCACGGCAGCAGGTCGGCGGGGGCGAGGCCCACCTCGTCCATCAGCCCGGCCATGAGCTCCGCCGTCGGGTCGTCGTTCTCGGTGCAGAGGAAGCCGCTTCCGACGCCGTCCTGGGTGGCGGGGCCGGGATCGCGGAGGACGCTGAGGACGCGCGCCTCCACTCCGCCGTGCAGGGGAGCGACGTAGGGCAGCCAGCCGCGTCCGTAGGGGTTCCGCAGCTCGTCGATCCAGCGGTTCACGGGAGCCACGTGCGGTGAGTAGCGCTGCTCCCACTGGGCGCGGCGGAAGGAGAGGTCGGCCATGGAGCGGGGCATGTCCGCACCCTAGAGGGTGACCGGGGCGGCGCGGCACCCTTCCTGGTCGTCGGCTGTGCCGGCGGCGTCCGGACTGAGAAGCCGGAGCGGCATGCACGGCGTCTCCCCGACCGCCCGCAAGGGCGGCGGCAGGCCGGCTCCCTAGCGTCGGTGGACGTGACCCACTCCGCTCCGCTCGCCCGGTGGTGGCGCGAACCCTGGTGGGCGCGGCTCACCCTCCTCGCGATCCTGTGCGGTTCGACGGTCCTCACCGGCTGGAATCTCGCCCGGGGCGGAGACGCCGTCTTCTACGAGGCGGCGGCACGGTCGATGTCGGAGTCGTGGCACGCGCTGGCGTTCGGAGCCTTCGATCCCGCCGCCACGGTGACGCTGGACAAGCTGGCGGGGTTCGCGGTGCCGCAGGCGCTGAGCATCCGGCTGTTCGGCATGTCGACGTCGTCGATCGCGCTGCCGCAGCTGATCGAGGGGCTGATCACGGTCGCGGCGTGCTCGGTCGTCGGGCTCCGGTGGGGCAGCCGGGGGCTCGGGCTGGTCGCGGCGGCAGCGGCGGCGAGCACGCCGATCTTCGTGTCGATGTTCGGGCACCCGATGGAGGACGGGCTGCTCACGGCGGCACTCGCCGTGGCGCTGGTGTGGTGGCAGCGCGCGGTGCTGACGGAGCGGTGGTGGCCGCTGCTGATGACCGGGCTGTCCATCGGGATCGGCTTCCAGGCGAAGATGATGCAGGCCTGGTTCGTCCTGCCGGCGCTCGTGGTGGCGACTCTCGTCGGGGTGCGCGGGTGGCGCCGAGCCCTCGCCTGGGCGGGCGGGCTCCTGGCCGTCGCGGTGGGCGCCTCCGTGGCGTGGACGGTCGCGATGCAGGCGGTGCCCGCGGGCGACCGGCCGTACATCGACGGGTCGACGGGGAACGACGTCTTCGCGATGGTGTTCGGGTTCAACGGGCTCGACCGGCTGATCCCGGGAGCGGTGCCCGGCGCCGTCGTCGCATCCGACCACGTGGCGACGATGGGCGGAGCAGCGGGGTCTTCGCCGGCCAAGCTGCTGCTGGCGCAGTACGCGACGCAGGTCGGCTGGCTGTATCCCGCGGCGCTCGCCGGGCTGGTGCTCGGCGCCGTGCGCTGGTGGCCGCGGCGGGGGAGGCGGGGAGGTGCCCGCGGTGCCTTCGCCCTCCTGGTCTGCCTCGCGGTGTGGCTGGTGACAGCGGCGGGCGTGCTCTCGGTGGCGACGGTGCCGCACATGGCGTACGTCGCGGCGATCGGCGTGCAGCTGGCGCTCCTCGCCGCGCTGGGCTGGGCGGAGGGGGTGCGGCTGCTCGCGTCGACCCGGGTCGTCGCGCGGCTGGTGCTGCCGCTCCTCCTCGTCGCGCAGACGGCGTGGAGCGCGGTGCTCGCCGTGGGCGGGCAGCTGCCCGCGGTGCTGGGCCTGCCGTTCGCGGCGCTCGCCGGAGCAGGGCTCGTCGTGGTCGCGGTGGTGGCGCGGCGACGGAGGGGCGGTGCGGTGGAGCGAGCGGTCGGGAGCCGGAGGGGAGCGGCCCGCCGTCGTCCCGTCGCGCTCGCGGCAGCGGTCGTGATCCTGGCCGGGCCGGTCGCGTTCAGCCTGCAGGTGCTCGACGCGTCCCTCGACGGGTCGGGCGGCGACGCGCTCGTCGGCCTGCGCTTCCCGCAGAGGGCCGAGACCTCGGCTCCGTTCGCGGTCTCGTCGCCGGACGCGGTCGGCGGGCACGACTCGATGACCGCCGACGAGACCGCACTGGTCGCCGCTGCTCGTGCCGCCGGCGGCGGGGTGGACGGAGCGCCCCTGTTCCTCACCGACTCCTGGGCGATCTCGGCGCCGATCATCACGGCGACCGGCGCGAGCGTGCTCACCGACGGCGGCTACTCCGGCCAGGCGCGGGTCTTCACCGAGCAGGACGTCACCCGGATGATCGCGGCAGGACGCACGCCTCTGCTCGTGCTGAAGAACTCCGCACCGCCGACCGAGTCGGTGCGGAAGGCCGTGGTGGCGGACGGATGCACACAGCTGCAGGAGTGGGGGCCGGCGGCGACGGAGTCGGGAGAGCACGCCTCCGCGGCCACCGGGTTCTCTCTGTGGCGGTGCGGACCGGTGAGCTCGGCGGGCGGGGTGGCGGCTGTGGGCTGGTGACGGCGTCGGGTGATCCTCGCGTCGACGAGATCGCGACCCCGGCGGAACGGCGAGGAGCGGCTGCCGTCGTCCTGCCGCTCGCAGGATCGGGGCGGGCCGAGGAGGTCGGGTCCGCGAGCGGGACGGCCCCTGGCGCCTCGTCCGCGCGATGCCGGCCCGCCGCCTATCCTTGAGGGCGATGTCGAACTCCCGCGCCGAGGCCGCCTACCTGCGCTCCCTCGGCGCTTTCCGGACGCCGACACTCGATCTCCTCCACGGCCGCTACGCGCCTTTCGTCGTCGCCGCTCTGTCGCTCGTGTTCACGGTCGACCGGCAGGCCGTGGCGGTCGCCGACGCGCACGCCGAGGTGGGGGAGCTGCTCGAGGAGCTCCGCTCGGCCGGGTACGACGAGGGCGAGCGCGCTCTGCCGAGCGGCACGGCGCGCGAGGTGTGCCGCTACTGGGTCCGCGTCGGCTGGCTCGTGCCGCAGATCGAGGGCGAGGCCGAGGTCTACCGGCTGAGCGCCCACGCCGTGAGCGCCCTCGAGATCACCGGGCGCACCGGAGGCGGACGCACGCGCGTCTCGAACTCGCGGGTGCGCACTCTGCTGGAGGCGGTCGAGCGGCTGGCCGCGGACGTCGAGCCCGACCCGGAGGCCCGGCTCTCGCGGCTCCGCGAGGAGCGGGCGCGCCTGGACGTCGAGATCGCCGCCCTCGAGGAGGGCGCCGGTCTCGAGCCGGCCGACGACGAGCAGCTCCTGGAGGAGGCCGAGAACGTGGTGCACCTCGCCCGCGAGCTGCCGGCCGACTTCGCGCGGGTGGCGGAGTCGATCAAAGCGATGCAGCGCGACGTGGTCGCGGACCTGCGCCGCGACGTCCGCCCGACCGGCGAGGTGCTGCGGGAGTACCTCGAGCGCGGGCAGCACGTGATGCAGGCGACCAGCGAGGGCCGTGCGTTCGCCGGAGCCCTCCGCCTCCTGGGCGACCCCGAGCGGATCGACGCGCTCGCCGACCAGCTCCACACGGTGCTCGTGCAGCCGTTCTCCCGCCTGATGGACCCCGCCCAGCGCGCGGAGCTGGCCGCGATCGGCCGCCGGGTGGAGCTGGGCGTGCAGGAGGTCCTGACCGCGCAGCGCCGCGCGTCCCACGTCATCACGGGCCAGGTCCGCACCCACGACCCCGCTCGCGACCGCCAGGTGGACGAGCTGCTGCGCGACGTGATGGCGGGGCTCCAGGAGTGGACGGGCGGGATCTCGCCGGACGCGCCGGTCGCGCCGCTGCGGCACCTGCCCGTCGCCGGGATCGGCCGCCTGCGCCAGACCCTGGGAGACGTGCGTCCGGCCGGCGGGCCGGCGCCCCTGGCCGGAGACGACGGCGACGCCGAGTTCGTCGGCGACGACAGCCGGGCCTGGGGCGGTCCCCGCTACGCGGAGCTGGAGGCCTACGTGGCGGAGCTCGGCGACGAGTTCGATCTGGCGGACGCGTTCAGCGCGGCTCCGGAGGACACGCGACGGCCCGTCGACCTGCTCGGGCTGCTCGAGATCGCGCACCGGACGGGCCTCGTCGACCGCGAGGGCTACTCCGTCGTGAGCACGCGCCGACCCGACGGGACCGTGCGCCGCTTCGCCTTCGGATCCGTGACCGCCCGCACCGAGGAGGAGACCGACGATGAGTGACACCCTGGCGACCGACGGGCCCGCCGCCGATCCGTTCATCGCGCCCGTGTCGATGGAGGAGGACCCCGACGAGCTCTTCCCCGGCGACCGCGGCGTCCTCGACACCGAGGTGCGCCGGGTGCTCGTGCACGTGCTGCAGCGCCGCTTCCTCCTCGCCGACCGCCACCGCGAGCAGTGGGCCGTGCTCCAGGAGCACCGGCAGCTGATCGAGTCGCGGCTGAACGACCTGTTCGTGCGGCTCGTCGTCGACCACGAGCGAGGGGTCGCCTACAAGCAGCAGGTGCGCTCCGACGAGGTGGAGATGCCGGTGCTGCTGCGCGACCTCCCCTACACCCGCGCCGAGACGCTGGTCCTGGTGCACCTGCGCACGGTCCATCAGCGGGAGTCGGCGGCCGGCGAGGCGTCGGCGCGCGTGGACGTCGAGGAGGTCGAGCAGACGGTGCTCAGCTACTTCGCCGACGCCGAGCGCGACACCGCCCGCCGGCAGCGCATGGTCCGCAAGGCGCTGGAGCGGCTCGGGCGCGACGGCATCGTCGACGAGGAGTCCGCAGGGCGGTACCGGATCAGCCCGATCGTGGAGATCGTGCTGAGCGCGCCGAAGCTGCGGGAGCTGAGCGACTGGCTGCGCGGGCGGGCGGGCGAAGACGCTTCCTCGGTGGTCGCAGAAGCGGCGCCCGCCGAGGAGCCCGGCTCGGACGATCCGGAGCAGGCGGACGACGACGCGCTCGAGGACGACGGCCTCGACGAGGACGCGGACCCGCCCACGGACGGCGTCCTGCCCGGAGCCGATGTCGCGGACGACGAGCCGCTGGACGACGAGCCGACCGACGACGACACCCCCGACCCGGAGGACGACCCCCGATGACGATGCTCGACACCCTCTTCGGCCTGATCCCCGCCGCCTCCCGCGGTCAGCAGTGGCTCGCCGAGGACCTGCAGCTGGTCAACTGGGGCGGCTACGACGGCGCGCACCGGGTCCGCTTCTCGCCCGGCGCCACGCTCCTCTGCGGCGGCTCCGGCTCCGGCAAGTCCACGCTGATGGACGCCTACATCGCCCTGATGATGCCGCCCACCACGCCGTTCAACGGCGCCTCGAACGGCGGAGTGACGGGCCGTCCGCGCGGCGAGGACCAGCGCAACATCCTCTCCTACGCGCGCGGCAAGCTCGACGAGTCGCGCACGGACGAGGGCACGACCATGCGCGTCCTGCGCGGCGACGGAGTCGACACCTGGACCGCCGTCGCGATGACCTGGGTCGACCACGACGGCTCGCGCTTCAGCGCGGTCCGCGCCTGGTACGTCCCGGCCGGCTCCCGGGTGCTCGAGGAGACCGTGCGGATCCGCGCGAGCGCCGAGGGCCCGGTCGACCTCGCCGCGCTCGACCGGGCGGCGGCGCACCGCTTCTCCGACGCGTCACTGCGCGCGGCGGGCCTGGATCCGCTCGGCACCGACCGCGAGTTCTCGGCGCGTCTGCACGCGGTGCTCGGCATCGGAGCGGCGGGAGCCGGATCGAAGGCGATGAGCCTGCTCGCCCGCATCCAGGCCGGTCAGCAGATCACGACCGTCGACGACCTCTACAAGCGGCTCGTGCTCGAGGAGCCCGAGACCCTGGCCTCCGCCGACGCGGTCGTCGCCCACTTCGACGAGCTCGAGAGCACCCGGCAGCGGATGCTCACCGCGCGCCAGCAGGTCGCGGCACTCGAGCCGTTGCGGGGCCTGCGCCTGCGCATCGCCGCGTCCGCGGAGCGCGTGCGCCTCATCGACGCGCTCGGGGAGTTCGACGCCCCGGTGTCGCCGGCGGCCCTGTGGCGCGCTGAGCAGCGCCTCGGCCTGCTGCGCGACGTCGAGGTCGAGCTGCGCGAGCGCACCCGCGCCGTCGACGCCGTGCTCCGCGAGAAGCGGGCGCTCGCCGAGGCGGCGGAGTCGGAGCGGGACGGGCTCGCCGAGGTGCTGCGGGCCTCCGGCGGCGACCGCCTCGAGACGGCCCAGCGCGAGCTCCGCGAGGTGGAGCGGCGGCTGGGAGCGGCGCGCGAGAACCGCGCCCGGCTCGAGGACGACCTGCGCGCTCTCGGCGAGCCGGAGACAACCCGCGAGCGGTTCGAGGCGGTGCTCGCCCGGGCGGCGAGCGCGCCCGACGCCAAGCGCAGCACCCGTGCGGCCTGGTCGGACGCGGTCGCCGAGCGGAAGGCCGCGGCGCGCGAGCTCGCCGAGCTCGAGGCGGAGCAGCGCTCGGCCTCGGACCGTCGGGACAGCATCCCCCGGCCTCTGCACGAGGCGCGCGAGCGGATCGCGGAGGCAGCCGGCCTCACCGCCGACGACCTGCCCTTCGTCGGCGAGCTGGTCGAGGTGCGTGCCGAGTTCGAGCCCTGGCGCGAGGCGTTCACGCTCGCCCTCGGCGGCTTCGCGACGACGCTGATGATCGACTCCGCCCACCTCGACCGCTTCCGCCGCGCCATCGACTCCCTCCGGCTCCCGGTCCGGCTCCGCTACGAGGGCGTGGACACCGGGCTCGAGGAGATGCGGGGCCTCGACCCGCAGACGCTGCCCGGGCGCCTCGACTACCGCGCCACCGCCTTCACCGGCTGGCTGCAGTACCGGCTCGAGGACCGCTTCGGCTACGTGTGCGTCGACAGCGCTGCGGAGCTCGGGCGCCACCGGCTCGCCCTGACCCTCACCGGTCAGCTCTCGCAGGGGCAGCGCGGTGCGCACGGCGGCCACGGCGCCGCGAACGTCCTCGGCTTCTCCAACACCCGTCGTCTCCGCGAGCTGAACGCCCTGGTCGAGGCGGCCCGGGCCCGCAGCGCGGCGGCCGTCTCGGCGGCGTCGGCGGCGGAGGAATCCCTCGATGCACTCGACGACCGGATGACGCGCCACGCCCGCCTCGCGCTGGTGAGCTGGGAGACGGTCGACGTCGAGTCGCTGCTCGCCGAGCAGGAGCGCTGGGAGGCGGTCGGCGCCGAGGCGGCGGAGGCGAACCCCGAGCTCGCCGGGCTGCAGGAGCAGATCGACGGGCTGCGCGGCCGCCTCGAGCGCCTCCGCCAGGAGATCGCCCGCGCCAGTGTGGAGCGCGAGCGGATCGAGGCGGAGTGGGCCGTCGTGGTCGACGACGTCGACGCGAGCCAGGCGGTTCTCGATGCGGCGGAGCGCGCAGGACGCGAGCTCGACGACGACCAGCGCGCCTTCCTCGACGCCCGGTTCACGCTGACCGAGGCCGCGGCGTCCGGCAGCGCCTCGGACGTCCTGGTCCGCTTCGACGCAGCGCTCGCCACGGCGGCGCAGCGTCTGGCGGAGGACCGCCGCTCCGCGGCCGAGGCGCACGAGCAGCAGCGCGAGAGCGCCGGCCGGATCATGGCCGGCTTCCTCGACCGCTGGCCGAATCCCAACCTGCTCGCGGACCCCGAGGCGTCCGCGGGCGACTTCGAGCGGCTGCTCGACGCCCTCGAGACCAGCGGCCTGCACCGGCTCGAGACCGAGTGGCGCGACAGCCTGCTCACGCTCTCCGGCAACGACCTCACGAGCTTCGACTCCACGCTCGGCCGCTCGCTGCGGGAGATCCGCGAGCGGATCGAGCCGATCAACGTGATCATGCAGGATCTGCCGTTCTACGACGACGGCCACCGCCTGCAGATCACGACGCGCGAGAACCAGTCGGAGGTGCGCCGTCGCTTCCGCCGCGAGCTCCGCGAGGTGCGCGCGCAGATCCAGGCCGTGTCCGCGGAGGAGGAGCGCGAGCAGGTCTACCGGCGGATGTCCCGGCTCATCCAGCGGCTGCGGCGCACCGCGCCCGACTTCGGGGACCTCGTCGACGTCCGCAACCACGTCCGGGTCAGCGCCGAGCGCGTGGACGCCGTCACCCGAGCTCACGTGGCGCTGTACGACCACATCGGCGAGAAGTCCGGCGGGGAGTCGCAGGAGCTGATCGCCTTCATCGTCGGGGCAGCGCTGCGCTACCAGCTCGGCGACGCGGGAGCCGACCGCCCCCGGTACGCCCCGGTCTTCATGGACGAGGCGCTGATCAAGGCCGACGCCCACTTCACCAAGCGGGCGATCGGTGCGTGGCGCGGTCTCGGCTTCCAGCTCGTGATCGGCGCCCCGAACGACAAGTACAGCGCGATCGAGCCGCACGTCGAGGTGGAGTACGACATCCTCAAGGACACGCGCGGACGCTCCTGGGCCAGGCCGAAGGTGGGCCTGGCCCCCTAGGGCTGCGTGCCGATCTTCGCGTGGCTGCGCGAGTAGGCGAAGTAGATCGCGAAGCCCACGGCCAGCCAGATCAGGAAGCGCAGCCAGGTCTCGATCGAGAGGTTGAGCATCAGGTAGGTGCAGATCAGGGCCGAGAGCAGCGGGAGCCACGGGTTCAGCGGGACCCGGAAGCCGCGCTTCAGGTCGGGCCGCTTGCGGCGCAGCACCACGACGCCGACCGAGACCAGCACGAACGCCGAGAGCGTGCCGATGTTGACCATCTCCTCGAGCACGCCGATCGGAGTGAGCCCGGCGAGCAGCGCGACGACGATGGTCACGACCACGGAGGTGAACCACGGCGTGCGCAGGCGCGGGTGGACGGTGGCCAGGCGCCGGGGGAGGAGTCCGTCGCGCGCCATCGCGAAGATGATGCGCGTCGCTCCGATCAGCAGCGTCAGCACGACGGTGGTCAGACCGGCGACGGCGCCGGCCGAGATGACCGTCGCCATCCAGGTCTGCCCGTGGTAGGCGAACGCGTTGGCGAGCGCGGCCGACGGGTCGAGCTCGCGGTAGGGGACCATGCCGGTCACGACGAGGGCGACGGCGCAGTACAGGACCGTGCAGATGATCAGCGAGGCGATGATGCCGATGGGCAGGTCGCGCTGGGGGCGGCGGGTCTCCTCCGCGGTCGTCGCGACGACGTCGAACCCGATGTAGGCGAAGAACACCAGGGAGGCGCCGGCGATGATGCCGCCGACCCCGAACGTGGCCGGCTCGATGCCCGAGAGGAACTGGAGCAGCGGCTGGGTCAGACCGGACGCGGACGGCGAGGGCTCGGCGGCGGGGACGAACGGGGTGTAGTTGGCGGTGTTCACGAACTGCAGGCCCGCGATGATGACGAACAGGACGATGAACAGCTTGATCGCGACGAGCACCAGGTTGACGCGCAGCGATTCCTTGATCCCGAAGGTCATCAGCGCGCCGAGCACGAGGACGAGCAGGATCGCCGGCACGTCGACCACGCCGCCGTAGGTGAGCGCCGGCGGGAGGGTCACTCCCAGCTGCTGCAGCAGCGACCCGAGGTACGCGCTCCACCCCTGCGCGACCACGCTCGCTCCGAGGAACAGCTCGAGGATCAGGTCCCAGCCGATGATCCAGGCGAAGAGCTCGCCGAGGGAGGCGTAGGAGAAGGTGTAGGCGGAGCCCGACACCGGGACCGTGGAGGCGAACTCGGCGTAGCACATGGCCGCGAGGGCGCAGGCGAAGGCGGCGACGACGAAGCTCAGGACGATCGCCGGTCCGGCGATGTCGTGGGCGGCGCGGCCGGTGAGGGTGAAGATGCCGGCGCCGATGACGACTCCGACGCCGAAGACCGTGAGATCGAGCGCGGTCAGCGACTTCTTGAGCTTGTACTCGGGCTCATCGGTGTCGGCGATCGACTGCTCGACGGACTTGGTGCGGAGGAGGCTCACGGTGGTTCTCTCTGTGGGCTGCGGTATGGAGGCGCGAGGGCCACTGGGGAGGATAGCGGGGCGGGCGCCTCTGCCGCGCCGGGCGTCGCGCGAGTACGCTTCCCGGCCATGAGCAGGATCTTCTCCGTGGCGTTCGTCGACGTGCACCCCCTCTACGTGGCGAAGGCGGAGCGCAAGGGCCGGACGAGGGAGGAGGTCGACGAGGCGGTCCGCTGGCTCACCGGCTTCTCGGACGAGGAGCTGGCCCGGCACCTCGAGAGCAGGACGACCTTCGAGGAGTTCTTCGCGGCGGCGCGCCTGCCTCCGCAGGCCTCGGCGATCACGGGAGTGATCTGCGGCGTGCGAGTCGAGACGATCGAGGATCCGCTGATGCAGCGCATCCGGTACCTCGACAAGCTGATCGACGAGATCGCGAAGGGACGGCCGATGGCGAAGGTGCTGCGGGCTCCCGCGGCCGGCTGAGCCGCCGGACCCGGGCGCTCCTCCACAGGCGCCGATCCGCTCCGGTTCTCCCCGGTCCGGGCCGGCGGGATCCTGCGCCGCCGGCGACGCGAGCAGGGTGTCGGGCATGACATCCACACAGCGAACCCCTGCTCCTCCGTCCCGCCGCCGCGATCCCGAAGTCCTGCGGGCGAGCGCGATCCAGGACCTCCTGGCTGCCGTCCCCTCCATCATCGGCATCCGTCCGGAGGAGTCCGTCGTGGTGGTGCCGTTCCTCGGCACGCGCGCCGGGGGAGGCTTCCGGATCCCGCTCCCGGAGACGCTGCGCGGGATGGAGGCGGAGGCGCTGGCGGGCGGCTGCGCGGCCATGATGGAGACGATGCCGCGGGCCACCGGTGTGCTGGTGGTGGTCTGCACCCGTGCGGGCTACGCCGAGGAGCGGGGGATCCCGCATCTCGACCTCGGCCGCGCGGTGCTCCGGCGCCTGGAGCGCACGCGCCTGGACATCATCGCCGTGGCCTGCATCGCCGCCGACGGATGGGGGCGCTACACGGACGCCGAGGAGTGCCGCAGGCCACGTCCGCTCCTCGAGATCGAGCGGAGCGAGACCGGCGTCCTCGCCCGAGCGGTGGCCGACGAGCCTCTGGACATCGACGCGCTCTCCGTGCTGCCGCCGGTCCTCGAGGAGGATCGCGCGCTCGTCGCGGAGGTGCTCCGCCGGCCGCCCCTGGTCGGCGACACGGAACGGCTCGTCGAGCGCTGGCTCAGCGGACCGCGGGACGTCCGCCGCGAAGGACTGATCGTGCGGACCCTGCAGTCGCCGCCCCTCCGCGACCGGGTGACCGTGCAGATCGCGCGGAGCCCGCAGGCAGGAGTGGGAGTGCCGCCCGGCGCGGTGGGCGACGCCCGCGCCGGAACGGACGACGACCACGACCTCGAGCTGTCGGCCCTGCTGCTCGGCAGCGGGCGTGCTCCGGAGCGCGGCCGTCTGGCGCGGGCGACCGGGCTCCTCGCCCGCGCCGCCGCGCTGGCGCCGGAGGAGGCGCGCTCCTCCGTGCTCACCGTTCTCGCGTGGTGCTGGTGGGCGAGGGGAGTCTCGAGCCTCGCGGGGCTCCACCTCGACGAGGCGCTGCGGCTCGACCCCGACGACTCGATGGCCCGGCTCTACGCCTCGCTGTTCGCGGCCCGCCCCCTGCCGGATTGGGTGCTCGCGGCCGCTGCCGAGGCCCTCGATGCCGCGAGCGCCTGAGGTCGGGCGCCGGCCGGTGCGCTCGCCCGGAGACGGATGCTCTTGCGCGGGCGAGGGGACGGCCCTAATGTGCAACCACATGGTTGTACGTACGGACGCCGACATCGACCTGCTCTTCCGGGCGCTGGCCGACAGCACCCGCCGCGACATCGTCGCCCGGGTGCTGGTCGGCGAGCAGTCCGTCTCCGCACTCGCGGCGCGCTACGAGATGTCGTTCGCGGCGGTGCAGAAGCACGTGGCCGTCCTCGAGCGGGCGGCACTCGTCCGCAAGCGGAGGAGCGGGCGGGAGCAGCTGGTGCAGGGTGAGGTCGCCGCAGTGCGGCGGGCGTCGCGCCTGCTCGACGCCTACGAGCAGCTGTGGGCGGGGAGGATCGACCGCATGTCGGACCTCCTCGACGAGGAGTGACACCCGCGAGCCGATCGGCGCGCGGGATCTGCTGGAGGGAGAGGCGCGATGAGCGTGCTGCAGTCCGTGAAGGACATCGAGGAACTGACCCTGACCGTGACCGCCGAGTTCGACGCGGGGATCGAGCGCGTCTGGCTCCTCTGGACGGATCCGCGCCGCCTCGAGCGCTGGTGGGGGCCGCCGACCTGGCCGGCGACCTTCGAGCGGCACGAGCCGGTCGAGGGCGGACGGAGCGCCTACGTCATGACGGGACCGGACGGCGAGCAGGCGCGCGGCTGGTGGCGCGTGACCCGGGTGGAGGAGCCGACGCGGTTCGAGTTCGAGGACGGCTTCGCCGACGAGCGGGGCGATCCGGTCGACGCGCTGGGGATCACCCGGGCCACGGTCACCCTCGACGAGATCGAGCCGGGGCGCACGCGGATGGTCCTCAGCAGCCGTTTCGAGTCGGTCGAGCAGCTCGAGCAGATGGTCCAGATGGGGATGGAGGAGGGACTCCGCCAGGCGATGGGGCAGATCGACGCGATCCTGCTCGAGGACTGAGTCGGCGCCGTCGCCCCGGAGGCCTCGGCGCTCGCCGCGCCGAGCCTCCGTGTGGAGGAGCCGCCCGCGCTACTGCTCGGGGTCGGTGAGGGCGGCGGCGTAGGCGCGGACGGAGCGCTGGTACCGAGGGAGCCCCGGAGCCAGCGCCTCCAGCGCGATCCGCAGGGCCTCGTCGACGCGCCCGGCGCTGTGCAGGGCGAGCGCGAGGAACACCTCCCGAGCGGAGCCCACCGCGGGGTGCGCAGCAGCGCCGGCGAGGAGGTCGATCGCCTCATCGGTGCGGCCGAGGTTCCGGAGCGTCGAGGCGTACTGGATCGTCAACCGCGCCCGCCGCTCGTCATCCAGGCCGGCGGCGAGGGCGCGCTCGTACTCGACCGCCGCCTCCGCCCCGTGTCCCGCGCTGTCGAGGGCGCCGCCCAGCTCGAAAGCGGCGACTCCGTCGTGTCCCGGGTAGCGGGCTGCGAGGACGCGCATCCGCTCGACGACGCCGTCCGGGTCGTCCTGAGCGTCGAGGCGCTCGACCGCCGCGACCCAGAGGGCGAGCGCGTCGGTCTCGGGGCGGTCGGGGTCGGAGGCGCGTGTCTCGGTCACGCCTCCGACGCTACCGCGCCCGCACAGTGCGGCGGAGCGGGGCTACGAGGCGGTCGAGTCGGCGCCGTCGTCGTCCGACCCGTCGTCGTCGGAGCCGGAGGTGCCCGCTCCAATCGGCGCGGCGCGTCGCCCGGCCTCGATCAGGGCGGTCGACGCAGCCGCTCCGCCGATCAGGGCGAACAGCGCCCAGCCGGCTCCCCACTTGCGCTTGCCGATCAGGGCGTCGAACGAGAGCGCACCGGGGCCGTCCGCGACGATCGCGGCCGTCGCCGCGACGAGGACGGCGTTGTACTCCCACCCGCCGCCCGCGTTCCACAGGCCGTTGCTCCAGTGCACCTTGCGCACGGCGGTGACCATCGTGGCGACGAGTCCGGCGGCGGCGAGCGGAGTCGCGGCGCCGAGGGCGAGAGCGGCGCCTCCGGCCGTCTCGGTCACCGCTGCGGCGACAGCGTTGCGCCGGGCCGGGTGCATCTCCAGGCTCGACATCATCTGCTCGGTGCCGTCGAGGCCGGGGCCGTCGAACGAGCCCCGCAGCTTCTGCAGACCGTGTCCGACGAAGAGCCCGCCGACGGCGAGACGGAGAACGAGTGAGCCGACCTTCATGGTGACCTCCGGGGTGGGGTGGGGACGTGTAGTGCGAGGGTCCCGGCTGCGCCGCGTCCGGTCAAGGGGTCGCGCCCGGCGAGCGGGCCCCTCGGGAGGCGTGCGCGCTCGGCGAGGGCTCAGAGCAGCGCGTAGGCGGAGGCGTCCATCATCACGGTGTCGTCGGTGCACACCTGGAGCTCGGCGGGGGCGCGGACCGCGCCGTCCGGGGCGTCGAGGACCTCGGCGACGAGGAACGCGGAGGTCCCGACCGCGCAGCCGTAGGCGCCGGGGGAGTGCCAGGCGACCCGGACGTCCGCCCGGGCGCCGGGGACGAGGATCACGGGAGCATCGGGGTTCGGGCCGGACGCGCCGGCGACCGCGCTGATCCGGTTCCCGTCGGCGTCGGTCGCGTAGACGCCGGGGATGCCCGCGAGAGCGCAGTCCGAGGAGGAGGTGCTGGTGAGCACGAGGTCGAAGGCGCTGTTCCCGGCACCCGACGCGTCGGGGTCGGGGCGGTACTCCATCGTCAGGTCGGAGCCCGTGCAGCGCGCCGCCGCCGGATCCGCGGCGGGAGAACCGGTCGACGAGGGCTCGGGGGTCGCCGTGACCGTCACGGTCACGGTGGGAGTCGGCGTCGGAGCGGGAGTCGGCGAAGACGTCGGGGTCGCGGTCGCGGTCGGCGTCGGGAGCGGCGTCCGCGCGGACGGGGCTCCGCCGCTGCCCGCGCAGCCGGAGAGGACGAGGACGAGTGCTGCTGCTGCCGGCGCGGAGGCGCCGGTCCGGTGCGAGAACGTGCTCATGTCCGCAGTCTGCCACCGCCCGGACCGATCGGCCCCGCGGATCCGCGAGCATGCTCGGAGGTCCCGGTCAGGGAGGCGGAGGACGGGTGCGGCGGGCGTCCGGAGGTGCCCCTCCTCGCGCCCGCCGCACCGGGGTCGGCGCTAGACGCGGACGACCATCTTCCCGGTGTTGCCGCCGCTCATCATCGAGAGGAACGCGTCCACGGCGTGGTCGATGCCGTCGACGACGGTCTCGTCGTAGGCGATCTCTCCGTCGGCGAACCAGCCGGCCATCAGCCGGTTGAACTCCGGCGCGTGGTCGAGGTAGCCGGACAGCGTGAATCCGCGCAGCGTGAGACCGCGGGTGATGATGTTCGCCATGTTGTCGGGGCCGGGCGTCTTCTCGGTGCTGTTGTAGCCGGCGATCGCTCCGCAGAGCGCCGCGCGGCCGCCGTCGCGGAAGGCGTCGAGGGCCGCTTCGAGGTGGTCGCCGCCGACGTTGTCGAAGTACACGTCGATCCCGTCGGGCGCGGCCTCGGCCAGCTGCTCGCGGACCGGGCCGGAGTGGTAGTCGAAGGCGGCGTCGTAGCCGTACTTCTCGGTGAGCAGGGCGACCTTCTCGGCCGAGCCCGCGGATCCGACGACCCGCTCGGCTCCGAGGAGGCGCGCGATCTGACCGGCGGCCGAGCCGACGGCTCCCGCGGCGCCCGAGACGAAGACGGTGTCGCCCTCCTTCATGCCCGCGATGGCGGTGAGCCCGACGTACGCGGTGAGTCCGGTCATCCCGAGGATGCCGAGGCGGAGCGAGAGCGGCACTCCGGGGATCTCGGGGACGACGCGGAACTGCGACGACTCGGCCTGCACGACGTCGCGCCAGCCGAGCTGGTGCAGGACCGCGCTGCCGACGGGGAACGCGGGGTCGTCGGAGACGGTCACCCGGCCGACGGCACCGCCGGTCATGGTCTCGCCGAGGGCGAAGGGCGGGGTGTAGCTCTTCACGTCGTTCATGCGGCCGCGCATGTAGGGGTCGACCGAGAGGAAGGCGTTCTCGACGCGGATCTCGCCCGCAGCGGGATCGCCGTACTCGACGGTCGCGGTCCGGAAGTCCTCGGCGACGGGCCAGCCGTCGGGGCGGCGGACGAGCTGGATCTGGGTGCTGGTGACGGTGCTCATAGGACCTTTCGTGGTGGTGGAGGGGATCAGAGTGAGAGGCCGACGGCGAGCGCGATCACCGCGAGCAGACCCGGGGTCATCTGGGTCAGCGCGGCGCGGCGCTTGGTCGGAGCGGAGAGGAGCAGGACGAGTGCTGCGGCGGCCATCGATCCGGCGCCGGCGAACACGAGGGCCGCGCCGACGGCGGTGGCGCCGATCGCGACGGCGACGATGCCCGCCGCGGTGACGACGGCGAGGAAGAGGTTGTAGAAGCCCTGGTTGTAGGCCATCTCCTTCGTCGCCTCCGCCTCGCCGGCGGTCGTGCCGAATGTCGATCGGGCGCGCGAGGTCGTCCAGAGGACCGACTCGAGCACGAAGATGTAGACGTGCAGCGCCGCGGCGAGAGCGGCGAGCACCAGTCCGAGAACGATCACGGCGGGCCTCCAGGCGATGGTCGTGATGCGGAGGGCTCCGCACCGATTGTGTAACGACCAGTCCACAATATACTGGAGCGAGCGGTCCGCGCCAGTGCGGCGCCGCAGCTGTCACCCCTCAGGAGGAGCACCGTGGGTCGCACGCAGGGCTTCGACACCGAGCAGGTCGTCCGCGCCGCCCGCGCCGTCTTCTGGGAGAGCGGCTTCGAGGAGGCGTCCCTCCCGGACCTGGAGTCCGCGACCGGACTGCGCCGCTCCAGCCTCTACCACGCCTTCGGCAGCAAGCGCGGGCTCTTCGACGCTGCCGTGCAGAGCTACCTCGACGAGGTGGTGCGGCCCCGGCTCTCCCCGCTCGTCGATCCGCGAGGGGCGTCGCCGACGGCGCTCGAGGAGTACTTCACCGGGCTGCGGGCGGCGCTCGCCGACTCCCGCACGCTCTCCGCGAGGAGCGGCTGCCTGCTGCTCAACGCCGCGGGCGCGCCGATCGCGCGCGACGACGCCGTGCGCGAGGTGATCGCCGACTACCGGGCCGAGCTGCTGGGCGCACTGCGCGCCGGAGCGCTGGCCCGCTGGCCCGACGCGCAGGCGTGGGCGTCGGCTCAGGCGGACGTCCTCGTGTCGCTGCTGGTGGCCGCGCTCGTGCTGGCCCGCGTCGATCCGGCGCAGTCGCTCGCCACCGTGGACGCCGCGCTCGCGCTCGTCCGATCCTCCGCGCCCTGACGGCCGTCGCGACGACCGCCGGAGCACCGCTCTCGCGCCGGGCCCGCCCTCGCACCCGGCGCGCCGGGTCGGCCCGCACAGCACGACGCCCCCGTGCGCCTCGCGTCCCGGTGGGACGGATGCGCGCGGGGGCGTCGGACGGGCGGGGTCAGTCGGTTCCGGCGTCGAACGCCGCACCCTCCGAGGCCAGGTCGGTGGCGCGTCCGAGCGCATCGGCCGCTGCGGACCCGCCGCCCTCGGTGATCGCGTCGGCCTCGCCGATCTCGAGCTCGCCGACGAGCTCGGCGGTCGGACCGCCGACGAGGCCGGCGGCCGCGTACTGCTCGAGCCGCGAGCGGGAGTCGGCGATGTCGAGGTTGCGCATCGTGAGCTGCCCGATGCGGTCCTCGGGGCCGAAGGCGGCATCGCCGACCCGCTCCATCGAGAGCTTGTCCGGGTGGTAGCTCAGCGCGGGGCCGGTCGTGTCGAGGATCGTGTAGTCGTCGCCGCGGCGCAGACGCAGGGTGACCTCCCCGGAGACGGCCGAGCCGACCCAGCGCTGGATGGACTCGCGCAGCATCAGCGACTGCGGGTCGAGCCAGCGGCCCTCGTACATCAGGCGGCCGAGACGGCGGCCCTCCGAGTGGTACTGGGCGACGGTGTCCTCGTTGTGGATCGCGTTCAGCAGGCGCTCGTAGGCGATGTGCAGCAGCGCCATGCCGGGGGCCTCGTAGATGCCGCGGCTCTTGGCCTCGATGATCCGGTTCTCGATCTGGTCCGAGACGCCGAGCCCGTGGCGTCCGCCGATCGCGTTCGCCTCGAGCACGAGCGCGACGGCGTCCGAGAACTCGACGCCGTTCAGCGCGACGGGGCGGCCGGCCTCGAAGCGCACCGAGACGACCTCGGAGGCGATCTCGACCTCGTCACGCCACGACGCGCTCCCCATGATCGGCTCGACGAGCTCGAGGCCGCTGGAGAGCTCCTCGAGGCGCTTGGCCTCGTGGGTGGCGCCCCAGATGTTGGCGTCGGTCGAGTAGGCCTTCTCGGTGGCGTCGCGGTAGGGGAAGCCGCGGGCGACCAGCCACTCCGACATCTCGGTGCGGCCGCCGAGCTCGTTGACGAACTGCACGTCGAGCCAGGGCTTGTAGATGCGCAGGCGGGGGTTGGCGAGCAGGCCGTAGCGGTAGAACCGCTCGATGTCGTTGCCCTTGTAGGTCGAGCCGTCGCCCCAGATGTCGACGCCGTCCTCGCGCATGGCGCGGACGAGGAGGGTGCCGGTCACGGCGCGGCCGAGGGGGGTGGTGTTGAAGTAGGTCTTGCCGCCGGAGCGGATGTGGAAGGCGCCGCACTGCAGGGCGACGAGCCCCTCCTCGACCAGCGCGCTCTTCGCGTCGACGAGGCGCGAGATCTCGGCGCCGTACTGGGCCGCGCGGGACGGGACGCTCTCGATGTCGGGCTCGTCGTACTGGCCGATGTCGGCCGTGTACGTGCAGGGCACCGCGCCCTTCTCGCGCATCCAGGCGACGGCGACGGATGTGTCGAGGCCTCCCGAGAATGCGATTCCGACACGCTCGCCCACGGGCAGACTGCTCAACACTTTCGACATGCCTCCGATTTTAGGAGGAACGGGGACCTCCTCCGTGCCGCGGGAGGTCCGAGCCGCCTCCCGGTGCGCCGGCGCGGGGTGCGCTCCGGCCGTGGGAGCACGTCCTCCGTCGATCCGCGTCGATCGCCGCCGCCCCCGACCGGGGCGCGCGAGCCGGCCGGAGGCTCCGTGGTCCGGAGGCGGCGCCCGCGCCCCCGGCGCGGATCGCCCCGCTCCGGCTGAGTGGTTCCGCGCGGCCCGGATGGACGGCCGTGGCGAGCGCGTGCCAGGCTCCGCTCGACCCCGGCTTCCGCCGCCGCCTCCGAAAGGGCTCTCCGTGCCACGACCTCCTCATCGCCTCGCGGCGATGGCCCTCGCCTGCCTGCTCGCCGCGGGCGGTTCCGCCGGTCTGGCGCCGTCCGCCCTCGCGACGCAGGCCGTCGCCGAGACTCCGACCGCCTTCGTCCCGGGGGAGACTCCGCCCCCAGAGGCGCGTGGATCGCAGACCTACACGAACGCCCTCCTCGGCGGCGACTCGCTCGACGCGGGAGAGCGCATCTTCTCGAACGGAGACTCCGCGAGCTTCGAGATGCAGGCGGACGGCAACGCCGTGATCTACGACGCCGGGCGCCGCCCCGTCTGGAGCACCAGGACCCAGGGCACCGGAGCGACCACGGTGCGGATGCAGGAGGACGGCAACCTCGTCGTCGTGACCGGCTCCGGCACGCCCGTCTGGGCGTCCGGGACCGCGGGAGAGACCGGCGCGCTCGCCCTCATCCAGGACGACGGGCAGCTCGTGCTCGTCCGCCCGAACGGGGACACTGCCTGGTCCTCGGCCGACGAGCAGGAGCCCGAGCCGGAGCCGATCGCCGACGTCCTCGACAGCGGGCGCGAGCTCTCTCCGGGACAGCAGCTGACCGCCTCCGACGGCCGCTCGCGCGCCGCGATGCAGAGCGACGGCAATCTCGTCGTCTCCGTGGACGGATCGCCGCGCTGGAGCTCCGTCACCTCCGGAGCGGGCAACCGCCTCGCGATGCAGACCGACGGGAACGCGGTGGTCTCGGCCCCCGGGTCCGGCGTGCGCTGGCAGGCGGGAACGCCCGGGAACCCGGGCGCGCGGATGCGGATGCAGAACGACGGCAACCTGGTGATCACCGCCGCCTCCGGACGGCCGCTCTGGGCGAGCTCGACCTCGCGCGCGCCTGAGATCCGCGACGTCCTCTCCTCCGGCTCGCGGCTCAGCCGGGGACAGCAGCTCACCTCGCCGGACGGCCGGTCGCGCGCCTCCCTGCAGGGCGACGGCAATCTCGCGGTCTACTCGCGGGGGGACGTCCGCTGGGGCGCCGGCACCCAGGGCGAGGGCGAGACGCTCTCGATGCGGTCCGACGGCAACGCCGTGGTCACCTCCGCCTCGGGCCGACCCCTCTGGGCCTCGGGTACGGCGGGCAACCCGGGATCCCGCCTGCAGATGCAGAACGACGGCAACCTGGTCGTCTACTCCGCCTCGGGCCGCGCGCTGTGGGCGAGCGACACTCCTCCGGCGCCGCCCGCGCCCGCCGTCCGGGACACCCTCTCCTCCGGGAACCGGCTCACGTCCGGTCAGCTGCTGCGCTCCTCCGACGGAGGGAGCGAGGCGGTCATGCAGGGCGACGGCAACCTCGTCGTGTACTCGCGCGGCTCGGCCCGCTGGGCGGCCGGCACGTCCGGAGGCGGCAACCGGCTCGAGATGCAGTCCGACGGCAACGCCGTGGTCTACGCGGGCTCCGGCGGAGCGCGCTGGCAGTCCGGCACGGCGGGCAGCCCGGGCTCCCGGATGGTCATGCAGAACGACGGCAATCTGGTGATCTACTCGCCGCAGGGCCGCGCACTCTGGGCGAGCACGCAGGCCGCGGCACCGGCGCCGGCGCCAGGACCGGGACGACCTGCTTATCCCGGCGACGCTGTGAACTGCGACGACTTCCCGGACCAGGCCTCAGCTCAGCGGTACTTCGACCTGTACTACCCGTACTACGGCGATGTCGCCGGGCTCGACAGGGACGACGACGGGCTCGCCTGCGAGTCCAACTGAAGGCAGCGAAGGTCCGCCCCTGGCGGAGGGGCGGGCCTTCGGCCGTCCTCCGACGACGAGAGCCTCACCCTCCTCTCTCAGGCCCGAGCGGTCCCCTGCAGGCCTCCGGGCCACGCTCGCGGGTATCGAGTGGCGAAGACGACCCGCCTGCGCGAGAGGCTCTGCGGCAGACGACCATCGACAAGGCGCCTTGCGCACTGATGCTCCGCTGCCGCCCGAGCTCCCGCGCCGCCGGGCGACCCGGCATGCTGGGGCAGGACTCCGCCGACGACGCGGATCGGAAGGACGCCATGACCCCGACGACCCCCTCCAGCCGCAAGAGCCTGCTGGTCACCCCTGACGAGCTCGCCGAGCTCATGGCTTCCACCGAGCCGCCGCTCGTCCTCGACGTGCGATGGCGCCTCGACCGGCCCGACGGCCGCCCGGAGTACCTCGCGGGCCACCTGCCCGGCGCGGTGCACGTCGACCTCGATCACGAGCTGGCCGCCCACGGCGAGCCGGAGGAGGGGCGCCACCCGCTGCCTCCGATCGAGGTGCTGCAGGAGGCGGCGCGCGGCTGGGGGCTCCGCCGGGGCCGGTCCGTCGTCGTGTACGACGACGCGCGTAGCGTCCCGGCCGCGCGGGCCTGGTGGCTGTTGCGGGCGACGGGAGTGGAGGACGTCCGCCTGCTCGACGGGTCGCTCGCCGGCTGGATCCGCTCGGGGCGGGAGCTCGAGACGGGCGACGTCCCGCGCGAGCGGGGCGACGTCGAGCTGGCCTATGGTCGGCTCCCGGTGCTGGACATCGACGAGGCGGCGGCGCTGCCCTCGGCGGGCGTCCTGCTCGACGCCCGCGCCCCTGAGCGGTACCGCGGCGAGGTCGAGCCGATCGACCCGCGGGCGGGCCACATCCCCGGCGCTCGGAACGCTCCCGCGTCCGCGGCGCTCGACTCCGAGGGGCGGTTCCGGCCCGCCTCCGACCTGCGCGCCGGATTCGAGGCGCTCGGCGTGCGGGAGCACGCCCCCGTCGGCGTGTACTGCGGCAGCGGCGTCTCGGCCGCGGTCGACGTCGTCGCGCTCACTCTCGCGGGCTTCGCGCCGGCGCTCTACCCGGGCTCCTGGTCGCAGTGGTCGAGCACGCCGGGCCGGACGGTGGCGACCGGCCCGGAGGCCTGAACCGCCTGCTCCGGAGCGCCCGCGGAGCTCAGCTGAGGCGGGAGTGCTCGCCGAGGTGGTGCCAGGTGCGGTTGTGGTAGACGAGCGGCGCCGTGGTCTCGGAGTCCTCGGGCACGTGGGCCTCGAGGGCGTGCACGGCGACGATCGTGGACGATCCCGCCTCCATGCGGTTGATCACCGTGCCGCGGATCCAGGCGGCGGCGCCCGGGAAGAACGGCTCGCCCGTGGGCAGCCGCGACCAGAGCGACGTGTCGGCGAAGCGGTCGATGCCGCTGGTCGAGCCCAGGCGCGCCAGGTCGAGCTGCTCCGCCCCGAGCAGGTGCACGACCAGCGTCTCGGACGCCTGGATGGCCGGAGAGCTGGACGAGGCGGACGAGAGCGAGAAGACGAACAGCGGCGGCTCGGCGCTCACCGAGAAGACGGAGGTCGCGGTCAGGGCGACCGGGCCGGTGCCCGGGTCCGCGGTGATCAGCGCGACTCCGGCGGCGTGGTTGCGGAACGCGAGCTTGAAGTCCTCCGGGGAGAGTCCGGCGAAGGCGCGGTGCTCCGGCTCGCGGTCCGGGGTGGTGGCGAGGTTCTCGCGGCTCATCGGAGACTCCTGATCGATCGAGGGTGCGGCACGGGGTGGTGGCCCGCCGTCGCGCCGCAGCACGGCTCCTCCAGACTGGCGCACCGGCCGGGGGAGGGCCGCCCTATTGCGGAGTATGACGCCGCCACCTCGGGGAACGCCGATCCGCCGCTCCCTGTTCCCGATCACGCCGCATCGGGTGCCCGTCCTCGGCGCCGGAGCCCGCGCACCCGTCGCTCGCCCTCAGCGCAACCCGTCGCCGCGGCCGCGGTCTGCGCGCAGACTCGAGGGCATGGCCCACCGTCAGCGCACGTCCACCGCGCACCCCGAGAGCAAGACCTGCGCCTCCTGCGGTCGCGAGATCGAGTGGCGCGCGAAGTGGGCACGGGACTGGGAGGACGTCCGCTACTGCTCGGACGCCTGCCGCCGTCGCGGAGTCGGACCGGAGGAGGCGCGCCTCGAGGAGGAGATCCGCACCGTCCTGCTCGCGCGAGCGGCGTCGTCGACGGCGTGCCCGTCCGAGGTCGCGCGCCGGGTCGGCGGCGAGGAGTGGCGGCCGCTGATGGAGCCCGTGCGCCGGGCCGCGCGCCGCCTGGTCGACCGGGGCGAGATCGACATCGTGCAGGGCGGACAGGTCGTCGACCCCTCGCGGGCGAAGGGCCCGATCCGGCTGCGGCGGCGCCCCGGCGGACCCCTGTCGCCGGGCGGCGCCGCGGGCTAGCCTCAGCAGATGCCCAGCAGCGACGCCGTCGTCCTCACCGTCCCCGGACCGCACGGCGACCGGGAGGTGCGGATCTCGAGCCCCGAGCGCGTGCTCTTCCCGGAGCCGGGCATCACCAAGCGCGAGGTCGCGGAGTACCTGATCGCCGTCGGCGAGCCGTTCGTCGCGGCGAACGGCGGCCGCCCCGTCTCGCTGCAGCGGTTCTCCTCCGGGATCGAGGGCGAGCAGTTCTTCTCGAAGAACCGGCCCAAGGGCGCGCCCGAGTACGTCCGGTCCGTCCCGGTGACGTACCCGAGCGGGCGGGTGCATCCGCAGCTCGTGATCGACGAGCCCGCGGCCGCCGTCTGGGCGGCGCAGATGAACACCGTCGTCTTCCACCCGTGGGCGTCCCGCGCCGATGCGCCCGACCTGCCCGACCAGCTCCGGATCGACCTCGACCCGCAGCCCGGCACCGACGTCGCCGACGCGGTCGTCGCCGCGCACGCGCTGCGGGAGGTCCTGCGGGAGGCCGGCCTCGACCCGTTCGTGAAGACGTCCGGCAACCGCGGCCTGCACGTCTTCGCGCCGATCGTCGCCGAGCACGAGTTCCTCGACGTCCGCCACGCGGTGATCGCCGCGGCGCGCGAGCTGGAGCGGCGGATGCCCGAGAAGGTCACGACGGCGTGGTGGAAGGAGGAGCGCGGCGAGCGGATCTTCGTCGACTTCAACCAGGCCAACCGCGACCGGACGATCGCCGGTGCCTACAGCCCGCGGCCGCTCGCGCACGCTCCCGTCTCCACTCCGGTGGACTGGGACGAGCTCGACGGCGTCGATCCGCGGGTCTTCACGATCCGCACGGTCCCGGCGCGCCTCGCCGAGCGCGGTGATCCGTGGGCCCGGATGCACGACGCCCCCGGCCGCCTCGACGCCCTGCTCGGCTGGTGGGAGCGCGATGTCGCCGCCGGCCTCGGCGAGCTGCCGTTCCCGCCCGACTTCCCCAAGATGCCGGGCGAGCCGCCCCGCGTGCAGCCCAGCCGCGCGAAGAAGGCCTAGCCGAGGACGTCGCCGAGGTCGTACGCGGTCGGCTGCTCCAGCTGCTCCATGGTGCAGGAGGCGGCGTCGCGGTCCGGGCGCCAGCGCTCGAACTGCACGGTGTGCCGGAAGCGGTCGCCCTCGCGCTGGTCGTAGCGGACCTCGAGCACGAGCTCGGGACGCAGGTGCACGAAGGAGGTGTCGCGGCCGCTCGAGAACCGGCTCCGCTCGCCCTCGCCGCGCACCGGCGCTCCCCCCGCGTCGCGCTCGACCGCGGGTGCGAGCTCCTCCAGCAGCTGCACGCGACGCTCGTCGCTGAAGGCCGAGGCCCCGCCGACCTGGCGGACCTCTCCGTCGTCGCCGTGCAGGCCGAGCAGGATCGAGCCCACGCCCGGCTTGGAGGCGTGCTCGCGGTACCCGATCGCGATCACGTCGGCCGTGCGGTGGTGCTTGACCTTGAGCACGGCGCGCTTCCCGGGGGAGTAGGGCGCGGCCAGGGGCTTCGCCACGACGCCGTCCAGTCCTGCGCCCTCGAAGCGCTCCAGCCAGTCGCGCGCCAGGGCCTCGTCGTCGGTGGCGCGGCCGAGGTGCAGCGGATGCGGGACGCCGGCCATCACCGCGGCGAGCGCCTCCCGCCGCGCCGAGTACGGCTCCTCGAGCATGCTGCGCCCGTCCACGGCGAGCAGGTCGAAGGCGACGAGCATCGCCGGGGTGGTCTCCGCCAGCATCCTCACGCGGCTCGCGGCCGGATGGATGCGCTGCGAGAGCAGGTCCCAGTCGAGCCGCTGGGCACCCGGCTCGCCGGTCGCCAGGACGATCTCGCCGTCGAGCACGCAGCCGTCGGGGAGCAGCCGGAGGAAGGCCTCGACGAGCTCGGGGAAGTACCGGGTCAGCGGCTTGGAGCCGCGGCTCCCGATCTCGCACTCCCCGCCGGAGACCGAGACGATCGCGCGGAACCCGTCCCACTTCGGCTCGTAGGAGTATCCGCCCGCGACGGCGGTCTGCTCCGGCACCGCCGGAACGGCCTTGGCGAGCATCGGGGCGAGGGGGAGCGCGAACGGGAGGTCCATGCCCTGATCATCCCGGCCGCGGTCTCCGACCGCACCCCCTTCCGGAAGGCTGTGGACCGGCACGTTCCGGGCCCGCCGCGGAGGTTCGAGGCGTAGCGTTCCCGGCATGAGCATTGACTGGAAGCGCTGGACGCCCGTCGCCGTCGTCCCCGCGGTCGTCGTCGCCGCGGCCGTCGCCCTCCCCCTCTCGGCGAGCGCCGCGGGGGACCTCCCCGAGAAGTCCGCCGCCGACCTCCTCGCCTTCGTCGCCGAGAGCGACGCCACGGCGTTCTCCGGCGAGATCCAGCAGACCTCGGACTTCGGCCTGCCCGACCTCTCGGCGCTCGGCGGCTCCGCCGGCTCGGCGTCGGCCGACCCCACCGACTCCCTCGTCGAGCTCGCCACCGGCTCGCACCAGGCGCGCGTGTACGTCGACGCCGAGAAGGGCGCGCGCCTCCAGGTGCTCGACCGGCTGGCCGAGCGCGACGTCGTCGCCTCGACGACCGACGGAGTCTGGATCTACGACTCGAGCGCGAACACCGCCACCCACCTCGTGCCTCCCGCGGGCGGAGCCCCCGAGGCCTCGCCGGGCGATCAGGTCGTGACGCCGTCGTCGGCCGCTGAGCAGCTGCTCGCCGCGATCGACCCGACGACCACGGTCGCGGTCGGCTCGGACGTCAGCGTCGCCGGGCGCGACGCGTACGAGCTCGTGCTCACGCCCCGCGACAGCGGCACCCTCGTGGGCTCCGTGACCGTCTCGGTCGACGGCGAGACGGGCCTCCCGCTCGGGGTAGCAGTGACCGCCCGCGGGGGCACCGCGCCCGCGTTCAGCGTCGCGTACACGAGCATCGACTTCTCGACACCCGACGCGTCCCTCTTCTCCTTCACGCCCCCGGCCGGCGCCGAGGTGACGGAGCAGGCCGCTCCGGTCGACGACGAGGCGGACGCCTCCGACGCGCCCGCTGCGGACACGGCCGAGCACTCCGACGTCGTCACCACGGGCTCCGGCTGGACGAGCGTCGTCGAGCTGCCCGCCGGTGACGCCGACGCGCTCTCCTCGCTCGACGCGGTCACCACTCCGGTCGACGGGGGCCGCATCCTCTCCTCCGCCCTGCTGACCGTCCTCGTCACCGACGACGGACGCGTCCTCGCCGGCGCGGTCCCGGCCGAGACGCTCCGCGACGCGGCCTCCGCTCGGTGACGGCGGGCGAGCTCGCAGTCGAGACGCGGGGCCTCACCAAGCGCTTCGGGCGCCAGGAGGCGGTCTCCGGTCTCGACCTCGCCGTTCCCCGCGGCGCCGTCTTCGGCTTCCTCGGCCCGAACGGCTCGGGCAAGACCACGACGATCCGGATGCTGCTCGCCCTCGCCGCGCCGACCGCGGGCAGCATCACCGTCCTCGGGCAGGCCATGCCCCGGCGCGCGGCCGAGGTCCTGCCCCGGGTGGGGGCGCTGGTCGAGGGGCCGGGCTTCTACCCGTTCCTCTCCGGAGCGGCCAACCTCCGGCGCTTCGACGCCGCGGAGGCGGGCACCTCGTCCCGCACCCGCGACACCCGTGCGAAGGAGGCCCTCGCCCGCGTCGGTCTCTCGGCCGCGGCGCGCAAGAAGGTCGGCTCCTACTCCCTGGGCATGAAGCAGCGGCTCGGCATCGCGGTCGCCCTGCTCTCGCCGCGCGACCTGATCGTGCTGGACGAGCCCACGAACGGCCTCGATCCGCAGGGCACCCGCGAGGTCCGCGCTCTCGTGCGCGGACTGAACCAGGACGGCACGACCGTCCTCGTCTCCAGCCACCTCCTCGCCGAGATCGAGCAGCTCTGCACCCACGCCGCCGTCATGCGCACCGGGCGCCTCGTCGCCCAGGGCGGGCTCGACGAGCTGCGCGGGGACGCCGCCTCGGTCGAGCTGCTGACGCCCGACCGCGAGCGCGCGATCGTGGCCCTGCACACCCGGGGTCTGGAGCCGCACACCGCGCCGGGCCCGCACCCCGCCGATCCGCCGCTGGTCGTCGCCGCACTGCCGCCCGGGCTCGAGGCCGAGACGCTGGTCGCCGACCTCGTGCGGGCCGACGTCCGCGTCCGCGGGTTCGCCGTCCGCCGCCCCTCGCTCGAGGAGCGCTTCGTCGAGCTGACCGGGGAGGGCTTCGATGTCGAGCGCTGACGCGACCGTCCGCCGCGCGGGGATCGGGTCCCTGCTCGCCTCCGAGCTCGCTCTGCTCTTCCGCCGGCGCCGCACCTGGGCGCTGCTCGCGGCCCTGGCCGCCATCCCGATCCTGCTCGCCGTCGCGGTGCGGCTCTCGGGCGGCGACGGAGGCGGGCCCTCCTTCGTGGGCGCGATCGCCGGCAACGGCCTCTTCACCGGCTTCGCGGCCATCACGGTCGCCGTCCCGCTGTTCCTCCCGCTCACGGTCGGGGTCGTCGCCGGCGACGCGATCGCGGGCGAGGCCTCGCTCGGGACGCTGCGCTACCTGCTGGTCAGCCCCGTCGGCCGCGTGCGGCTGCTCGCGGTGAAGTTCGCCGCCTCCCTCGCCTTCTGCCTCGCCGCAGCACTCACCGTCATGGTGGTCGGGATCCTGATCGGCCTGGCGCTCTTCCCGGCGGGACCGGTGACGCTCCTCTCCGGCAGCACCGTCCCGCTCGGCGACGCGATCGGCCGGGCCCTGGCGATCGCCGTGTACGCGGCGCTCTCGCTGGTCGGGCTCTCGGCGATCGGCCTCTTCATCTCGACGCTGACCGATGTGCCGGTCGGCGCCATGGCGGCCACCGTCGTCGTCTCCATCGCGGCGCAGATCGTCGGCTCGCTCTCGCAGCTGGACGCCCTCCACCCGTTCCTGCTGACCGACCGGTGGTTCGACTTCGCCGACCTCCTGCGCAACCCGATCGCGTGGAGCTCCTTCGGCGAGAACGCGCTGCTCCAGCTCGCCTACGTCGCCGTGTTCGGGTCCCTCGCGATCGGCCGCTTCACCACCCGCGACATCCTCTCCTGATCCTGGGACGACGGAGGCCGCCCTCCCGCACTGCGGTGGGGGCGGCCTCCGATGTCGACGGGGTCAGTCCTGGGGAGCGATCCCGAAGCTGACGGAGCCGCCCTCGTCCACCTGCGCGTCGAGGACCTTGTCGCCGAGAGCGACGGAGGCGGCGACGTCGAGGAACACGCGCGCTCCGTCCTGCTCCACGACGGCGTCCGTCGTCTCGGGGGCCGCGGCGACCGCGACAGCGAAGTTCCGGGCGTCGAGATCGGTGCCGCTGATGCGCAGGCCTCCCTCGACGGGGGTCTCGGTCTGCCCGGTGATGGTCTTGACGACGGTGCTGGCGTTGTCGGTGAGCGTGAGCATCGGGTCGTTCCTTCCGTCCGTGGTCGATGAGGGGGCCACGTTGCCGGGATCCGGCGGCACCCTCAAGGCGGCGGAGCGGATATGGAGGGGATGCACACCTGGACGGTCCGGGGAGTCACGGCGCTCGCCGGAGCCTCGCCGGGCCGGGGGCGCCGCATCGCCTGCCACACTGGCCGGATGCATCCCGCCGACTCCTGCCCCTGCGGAAGCCGCCGCCACTACGCCGACTGCTGCCGCCCCGCCCACCTCGGCGAGGAGCCCTCGCCGACGGCGGAGCGCCTGATGCGCAGCCGCTACAGCGCGAACGTCCTCGGCAGCGCCCCCTACCTGCTCGCGAGCTGGCACCCCTCGACCCGGCCGCGCCGCATCGACCTCGATCCCGACGTCCAGTGGCGCCGGCTCCAGATCGTCGACATCTCGTTCGGCGGGGAGGGCGACGAGGAGGGCCTGGTCGAGTTCCGCGCCTCCTACCGCTCGCCCGCCGGCCCCGGCCTCGTACACGAGCGCAGCCGCTTCCTGCGCGAGGACGGGCGCTGGCTCTACGTCGACGGCGAGATGCTCGGCGACGAGGCCTGATCCGTCCGGGCCGTCCTACTCTGGAGGCATGGCCAAGGACTTCCGCCGGGCGGACGACGCGTCGCGCTACGAGCTCCACCTCGACGGCGCCCTGGTGGGCGTCCTCGACTACCGCGAGGCGCCCGGCAGCGTCTCCCTCGTCCGCTCCTTCACGACCCCGCCCTTCCGCGGCCGCGGGCTCGCAGGGGAGCTCGTCTCCTTCGCCGTCGCCGACATCGAGGCCGCCGGCGGGCGGAGCGTCGTGCCGATGTGCTGGTACGTCGGGCAGTGGTTCGAGCAGCACCCCGAGAAGGCGCACCTCCTCGCTCCCTCCTGAGCCGCTCGCTCACTCGCGGACCGCGGGCTCCACTCCGGCCAGGTCCGGGCCGAGGCCGATGTCGACCAGGCGCAGACGGCCCGCGTAGGAGTCGCCCGGAGGCAGCAGCAGACCGGCCTTGATCGCGCCGAAGGCGACCGTCACATCGGCGCGCAGCACGGTGGGATCGGGGACCGACCCGTCGTCGGGATGGATTCCGCTCGGCAGGTCGACCGCGACGACCACCGGGCGCTCGGCCCGCCGCTCCAGCGCGTCGAGCACCGCCTCGACGACGACGCGCGGCCGCCCCCGCAGCGCGGGCTCCTTCGCTCCGATGCCGAGGATCCCGTCGACCAGGACATCCGCCCGCGCCACCGCCGCGGCGAGGCCGGGCGCGTCGTCGGCCGGCACCTGCCCGCAGCCCTCGTCGAGCGCCACGGCGAGGCCCCGGCGGTGCACCCGCTCGGCCGTGAGGACGAGGACGACGTCGGTTCCGGAGGAGGAGAGCTCGGCGGCCGCGTAGAGCGCGTCACCGCCGTTGTCGCCCGGACCGACCAGGACGAGCACCGAGCCCGGACGGGAGCGGTCGGAGCGCCCGGCGAGCACGAGGCGAAGCTCGCGGGCGAGGCCGTCGGCGGCGCGCTGCATCAGCGGCTCCCGCCGGGCCAGGTGCGGAGCCTCGGCGGCCCGCACCTGCGCGGACGTGTATCCCTCGACCATGCGCTCCACTGTGCGCGCGGCGCTGCGGGCGTGCAACCCCGTCAGCTCTCCTGGACCGCCCGGTCCGACTCCTCGACGATCGCCCGCATCGCGGCCTCCGCAGCGTCCGCGTCGCCCGAGGCGACGGCGGCGGCCACCGCCCGGTGCAGCCGCACCGCGGTGGAGTCGGCCTCGCGCGGCATGAGCGCGTTGCGGGTGCGGCCGGCGAGGACCTCGGCGACCAGATCGCCCAGCTGCGCGAGCATCAGGTTGCCGGACGCGGCCAGGAGGGAGCGGTGGAAGGCGGTGTCGGCGGCGAGGTAGGCGGACTGGTCGGCTGCACGGGAGTGGGTGGAGAGGGCATCGCCCGCCTCCGTGAGCGCCCGCCGCTGCTCCTCGGTCGCGTTCGCCGCGGCGAGCCGGGCGGCGAGCGGCTCCACCCCGAGTCGGAGCTCGCTGAGCTGGTGCAGCTGGCGCCGCCGGTCCGGGCCGTCCAGTCCCCACGCGACGACCCGCGTGTCCAGGGCGTTCCAGCACTCCGGAGGCTGGACCCGCGTCCCCGCGCGGCGGCGGGACGTCACGAGCCCGAGCGTCTCGAGGACGCGCACCGCCTCCCGCATCACCGAGCGGGAGACCCCGCGCCGTTCCGCACGCTCGTCGGCGCTGAAGGTGGTGCCCGGCGCGAGCTCGCCGCGCACGATCTGCGAGCCGAGCTCGTCCAGCACCGAGTGGTGCAGCGAGGGCGTCGGCGCGGGCATGCGGTCATCCTGCCATCGCCGGAGTCGCGTCCCGGCCGATCTTCGGGCATGATCGGGACACACGCAGGTTATGTCGGACAAAAGCCGGCCGCTGGCCGTCGGCTCGACCAAGGACGCTCATGACACCGACCCTCCTCCCCGCCCTCCGCGCCGCCGCCGGGGACGCCCCCGCCACCACCGCCGGGCAGGGGCAGCTGATCCTCGCCGCCGTCGTCGGCATCGCCGTGATCGTCGTGCTGATCACCTGGCTGAAGCTGCACCCCTTCGTCTCCCTGCTGATCGGAGCGCTGACGACGGGCCTGATCGCGGGGCTGGCGGCGGCGGACGCGGTCGCCAGCTTCGCGCTGGGGTTCGGCAACACCATGGGCGGCGTCGGCATCCTCATCGGCCTCGGCGCGATGTACGGCAAGCTCCTCGCCGACTCGGGCGGCGCGGACCGCATCGTGGACACCCTCATCGCCCGCTCGAGCACTCGCGCGCTGCCCTGGATGATGGGCTTCGTCGGCGCGCTGATCGGGCTGCCGATGTTCTTCGAGGTCGGGCTCGTGCTGCTGATCCCGGTCGTGATCCTGGTCGCCCGCCGGAGCGGTCTGCCGCTGATGAAGGTGGCGATCCCGACGCTCGCCGGCCTCTCGGTGATGCACGGCCTCGTCCCGCCCCACCCCGGACCGCTGGTCGCGATCGACGCACTCGGCGCGAACCTCGGCGTGACCCTCGCGTTCGGCGTCCTGGTCGCGATCCCCACCGTCGTCGTCGCCGGCCCGCTCTTCGGCCGGGTCGCCGCCCGCTGGGCGCCGGTGGAGACGCCGCCGCTCTTCGGCGAGGGCGCGAGCGAGACGCGCGAGCACCGCCCGGGCTTCGCCGCCGCCGTCGCGAGCATCCTGCTGCCGGTCGTGCTGATGCTGGGCAAGGCGATCGCCGACATCGCGGCCCCGGGCTCCACGGACGCCTGGAAGGGCGCCCTCGACTTCCTCGGCACGCCGACCATCGCGCTGGGGATCGCGCTCCTGGCCGGTCTGGTCCTGCTCGGCCGCGGCGGCCGGATGAACCGCACCGAGCTGCAGGCCTCGCTCTCGAGCTCGCTGCCGCCGATCGCGGGCATCCTGCTCATCGTCGGCGCGGGCGGCGGTTTCAAGCAGGTCCTCGTCGACACCGGGATCGGCGGGGTGGTCGCCCAGCTCGCGGAGGGGAGCGGCGCCTCGGCGCTGCTGCTCGCCTGGCTCGTGGCCGTCGTGATCCGCGTCGCCACCGGCTCCGCGACCGTCGCCACCGTGACCGCCGCAGGGATCCTCCAGCCGCTGACCGAGACCATGGACGGGCCGATGGTCGCCCTCATGGTGCTCGCGATCGGCGCCGGCTCGGTGTTCCTGTCGCACGTCAACGACGCCGGGTTCTGGCTGGTGAAGGAGTACCTCGGGCTCAGCATCGGCCAGACGCTCAAGACCTGGACCGTGATGGAGTGCCTGGTCTCGGTGACCGGGCTCGCCGGGGTCCTCCTGATCGGTCTCTTCGTAGGAGGTATCTGATGACCGCTCTTCCCACCGTCCCCGTCCGCGCCGTCGTCGTCATGGGCGTCTCCGGCAGCGGCAAGTCGACCGTCGCGTCGCTCCTGGCGCGCCGACTGGGCTGGGAGTTCCTCGAGGGGGACGACCTGCACCCGCAGGCGAATGTCGACAAGATGCACGCCGGCATCCCGCTGACCGACGAGGACCGGGCGCCCTGGCTGGCCGAGATCGCCCGCGTGGTGGACCAGCGGATCGCCGCGGGCGGCTCGGTCGTCGTGACCTGCTCTGCCCTGCGCCGCCGCTACCGCGACGTCCTGCGCCGCGACGACCTCGTCTTCGCGCACCTCGCGGGATCGAGAGACCGTATCGCCGGGCGGCTCGCCTCGCGGGTCGGCCACTTCATGCCGACCACGCTGCTCGACTCGCAGTTCGAGGCGCTCGAGCCCCTCGGCGACGACGAGCTCTACGTCACGGTCGACGTGGGCGGCGCTCCGGAGGAGGAGATCGCCGAGATCCTCGGGGGGCTCGGCCTCGCGCCCGCGGGCGCCTAGAGCAGCAGCGACTCCACCGGCACGGCCGGGAGGTCGAAGGCCGCGGCGACGGCGGTGTTCGTCACCCGGCCGTCGTGGGTGCTCAGGCCGCGGGCGAGCGCCGGGTCGGCGGCCAGGGCGGCCCGCCACCCGCGGTCGGCCAGCGCGAGCGCGTAGGGGAGCGTCGCGTTGGTGAGCGCGCGGGTCGAGGTCTCGGGGACGGCGCCGGGCATGTTCGCGACGCAGTAGTAGACGCTCCGGTGCACGGGGAACACCGGGTCGTCGTGCGTGGTCGGACGCGAGCCCTCGAAGCAGCCGCCCTGGTCGATCGCGATGTCGACCAGCACCGAGCCCGGCTTCATCGTGGCGACCATCTCGTCGGTCACCAGCTTGGGCGCCTTGGCGCCCGGGATGAGGACGGATCCGATCACGAGGTCGGCGTCGGCCAGCTGCGCGGCGATCTCGTAGGCCGAGGAGGCGCGGGTCTGGATCGCGCCCTGGAAGCGGTTCTCGAGCTGCGCAAGGCGGGGGAGCGAGAGGTCGACGATCGTGACGTCGGCCCCCATGCCGAGGGCGTTCGCCGCGGCGTGCTCGCCGGCCGTGCCGCCGCCGATCACGACGACCTTCGCCTTCGGAGTGCCGGGGACCCCGCCGAGTAGCGTGCCCCGTCCGCCGACGGCACTCATGAGGTGGTAGGCGCCGACCGTGATCGACAGGCGCCCGGCGACCTCGCTCATCGGCGAGAGCAGCGGCAGCCGCCGGTCGTCCAGCTGGACCGTCTCGTAGGCGATGGAGGTCGTCCCCGCCGCGAGCAGCGCATCGGTGCACGGGCGGGAGGCGGCGAGGTGGAGGTAGGTGAAGAGCACCTGGTCGCGGCGCATCCGCGGGTACTCGGCCTCGATCGGCTCCTTGACCTTGAGGACCAGCTCGGACTCGCCCCAGACCTCGTCGGGCCCGTCGACGACGCGGGCGCCGGCGCGGCGGAAGTCGTCGTCCGACACGCGCGAGCCCAGGCCCGCGCCGGCCTCGACGAGGACCTCGTGGCCGCGGCGCACCAGCTCGTGGACGCCGGCCGGAGTGGCGGCGACCCGGTTCTCGTTGTTCTTGATCTCGGTGGGGATCCCGACGCGCACGGCGGCTCCTTCGCTGCGGCCCGCGGGGCGGGCGGTGGGCGCCGATCCTGCACCGGCTCTGCCCCCATCGTGCGAAGATCGTGCCCGGAGCGGAGGAACTCCGCAGGATCGGTCGGAAGTCACCGCACGGGCCGAAGGTTCGTCGGCGGAGTGAGGGAGCGGGCGCATGCCACCGAAGGATCTGCACGACCTCGACGACCTGGATCCGGTCGATCGGACCCTGGTGCGCCTCCTCCGCGCCGACGCGCGGACGCCCAACAGCCGGCTCGCCGAGCGCGCCGGCATCGCCCCGTCGACCTGCGTCGCACGCGTCCGGGGCCTCGTCGAGCGCGGCGTCATCACCGGCTTCACCGCCGAGCTCGACCCGGCGGCGCTCGGCCTGACCCTGCAGGCGCTGATCAGCGTCAGCATCCGCGTCGGCCAGCGCCAGGCGATCACGCGCTTCGCGGAGGAGATCCGCGCGCTGCCCGAGGTGGTGCAGGTGTTCTTCCTCGGCGGCTCGGAGGACTTCATCATCCACGTCGCGGTCCGCGACTCCAGCGACGTGCGGGACTTCGTGGTCTCGAACCTCTCGGCGAACCCGGCGGTAGCCTCGACGCGCACGAGCCTGGTGTTCGACCACCACCGCAAGGGCCCGGCGGTCCCCGAGTAGCGCGGGCCGGCGCGGGTCCGAGCGGCCGCCCGGCCCGCGCCCGTCCCTGGGGGCTAGTGCGCCCCGGGGTTCACGTCGCCGCCCCCGCGCTGCATGAGGCCGGGGATGCGCTTGGCGAGTCCCGGGATCGCCTCGTCCGAGATCGAGATCCGCGTGTCGCGCAGGCGCTGGCGCAGCAGGGTCTCGACGTCCTCCTCCGGTCGCAGCTCGGCGTCGCCGGCGACCTGCAGCAGCACGCCGCGCAGCTTCTCGTCGAGCTGCGCGTCGTCGCTGCCGTGCTGGATCGGGTGGTCCTGGGATGCGTTCGTCATGCCTCCATGCTGACACCGGCGACCCCGTGCCGAGAGGACTTGCGCCGCGGCAGGATGGTCGCATGCCGTTCACCCGCGCCGAGCTCGCAGCGTTCCAGGACCGCACCGTCGAGGACCTGCTGGGCGACGACGTCCGGCTCCTCTTCGTCGGCATCAACCCGGGACTGTGGACCGCCGCCACCGGCGCGCACTTCGCCCACCCCGGCAACCGCTTCTACCCGGCGCTCGTCGCGGCCGGGATCCTCGAGCGCGCGCCGCGCGTGTCCGAGGGGATGAGCGCTGCGGACCGCGCGGAGCTCGTCTCCCGCGGCGTCGGCATCACCAATCTCGCCTCCCGGGCGACCGCCCGCGCCGACGAGCTGACCGCGGAGGAGCTGCGCGAGGGCGCTCAGCGGCTGGTCGCCACCGTGGAGCGGGTGCGACCCCGGGCCGTCGCGGTGGTCGGCATCACCGCCTACCGGATCGCGTTCGGACGCCGCAGGGCGGTGCAGGGCAGGCAGGAGGAGGACGTGGCGGGCGCGCCGCTCTGGGTGCTGCCGAACCCGAGCGGCCTGAACGCGCACGACACCGTCGCCTCGCTCGGGCGCGCCTACCGCGAGCCGGCGCTCGAGGCGGGGATCGTCTCTTCCGACGCGCTCCTGCCCGGGGACGTCGGACCCCGCCCGCAGGAATAGCCGTCGACCCCCGGAGGTTGCAGAAGTCCATGAGTATGCATGAAGTCAAGTTCGGCGTCGACACGTTCGGCGACGTCACCGCCGGCCCCGACGGCGCCCCGCTGCCGCACGGCCAGGTCCTCCGCGACGTGGTCGAGGAGGGAGTCCTGGCCGACCGGGTCGGCATCGACTTCTTCGGGATCGGCGAGCACCACCGCGCCGACTTCGCCGTGAGCGCACCGGACGTCGTGCTCGCCGCCATCGCGGCCCGCACCGAGCGCATCCACCTCGGCTCCGCCGTGACGGTCCTCTCCTCCGACGACCCGGTGCGCGTCTACCAGCGCTTCGCCACCCTCGACGGACTCTCCGGCGGCCGGGCCGAGGTCATCCTCGGCCGCGGCTCCTTCACCGAGTCCTTCCCGCTCTTCGGCTACGACCTCGCGCAGTACGAGGTCCTCTTCGAGGAGAAGCTCGACCTCTTCCACGCTCTGATCCAGGGCGGCCCGGTCACCTGGCAGGGCACGACCCGCCCCGCGCTCACCGAGCAGAGCGTCTACCCGACCCTCGACAACGGCACTCTCCGCACCTGGATCGGCGTCGGCGGCAGCCCCGAGTCGGTCGTCCGCGCCGCCCGGTACGGCTTCCCGCTCGTCCTGGCGATCATCGGCGGCTCGCCGGCCCGCTTCCGCCCCTACGTCGACCTCTTCGGCCGCGCGCTCGACCAGCTCGAGCAGCCCCGCCTCCCGGTCGCCGTGCACTCGCCCGGCTTCGTCGCCGACACCGACGAGGAGGCGCGCGAGCTGTACTTCCCGCACCACAAGGCGATGATGGACGCCATCGGCCGCGAGCGCGGCTGGTCCCCGATGACCCGCGAGCGCTTCGAGGAGGAGGCCGGCCCCGACGGCGCCATCCACCTCGGCTCGCCCGAGACGGTCGCCCGGAAGATCGCGCGAACGGTCGAGGCCCTGGGCATCGACCGCTTCGACCTCAAGTACAGCGCCGGGACGCTGCCGCACCCGGCGATCATGCGCAACATCGAGCTCTACGGCACGCAGGTCATCCCGCGGGTGCGCGAGCTGCTCGCGCACTGACCCCCGCCGGGCGCCCGTTCCCCCGCTGGGCGCTCGGCGCGTTCCGAGCCGACGCGGTGCGCGCTCCCACCGTGCTCCCGGCCCGCGTCGATACACTCGGAACCCCCCGCCCCGACCCTCCCGGAAGCACATGCCCGACAGCCACGCCGCCCGCACCCCCTACGAGGTGCTGGGCGTCGCCGCCACCGCGTCCGACGATGAGCTCCGCCGGGCGTACCGGCTCCGCCTCCGCGAGACCCATCCGGACACGGGAGGCGACGCCGCGTCGTTCCACGCGGTGCAGCTCGCCTGGGAGCGGATCGGCAGCGCCTCCGCCCGCGGCGACTACGACCGAGGTGCTCCCGCCCCCGGGAGGTCCTCCCCGCAGTCGCCGTACACCGGCTCACCGCGCCCGCAGACCGCCTCGGCCGTGCGCGCCCGCTCCTACGGTCACCCGGGAGGCGCGGCGCGCGAGTACTACCTGCGCCTGGTGCGCGAGTGGCTCGGCCGCGGCGTCGAGACCGAGGACCCCTTCGACCCGGCGATCGTCCGCTCCGCTCCTCGCGAGGTCCGCTCCTGGCTCGCGAAGGCTCAGGCCGAGGAGGCGACGGCCGCGCTCGTCGGCGCGCTCGGCATCGCCTACACGATCTGGAACGACGTCGCGGTCGGCGACGGCGGGCTCAAGATCGACCACCTCGTGCTCGGGCCGGCCGGCCTGCTCGCGCTGACCTCCGCCGACTGGGGCGATCCGGTCCGCCTGAGGAAGGGCGAGCTCGAGGGCCCCGGGATCGCCGAGGACGAGAAGCCGATCGCCTCGCTCGCGAAGGCCGCGCGCCGTCTCGGCCGCGAGCTGGGCGTCCGCTTCTCGACGAGCGTCGTGGTCGTGCCGGACGACGCGCTGGAGCAGCCGTTCGAGCAGGTCGAGCGCGGCAGGCACCAGGGCGCCGTCGTCATCCGCCGCTCGCTGCTGCCGCAGCTGCTGCGCTCCGGCACGGACGACCCGCGGCTCGGCGGGTACGGCGAGTCGTTCGAGGTCCGCACCCGCGTGCAGAACCGCATCCGCTTCGTCTGACGCCGCGCTAGCCGCCGCTCGCGACCGGGGCAAGGGGTTAGCGCGCATCCGGCGCCCCGCCCACCATGGGACGTGCCCCCGGGCATCCCACGACGAGCGGAACGAGGACGGACCATGGTGCGATTCGGATACACCCTGATGACCGAGCAGAGCGGACCCAAGCAGCTGGTGGGCTACGCGGTCGACGCCGAGAGGCTCGGCTTCGAGTTCGCGGTCTCGAGCGACCACTACTCGCCGTGGCTGACCGAGCAGGGGCACGCCTCCTACGCCTGGACGCTGCTCGGAGCGGTCGCGCAGGCCACGTCGACCATCGACCTCACGACCTACGTCACCGCGCCGACCATCCGCTACCACCCGGCCGTGGTCGCGCAGAAGGCCGCGACGCTCGCGATCCTCTCCGACGACCGCTTCACGCTCGGCCTCGGCTCGGGCGAGAACCTCAACGAGCACGTCGTCGGCGAGGGCTGGCCCTCGGTCGCCGTGCGCCAGGACATGCTCGAGGAGGCCGTCCACCTCATCCGCGAGCTGCACACCGGCGAGCTGGTGACCTGGGAGGGCGAGTACTTCCGCGTCGACTCCGCCCGCATCTGGGACCTGCCGGACACGCCGGTCGAGATCGGCCTGGCGGTCTCGGGGGAGAAGTCGATCGCCCGCTTCGCGCCGATCGGCGACCACCTCATCACGACCGAGCCCGACGCGGAGCTGATCTCGCAGTGGACCGCGGTCCGCGGTGCGGACGCCGCCCCCTCGCGCACGATCGGCCAGATCCCGATCTGCTGGGCGCCGGACAAGGAGCAGGGAGTGGCGCTGGCCCACGAGCAGTTCCGCTGGTTCGCCGGCGGCTGGGCGGTCAACTCCGATCTGCCGACCCCCGCCGGCTTCGCCGGAGCGAGCCAGTTCGTTCGCCCGGAGGACGTCGCCGAGCAGATCGCCTGCGGCCCCGACCTCGACGAGCTCGCCCAGAGCTTCGTGCCCTACATCGAGGCGGGCTTCACCGACATCGCCCTCGTCCAGGTCGGCGACGAGCTGCAGCAGCGGTTCCTCGACGAGGCGGCGGAGGGGCTCCTGGAGCGCCTGCGCGCGCTCGCCCCCTGAGGCCGCTGCCGGGTCGCGCGGTCAGAATCCGCGGAGGCGCTCGATGTCGCGCCGGTCGCGCTTCGTCGGGCGGCCCGCTCCGCGGTCACGGACGATCACGCCCGGCGCGGACTCCCGGGGTGGCGGCGGGGGCGTCCGGTCCTCCATGCACTCGGCGGCCACCGGCGCACCGACCCGCTTGACCACGAGTCCGCGGACGATCAGCTCCCGGTCGAAGCCGCCGATCCGGGCGCGGACCTCGTCGCCGACCCGCACGGTCTGCGCCGCCTTGGCCCGCTCGCCGTTGACGCGGATGTGGCCCGCTCGGGCCGCGGTCGTCGCGGCGGAGCGCGTCTTGTAGATGCGCACCGCCCAGAGCCACGCGTCCACCCGCACGGCACCGGTCACCGGGATCTGCATCCCCCCAGTCTACGAACGGCGCCCGCTCGCCACCCACCCCGCGGTCCTACACTGGCCGCCGACAAGGAGGTTCCCATGAACCGAGACGACAGCATCTACACCGGAGCGGACGACGCGCTGCGGAGCGGCGACGACCGCATGGTCGCGGCGAACGACAGCTCCGGAGCCGGCGGAACCCGCGGCGACGTCGGCATGAGCACGACGAGCGGCGAGGGCACCGGGGTCCCCACCCGCGGCGCGCCTCCGCAGAGCGGATCCCCGTCCGAGCTGCGCCCCACCGGCTTCCCGCACGCGGGCCTGGAGTTCTCGCTCGTCCCGTCCGGGCACGAGGAGTGGCGGATCGAGCACCCGGGCGGTCGCACCGTCGGCGTCCTCGCCGTCATCTCGCACGCGGGCGAGGAGTCGGAGGCCGTGTTCGTCACGCGCCGCGTCGGCTCCGAGGACGCCGTGGCCGAGGGCACCGACTGGCGCGGCATCGTGTCGGCCGTGATCAACGACGAGGCGGCGGACGAGCGCGAGCCGGTCCAGCTCGACCCCACCGTCGAGCACGTCCGCGGCGGACTGATCAGCCGCGGCCCCGCGGACGTCGACGGCCTCTCCTGAGCGCTCTCTCCTCCGGGACGCCGTCCGCGCTCGGCGCGGGGCGTCCCACGGGGGAGGATCGGAGTCTCAGCGGGCGAGCAGCGCGGCGTTGATCCGGGCCGAGAGGTCGGCGTCGACCCGGCGGTCGGTCCCGTCGACGGCGCGGACGGGAGCGGCGTTGCGCGCGCTCGAGACCAGCCACGCCGCGTCCGCCGCCTCCAGATCGCCCGCGCGCAGCGGACGCACCGCCGTCCCGAGGCCGAGGCCCGGCGCGAGCACGAACAGGTCGGCCTGCGTGGTGCCGGGCAGCAGCCCGAGGCTCGGCGGAGGAGTCACGAGCTCCCCGCCCGCCAGCAGCACGAGGTTCGAGGTCGGCCCCTCGAGCAGGTAGCCGTCGCTCGACACGAACAGGGCGTCGTCGGCACCGCGCCGGGCGGCCTCCCGCGCGGCCGCACGGTTCACCGCGTACGAGAGCGTCTTCGCGCCGGCGAGCAGCCAGGGGGACGTCGACTGCACGTCGGAGCGCAGCCCGCGGTCCAGGAGCACCACGCGCACGCCGTCGCGGCGGGCCGGGCCGAAGTCCGGGCTGGTCTGCACGAAGACGACGCCGGTGGGCCGCCCGCCTTCCTCGACGCCGCGGGTCAGGATCGTCTTCACCATCGCCTCCGCGACGGGCGGGTGCGCGGCCACCGCCGCTCCGATCGCCTCGAGCCAGGCGGCCCGGTCCGGCCGGGGCAGGTCGAGCATCCGGGCCGAGCGCTCGAAGCGGTCCAGGTGCGCGTCGAGCGCCTGCAGCCGTCCGTCGACCAGGTTGATCGTCTCGAACACGCCGTCGCCGCGGGTGAAGCCGAGGTCGGTGACGTCCAGATCGCCGCGCCCGCTCGGATCGATGCGGTGCGCGGGTCCTCCCGGCGAGTGGGCCTCGGCGTCGAGGGAGGGTCGGTCGAGGACGACGAGGGTCTCAGCGGGCATGGGCGGTGCGGTCCTTCCGGGAGCGGCGGCGGGGGGAGAAGCGGAGCAGCGCGATCGTCAGCAGGGCGCCGATCAGGGAGCCGCTGCCGTTCGAGACCAGGTCCTGCACGTCGGAGACGCGGGTCGGCAGCCACAGCAGCTGCGCGGTCTCGACGGCCGCCGACACGGCGAGCCCGATGGCGGCGGCCCACAGGCGGCGCCCCGCCGGCAGCTGCGCGGCGATCAGCGCACCGAGCGGCACGAAGAGCAGCACGTTCGCGGTGAACTCCGCCACGTCGAAGTCGAACCAGCCGGTGAGCGGCGTGGAGGCGAGGAACGCGATGATCCCGCGGATCAGCGCGTTGGGCTCCCCGGCAGGGTAGGGCGCGGGCGTCAGCGTGATCAGGGCGATCAGCGCGAGCCAGGCGAGCGTCGCGAGGCGGAGGGGTCTCGAGCGGCGCATCGTCCGATTCTGCCAGCCCGTCGGGGTCGGGCGCGGCGGGCGCGGTGTGGGAGGCTGGAGGGCATGACCAGCGAGGACCCCGGCGCGGACGCCGTGCTCCCGCGCCACCCCTTCGACGCGTCGCTCGGCGACGGCTGGGTCGAGATCGGCGACGGACGCCGCTTCTGGGGGCGCTTCGGCGCCGCCGGCCTCCTCCTGCGCGATCCGTCGGGACGCGTCCTGCTCCAGCACCGCGTCAGCTGGAGCCATTTCGGGGACACCTGGGGGCTGCCCGGCGGCGCCCGTCACCCCGAGGAGACGGCCTTCGAGGCGGCCCTCCGGGAGTCGGAGGAGGAGGCGGGCGTCCCCGCCGACCTGATCCTGCCCGTGCTCTCCAGCGTCGTCGTGATCGGCCCGTGGAGCTACTCCACCGTCCTGGCCGAGTCCCGCGAGCACTTCACTCCCCGCATCAGCGACGCCGAGAGCACCGAGCTGCGCTGGGTCGCCCCCGAGGACGTCGCCTCCCTGCCGCTGCACCCGGGCTTCGGAGCGGCCTGGCCGGGTCTGCGCGCGCTCGGCTCCTCGATCCCGGTGCTCGTCGTGGACGCCGCCAACGTGGTCGGCTCACGCCCCGACGGCTGGTGGCGCGACCGCGCCGGCGCCGCGGAGCGCCTCCTCGCCTCCCTGGCCCGCCTCGCGGGGGCAGGCGTCCCCGGCCGTCTCCTGGGGATCGACGCCGACACGGTCTGGCCGCGCATCGCCGTGGTGCTCGAGGGAGTGGCGCGCGCCGCCCGTCCGGAGGCGGGCGCTCTCACGGAGCGGCTCACGGTCCACGCGGCCGACGGCTCGGGCGACGACGCGATCGTCGAGCTGGTCGGCGCGCTCGAGACCGCGGTCGTCGTCACGGCCGACCGGGGACTGGCCGCCCGCGTCGAGGCGCTCGGGGCCGCCGTGGTCGGTCCGCGCTCGCTGCTCGACCTCCTCGATCCCGCCCGGGAATAGGCCGCGGGGGCACCCGGTTGCATCCCCCATGGCTACGACTGCGATGACCCTCGACTCCCACGACCAGACGATCGCCGACGGCATCGTCCTCATCGACTTCTGGGCCGACTGGTGCGGCCCGTGCAAGCAGTTCGCTCCGGTCTTCGAGGCCACGAGCGAGAAGAACGCCGACATCACGTTCGCGAAGGTCGACACGGAGGACCAGCAGCAGCTCGCGGCGAGCTACGGCATCTCCTCCATCCCCACCCTCGTGGTGTACCGCGACGGCATCCCGCTGATGGCTCAGCCCGGCGCCCTGCCCGCCCCCGCGCTCGACAACCTGATCGAGCAGGTCCGCGGCCTCGACATGGTCGAGGTGCGCCGCCAGTACGAGGATGCGAAGGCCGCTCAGGAGGCCGGCGCCGCTCCGCAGGCCTGATCCGCGCGGCGCTTCGATCCGCTCCGCAGGCGGGAGGCGCCCGCAGACGCACGAGAACCCCCGGCAGCCGTGAGGCCGCCGGGGGTTCCGTCGTTCCGAGCCGGGATCAGCCGGTGTTCTGCAGCCCCGCCGCGACTCCGTTGACCGCGAGCAGGAGCAGCCGCTGGTTCTGCTCCGTCCCGGATCCGCCCGGGTCGGTGCGGAGCGCCTTCAGTGCGCGCAGCTGCAGGAGCGAGAGCGCGTTGACGTACGGGGTGCGCAGGCGCACGGCACGGCCGAGCACGCGGTGGCCCGTGAGCAGGCTCTCCTCGCCGGTGATCGAGAGCACCCACCGGCGGGTGAGCGCCATCTCGTCGAGCACGAGTCCGGCGAGGTCGTCGCGGGAGTCGAGGGCGAGGTACCGGCGGGCGATGCCCTCGTCGGTCTTCGCGAGCGACATCTCGACGTTGTCGACCATCGTCGTGAACAGCGGCCAGGAGGCGTAGGCCTCGCGGAGCAGGTCGAGGTCGCCGACGGCCTCGAGCGCGCTGCCCAGCCCGAACCAGCCGGTCAGGTTGACGCGGGCCTGGGTCCAGGCGAAGACCCACGGGATCGCTCGCAGGTCCTCGAGCGACTCGACGGAGAGGCCGCGGCGGGCCGGACGCGAGCCGAGGGCGAGCAGGCCCACCTCCTCCTGCGGGGTGACCCGGGCGAACCACGGCGCGAAGCCGTCGGCCTTCACGAGCTCGAAGAAGCGGCGGCGCGACTCGCGGTCCATCGTCGCCGCCACCTCGGCGAAGCGCTCCGCGGCGCCCGCGTTGCGCTCGCCGACCGCGGGGGAGGAGGCGAGCAGCGTCGCTCCCGCCACCTGCTCGATGTGCCGGGTGGCGATGTCCGGGTTGCCGTAGCGGGCGAAGATGACCTCGCCCTGCTCCGTCAGCTTGAAGCGGCCGTCCACCGATCCGGGCGGCTGCGCGAGGACGGCCCGGTTGGCCGGCCCGCCGCCGCGGCCGAGCGCTCCGCCGCGCCCGTGGAACAGCGTGAGCACGATGCCCTCGTCGGCCGCCCACTGCGCGATGCGCGCCTGCGCGTCGTAGAGCGCGAGCGTCGCCGAGACCGGTCCGACGTCCTTCGACGAGTCGGAGTAGCCGAGCATCACCTCGAGCCGGTTGCCGGTGGCCGCGAGGCGCGCCTGCACCTGGGGGAGGCGGATCATCTCGGCGAGGATGTCGGTCGAGGCGTCGAGGTCGGCGAAGGTCTCGAAGAGCGGGACCGCGTCGATGATCGGCGGCTTGCCGTCGGTCGCCGCCTCGGCCAGTTCGAAGACCGTCCGCAGGTCGTCGGCCGACTGCGTGAAGGAGACGATGTACCGCCTCGCCGCGTCGGTGCCGAAGCGCTCCTGGACCTTCGCGATCGCCCGGAACACCGACAGGACCTCGAGGCCGCGCTCGTCGAGCTCCTCGCCGACGCGGATCGCGGCGATCGTCTCGCGGTGCACCTTCGAGTGCTGGCGCACCTCGATCTCGGCCAGGTGGAAGCCGAAGGTCTCGAGCTGCCAGACGAAGTCCTGGAGGTCGCCGTAGGCGGCGCGGACGTCCTCGGCCTCGACCAGGGACTCCTGGAGGGTGCGCAGCTCGCCCAGCAGCTCGGCGGCGGCGGAGTAGGCCAGCGGCCCCTCGGAGCGGGTCGCCGCCAGGCGCTCGGCCGCGAAGAGCAGGACGCGGCGGTGCGCCTCGTTGGGCGAGCGCTCGGCGATGTCGGCGGCGAGCTCGGGAGCCCGCTCGACGCAGGAGGCCCAGAGCGCCTCGACGGCGGCCGACGGGGGAGTGGTCGACGCGTCGAGGGTCAGCGCGCGGCCCACGCGGCGGGCGACCCGCTCGAGGCCCATGAGGACGTGCTCGGAGGCGATGTCCACCGCAGCGAGGGTCGTCTCGGCGGTGACGAAGGGATTGCCGTCGCGGTCGCCGCCGATCCAGGTGCCCAGGCGGACGAAGGCCGGTGCGACCGGAGCCCGGGTGCCCGAGCCCTCGCCGAGCAGAGCGTCGTCGAGGCGGCGGTAGACGCGGGGGAGCACCGAGAACAGCGACTCGTCGAAGACGCTCATCGCGGTGCGCACCTCGTCGAGGGGAGTGGGCTTGGACTCGCGCAGCGGAGCGGTGCGCCACAGCGTGTCGACCTCGGCCAGCAGCTTGCGGCGGATCTCCACCAGCACGACGCCGCCCATGCGCGGGTCGTCGCGCTGCTCGAGCAGGTCGCTGATGCGGCGGATGGTCGAGGCCACTGCGCGGCGGCGCGCCTCGGTCGGGTGCGCCGTGAGGACCGGGCGGAACTCCAGTCGGGACAGGCGCGCGAACGCCTCGTCCTCCCCGAGCTCCCCGGTCAGCCGGCGCATCGAGGCGAGGATCGAGTCCTCGGGCGACTGCGCGCCGGCGTCGGCCTCGCGCCGGCGCAGCACGCGGACGCGGTGGAACTCCTCCGCCACGTTGACGAGGTGGAAGTAGCAGGTGAACGCCCGGGCGACCTCCTCGGCGCGCTCGAGCGTGAGCGAGGCGACGAACTCCTCCGCCTCCGCGGTCCCGGCGGCGTCGCCGCTGTCGTAGGCGCTGATCGTGAGCGCGCGCAGGCGCTCCACGTCCTCGTAGAGGGAGGGCTCGCCCGACTCGCGGAGCACCTGGCCGAGCAGCTCGCCCAGCAGGTGGACGTCGGCGCGGATCCTCTCGTCGAGCGGAGGCGCGGTCGTCCCGTCGGCGGAGGAGGGGGCGGTGGCGGAGGCGGGTGCTGCGGTCGCGGCGGACGCGTCGGAGAACGGATGCACGGGAGAGACCTTAGCGGCGGTGCGTATCGAGCACATGACGCCTGCGTCACTATCCGAACTGGAATGATCGAGGGGTGACCGTGACAACCGCACCCCCCGCTCCCGCCGTCCAGACCGAGCAGGCGGCACCCCATGTCGTCGTGCTGTTCGGCGCCGTCGGCGACCTGGCCCGGCGCAAGCTCATCCCGGGGATGGCCCACCTCGCGCTCTCCTCCCTCGCACCGGACCTGCAGATCGTCGGCACCTCGCTCGAGGAGCACGACGACGCCTCGTTCCGCGCCTTCGCGAAGCTGGCCTACGACGAGTTCGGGAGCCGCTCCCTGACGCCGGCGCAGTGGGACGAGTTCGCGTCCAAGCTCCGCTACGTCCCGCAGTCCGCCGGTCCGGCCGCGCTGGCCGCCGCCGTGACCGACGCCGAGGCGGTCCTCGGCCCGGACGTGAGCCGGCTGCACTACCTCAGCGTCCCGCCCAGGGCAGCTCTCTCCGTCGTGCGGATGCTCGCCGAGGCCGGGCTGGTCGAGCGCTCGCGGATCATCATGGAGAAGCCGTTCGGCGTCGACCTCGAGAGCGCGGTCGTCCTCAACGCGGAGCTCCACGAGACCTTCAGCGAGGAGCAGATCTTCCGGATCGACCACTTCCTCGGCAAGGAGCCGGCGCAGAACATCCTCGCCTTCCGCTTCGCCAACGGCCTCTTCGAGCCCATCTGGAACCGCAACTTCATCGATCACGTCCAGATCGACATCCCCGAGCGCCTCACGCTTGACCGTCGCGCCGAGTTCTACGAGTCCACCGGCGCCTACAAGGACATGGTCGTCACCCACCTCTTCCAGGTGCTGGCGTTCATGGCGATGGAGCCGCCGACCGCGCTGGAGCCCCAGGCCATCAGCGAGGAGAAGAACAAGGTCTTCCGCTCGATGCGTCCGCTGAACCCCGAGAACGTGGTGCGCGGCCAGTACATCGGCTACCGCGACGAGCCGGGCGTCGCCGCCGACTCCGAGACCGACACCTTCGTCGCGCTGAAGTGCGAGATCGACAACTGGCGCTGGGCGGGAGTGCCGTTCTACCTCCGCACCGGCAAGCGGATGGCCGAGGGCCAGCGCATCATCTCGATCGCGTTCCGCGAGCCCCCGAAGAGCATGTTCCCGCAGGGCTCCGGAGTCGGTGCCCACGGCCCGGACCACCTCACCTTCGACCTGGCGGACGCCTCGAAGGTCTCGCTCTCGTTCTACGGGAAGCGCCCCGGTCCCGGCATGCGGCTCGACAAGCTGAGCATGCAGTTCGCGCTCCAGGAGACCGACCGCGCGGGCGACGCGCTCGAGGCCTACGAGCGCCTGATCCTCGACGCGATGCGCGGAGACCACACGCTGTTCACCACCGCGGAGGGCATCGAGCGGCTCTGGGAGGTCTCCGCGCCGCTCCTGCAGGATCCGCCGCCCGTCCGTCTCTACGCGCCCGGCTCCTGGGGGCCGAACGCCATCCACCAGCTGATCGCGCCGCACGCCTGGCGCCTGCCGTTCGAGCGGGTCTGGCGCGACAAGCGCTGACCACGCCGCCGTGCGCCCCGCCTAGGCTGGGCGCATGGCGCGCACCGGTGAGGACCGGATCTGGACGGTCCCGAACGTCCTCAGCATGGTGCGTCTCGCGCTGGTGCCGGTGTTCCTCGTGCTCGTGGTCCTCGGCGAGGACGCGCTCGCGCTCCTGACTCTCGTCGTCTCGAGCCTCACCGACTACCTCGACGGCTGGATCGCGCGCCGCTTCGACCAGATGACGCGCCTCGGCCGCGTCCTCGATCCGGCCGCCGACCGCCTCTACATCTTCGCCACCGTGCTGGGCCTCGCGGCCCGCGGACTGGTGCCCTGGTGGCTGGTCGCCGTGCTGCTCGCCCGCGACCTGATGCTCGTGGTCCTGGCGGTCGTCCTGGCGAACAACGGCTACGGACCGCTTCCCGTGCACCACCTGGGGAAATTCGCGACCTTCTGCCTCTTCTACGCGCTCCCGCTGATCATGCTGGGGCAGGCGTTCCCGGCTCTCGCGCCCGCCTCGCTCCCCATCGCCTGGGCCTTCGCGCTGTGGGGCGCGTTCCTCTACTGGTGGGCCGGGATCGTCTACGCCGTCCAGACGCGGGACCTCGTCCTGGGGGTCCGCACAGGTGCTCAGGGGTCCGACGAGGGTCACGATTCGGATACGCTGACCTGATAGGAGGTACGTCTTGGTCGAGCCCGTCGGTGGAGCATCATCCGCCCAGCACAATTCCGTTCCCGGTGAGCCGTCGACGGAGACGACTCTGACGTTCACCGACGACATCGGCGCCCAGCTCGCCGCTCTCGACAACCGCGCGTCCCGCGAGGAGGCCGAGGCCGTCGGGGCTCTGCCCTCGGGATCCGCGCTGCTGGTCGTGCGCCGCGGACCGAACACCGGCGCCCGCTTCCTCCTCGACACCGACTCCACGACGGTCGGCCGTCACCCCGATGCGGGCATCTTCCTCGACGACGTCACGGTCTCGCGCCGGCACGCCGAGTTCGTCCGCCGGGGCACAGCGTTCGAGGTCCACGACCTCGGCTCCCTGAACGGCACCTACTTCGACGGGGTCCGGATCGAGTCCGCGATCCTCACCGACGGCTCCGAGGTGCAGGTCGGCAAGTTCCGACTCACCTTCTACGCGTCCCGCGCCGACCTCGTCGCCGCTCCGGACGCGTGAGCCGTGGGCCGCTCCTCCGCGCGCGCCCTCCCCACCGGCTCCGCCGCTCTGCTGAGCATCGGGCAGGTGCTGGCCAGGCTGACCACTGAATTCCCGGACGTCACCCCGTCCAAGCTGCGCTTCCTCGAGGAGCAGGGGCTCGTCTCGCCGGCCCGCACCGACTCCGGCTACCGCAAGTTCTCGGGCTCCGACGTCGAGCGGCTCCGGATGATCCTCGCGCTGCAGCGCGACCACTACCTCCCCCTCAAGGTCATCCGCGGGTACCTCGACGACATCGACGCCGGGCGCGAGCCCGCCCTGCCGGCCGGTGTCGGGGGTCCGAGCGCCTCGCTCCTCGGCCCCGCCACGCGCTTGACCCGCGAGGGCCTCGCGGCCGAGTCCGGTGCCACGCCCGCTCTCGTCCAGGAGGCCATCGCCGCCGGGCTCGTGCGGGGCGGCGACGTGTTCGGGGACGAGGCCGTGACGACGCTCAAGGCGCTCGTCGACCTCGGCCGATCGGGTATCGAGCCCCGTCACCTCCGACCGCTCCGCGTCGCCGTCGAGCGCGAGATGTCGCTCATCGAGAGCGTCGTCGCCTCCAGCGCCCGCCGCGGAGAGGCGTCCGGCTCCGCCGGTGCTGCCGAGAACGCGGTGGGGCTCGCGACCCAGCTGGGCACGATCCGCGGGGCGATGGTGCGCAGCGCCCTCTCGCGGATCGCCCGCTCGTGAGGGCCGCGCCGCCGGCCGACGGGCGGCCCGTGCGACACGCCGCGGCGCCGAGGCCGATGTCGTTTACTCGGCCTGCGCCGGTCGGTACGGTAGGGAGCGCGTTCGGAGGATCCGGCGTCCGGATCCGAGAGGCACAGGGATGAGAGAAGTCAGCCGCGACGTCAGCGGCCAGCGCGACCTCGTCCTGTTCACCGACGGACTGCCCGAGCTCGACGCCGACGCGGGCTACCGCGGGGCCGTCGCGGCGCGCGCCGCGGGGATCACCTACCGTCAGCTCGACTACTGGGCGCGGACCGAGCTCGTCGAGCCCACCGTGCGCGGCGCGTCCGGCTCCGGCACGCAGCGCCTCTACGGCTTCCGCGACATCCTCGTGCTGAAGCTGGTCAAGCGCCTGCTCGACACCGGGATCTCGCTCCAGCAGATCCGCACGGCGGTCAACCAGCTCCGCGAGTCCGGGGTCGACGACCTCGCGCAGACGACCCTGATGAGCGACGGCGCGAGCGTCTACCTCTGCACCTCGAACGACGAGGTCATCGACCTGCTCAGCCGCGGCCAGGGCGTCTTCGGCATCGCCGTCGGCAAGGTCCTCCGCGAGGTCGAGTCGAGCCTCGTCGAGCTCGACCACCAGTCGGTCGACCCGGGCGACGAGCTCGCCCAGCGCCGCGCCTCCCGCCGCGTCGGCTGACCGCCCACCCCTCGCGGGTCGGCCGCTGCTCCGGGGACTCCCGGGTCTCCTCCGCGCGCTCAACTGGTCAGGAGCGGACCCGCCTGCAGCCGTGCTGTGCGAGCAACGGGCGCCACCCGAGTCTCACCATGCTGGTCGAGTGGCGGGCCCCGCCCGCGTGAACCGTCCGCCGGACGCGAGTTCCCCGCCGATCACGCCCGCTCACCCTGCTGGTCCGATGACGGGCTCCGTCCGTGTCCCGCCCTGCGGATCCGACGACGGGCTCCGCTCGCGTCCCGCCGTGCTGATCTCTCAACGGGCTCCGCTCGTGTGCGGTCATGCTGATCGAGTAGCGCGCTCCTCCCACGCATCGAGAGTCCGCGCTGAGCTTCGACGCCGAGCGTCCGCCGGCGCCGTCCCTGGCACTCCTCGAGCATCGAGCATCGCCCGCGTCCCGAGACCTCGAGCCGGAGAAGTCCGGCGGGCCCGCCGGCCCTAGGTCGAGGCGGGGACCTGCTCGCCGATGCGTCCGGTGCGGATGACGCGGTCGAGCAGCAGGTCGAAGTTGTGCGCCATCTCCTGGGCGCTCTCCCCGGGCCAGACGTGGACGGGCTTCGCCGCGCCCTGCGCCTGCTGGAGGGAGGTGCGCTCCGGGAGCTGCGGGCTGAGGACGAGCGGCCCGAACATGTCGCGCAGCTCTTTGATCCGGAACTGGTGCTCCAGCGACTGGACGCGGGCGCGATTGACGATGATGCCCAGCGGCTGGAGGCGCGGGCTGAGTCCGCGGCGGATCTCCTCGATCGCCCGGAGCGCCCGGTCGGCGGCGGCCACCGAGAACAGGCCCGGCTCCGTGACGACGGCGACGCGGTCGCTCGCGGCCCAGGCCGTGCGGGTCAGGGCGTTGAGCGAGGGGGCGCAGTCGATCAGCACGAGGTCGTAGTCGGCCTCGACGCTCGCGAGGGCCTCCTCGAGCTTCCAGATGTCGCGGATGCTGGGGTGCGGCCCGTCGAAGTTGATCGCGGAGGGGCTTCCGATCAGCACGTCGATCGTGCCGTGGTGCTCCTTGGTCCAGCCGGAGGGGGCGATCGCCGAGCGGACGATCTTCTCCTTCGGCGACGTCAGGACGTCGGCGATGTTGAGGTGGCCGGCGACGTTGATGTCCATTCCGGTCGACACGTCGGACTGGGGGTCGAGGTCGACGACCAGCGTTCGCAGGCCCTTCGAGAACGCCGCGGATGCAAGGCCGAGCGTCACCGTGGTCTTGCCGACGCCGCCCTTGAGGGAGCTCACGCTGAGTACATGCATGGCTGACTACTTTACGTTCCTCCGGGCGGCAGAACCTAACCGTTCGCTGCACGCGCCGTCCGCGCCGCCTCCGGAAGCGGGCAGCACTAGCAGTCGGAGCGCGCTCCGACCAAGCCGCCCGGCGCGATCCGGGCCCGCCGGTACACTCGTCCTGAGCGGAAGGAGGCTCGTTCGCATGGATGAGCGCAATGACGAACAGCCCGACACCGGCACCGGTCCCACGCCGCGGACCGCCATGGACGCGGCTCGGGAATCGGGTCAGTACTCCCCGCGAGCGAGCGACACCGCTCCGACCCTCCTGCCCGACGGCGTGCGGATCACCCCGCCCGGCCCGCGGCGCCGCTCCACCGCCCCCGCTCCGGTCGAGGACGAGGACGCGATCGACGTCGGCCGCCTCGGCCTGCCGCCCTCGCGCTCGCACGCTCTCGTGCCCCCGGAGCCGAGTCCTGCTCCGACCCCCTCACCGGCTCCCGCTCACCCGTCCGGCGCGAACGGACCGGTCTCGGCGGGGATCCCCGCCCGAGCGGAGTCCGCCGAGAAGCCCGCGGCGTCCGAGTCCGCGGGGGAGCCCGCCGCCGTCCCCACGCGCCGCGACCGCCTCCGCGCCGAGTCCTCGAGCGCCGCTCCCGCCCCGTCCGCGCCGAGCGCCGCCGTCCCCGAGTCGGCGTCGATGCTCACCCCGGACAGGCTCCTGGAGGTCAACCGCAAGACCCGTCCCGCTCCCACGGGCGGCTGGCACCGCTTCCTCTACGGCCTGACCTTCCACACGGTCAACCTCGGCGACTCCGCGAAGGTGAAGGCGTGGAAGGCGATGGACGAGCGGATCGGCCGGCAGTTCGAGGGCGGCACCCGCTTCGTCCCGGTCATGACCCGCAAGGGCGGCGTCGGCAAGACCACGGTCACGACGCTCCTGGGCATGGCCCTCGCCGACGCGCGCGAGGACCGCATCATCGCGGTCGACGCGAACCCCGACCGCGGCACCCTGGCCGAGCGCGTCCCCAAGCAGACGCGGGCGACCGTCCGCGACGTCGTGAACCGCGCGGCCGGCGTGACCGGATTCACCGAGTTCTCGACGATGGTCTCCCGCGACGAGACCCGCCTCGACGTCCTCGCCTCCGACACCGACCCGCAGCTCTCCGAGGCCTTCGACGAGGACGACTACAACGTGGTCGCCGATCTGGTCGAGCGCTTCTACTCGATCATGCTCACCGACTGCGGCACGGGCATCGTGCACTCGGTGATGCGGCCCACGCTGCAGCGCGCCGACACGGTGGTGATCGTCTCGGGCGGCAGCGTCGACGAGGCCCGCCTGGCCTCCGAGACCCTCACCTGGCTGGACGCGAACGGCTACGGCGCCCTGGTGCGCAACGCGGTCGTCGCGCTCAACACGGCGACTCAGGGCACGAGCCTGGTGAAGCTGGAGGAGATCGAGTCGCACTTCCGCTCCCGCGTCCGCGACATCGTCCGCATCCCCTACGACCCGGTGCTCGCCGCCGGCTCCGTGGTGAAGTGGGAGCAGCTGCGCGAGGGCACGAAGGACGCCGCACGCCTGCTCGCCGCGCTCGTGGTCGAGGGCATGCCGGTCCGACGTGTCTGAGCCCCGGGGCTCCGAGGCGGCGTCCGCCGCGTTCCAGGACCGCACCGACGGACCCGACGCGACCACCGACTCCTTCGACCTGATCGTCGTCGGGGCCGGCTCCGGCAACTCGATCGTCGGTCCGGAGTTCGACGGCCTGCGGGTCGCGATCCTCGACGACGGCGAGTGGTTCGGCGGCACCTGCCTCAACGCCGGCTGCATCCCGACCAAGATGTTCGTCCATGTCGCCGACGTGGTCACCGACGTCGACCAGGGCGCCCCGATCGGCGTCCACTCCCGCCTCCGCCGCCCCGAGTGGGCCGAGGTGCGCGACCGGGTCTTCGGCCGGATCGACGCGATCAGCGAGGGCGGTTTCGAGTACCGCGATCAGCGCTCCCCGAACGTGACCGTCCTCCGCGAGAGCTTCGGCTTCGAGTCGCTCGGAGACGGCGACCGACCGCACGTCCTCGTCAGCGCCAGCGGTGCCCGCATCAGTGCTCCGCAGGTGGTCGTGGCCGCCGGCTCGCGGCCCAGGCCGCTCCTCGCCGCGTACGAGCCGGACCCCCGCATCCAGGACTCGTCCTCGGTCATGCGGCTCGACGAGCTCCCCGCGCGGATGCTGATCCTCGGCGGCGGCGCCGTGGCCGTCGAGTTCGCCCACGTCTTCTCCTCCTTCGGCACGGCCGTGACCGTCGCCGTCCGCGGCGACCGCCTCCTCCGCGCCCTCGACGAGGACGTCTCGCGCCGGTTCACCGGGATCGCCGCCGAGCGGTACACGGTGCTCACCGGAGTGAGCGCCGAGAGCGTCGACGCCCGCCCTGACGGGCTCCGCGTCGCCCTCAGCGACGGCACGACGGTCGAGACCGATCTGCTGCTCGTCGCGCTCGGCCGCGACCCCAACAGCGACACGGTCGCCGCCGCCTCCGTCGGGATCGATCTGCACGAGGACGGCCGGATCAGCGTCGACCCCGAGCAGCGCGTCCTCTCCGGCGGACACCCCGTGCCCGGCCTCTTCGCCCTCGGCGACGTGTCGTCCCGCTGGCAGCTCAAGCACGTCGCCAACCACGAGGCGCGCCTCGTGGCGCACAACCTCCTGCACCCGGGCGAGATGCTCTCCGACACCCTCTCGCCGGTGCCCGGCGCGATCTTCGCCCACCCGCAGATCGCCCACTTCGGGCTCACCGCGGCCGAAGCGCGAGACCAGGGCCTGGACGTCGTCACCGTCACCCAGGAGTACGGCTCCACCGCCTTCGGCTGGGCGCTCGAGGACGACTCCAGCGCCTGCCTCCTGGTCGTCGGACTCGACGGCGCCCTCCTCGGCGCGCACATCATCGGGCCGCAGGCCAGTATCCTCATTCAGCCGCTCGTCCAGGCCGCCAGCGCCGGCACCGGCATCCGCGGACTCGCCCGCAGCCAGTACTGGCCGCACCCCGCAGCGAGCGAAGTCGTCGAGAACGCCCTCCTGAGCGCGGAGGAGGCCCTGAGGGAGCGCACCACATGACCGAACGCCAGATCCGCATCTTCGGGGACCCGGTGCTGAAGACCCCGTCCACGACCATCGAGACGGTCGACGCCGGCGTCCGCGGCCTCGTCGAGGACCTCGTCGACAGCGTCCGCCCGCCCGGACGCGCCGGCGTCGCAGCCCCCCAGATCGGCGTCAACCTCCGCGCCTTCAGCTACAACGTCGACGGCGTCATCGGGTACATCCTCAACCCCGAGATCATCGAGCTCAGCGGAGACCCGCGACCGGTCGACGAGGGCTGCCTCTCCGTCCCGAACCTCTGGTACCCCGCGATCCGCTACCCGCACGCGAAGGTCCGCGGCACCGACCTCGACGGCAACGAGGTCCTCCTCGAAGGCGACGGCCTCATGGCCCAGGCCCTCCAGCACGAATGCGACCACCTCGACGGACGCCTCTACCTCGACCGCCTCTCCCAGGACGACCGCCGCGCCGCCATGAAGGCCGTCCGGGAATCCGACTGGTTCTGAGTTCGATTCCGGGCCGGTCCCTGCCCGGCCCGGCGCGGTCGGCTTTTCGAGGTGGGCGCGTTCCATGGAGCGTCGTGCGTTCCGCCGACGGGAAAGCGCTGGGACGCGCTTTCCCGGATACGGCTGTGTTGGTGGGGAGCCGGTCCTTGCCCGGCTCCGCGCAGTCGGCCGCTCAAGATGGGCGCGTTCCGTGGAGCGTCGTACGTTTCGCCGACGGGAAAGCGCTGGTACGCGCTTTCCCGGATACGGCTGTGTTGGTGGGGAGCCGGTCCTTGCCCGGCTCCACGCAGTCGGCCGCTCGAGGTGGGCGCGTTCCATGGAGCGTCGGGCGTTCCGCCGACGGTGAAGCGCTGGCACGCGCTTCACCAAATACGGCTGTGTCGAGGGGGAGCCGGTCCCTGCCCGGCTCCGCGCGGTCGGCTTTTCGAGGTGGGCGCGTTCCATGGAGCGTCGTGCGTTCCGCCGACGGGAAAGCGCTGGTACGCGCTTTCCCGGATACGGCTGTGTTGAGGGGGAGCCGGTCCCTGCCCGGCCCGGCGCGGTCGGCACCGCGACAGGGGCGCGTCGAGGAGAGCGTCGGGCGTTCCGCCGACGGGATAGAGCTGGGCGCGCTGTCCCGGAGGCGGCTGCGATCGGGACGGCCTGCTGGTGACGCGGGGAGAGCGCGGGGTCAGCGGAGGGAGATGCCCTCGGTGGCGGGGGCGGCGGAGTAGACGGCGGCGATGGTGTCGGCGAAGTCGGCGAGGATGACGTTGCGCTTGATGCTCATCTTCGGAGTCAGGTGACCGCTCGCCTCCGTGAACTCGGTCGGGAGGATCACGAACTTCCGGATCGACTCTGCACGGGAGACGCGTTCGTTCGCCGCGTCGACGGCCCGCTGCACCTCGGCCAGAACGACCGGGTTCACGGCCGCGTCCTCGAGTGAGAGGCCCTTGTCCTGCCCGTTGTTCGCGAGCCACGTCGGCAGCATCTCGGCGTCGAGCGTGACCAGTGCGGCGATGAACGGGCGCTGGTCGCCGACGACGACGACCTGGCCGACCAGCGGGTTCGCGCGGATCGGATCCTCCAGCGCCGCCGGAGCGACGTTCTTGCCGCCGGCGGTGACGATGATCTCCTTCTTCCGCCCGGTGACGCGCAGGTACCCGTCCTCATCCAGGGTTCCGAGGTCGCCCGTGCGAAACCACTCGCCGTCGAACGACTCGGCCGTCGCCGCCTCGTTGTTCCAGTAGCCGCCGAAGACGTCGATGCCGCGCACCTGGATCTCGCCGTCGCCCGCGATCCGGATCGAGACCCCGGGCATCGCCGGGCCCACCGAGCCGATCTTGAACCGCTCGGTGCGGTTGACCGTGGCGGGCGCCGTCGTCTCCGTGAGGCCGTAGCCCTCGAGGATCTTGATGCCGAGGCTGTGGAAGAAGTGCCCGAGCCGGTCTCCCAGCGGCGCCGAGCCGGACACGGCGAAGCGGACGTTCCCGCCCATGGCGGTGCGCAGCTTCGAGTACACGAGCCGGTCGAAGAGGAGGAACTGCAGCTTCAGCGCGAGCGGCACCGAGCCCGCCTCGAGCGCCATCGAGTGGGCGACGGCGACGTCGGCCGCGCGGCGGAAGATCTTCCCCTTCCCCCCGGCCTCGGCCTTCTGCTCCGCGGAGTTGTAGACCTTCTCGAACACGCGCGGCACGGCCAGGAGGAACGTCGGCTTGAAGGACGCGAGCGAGGGGAGCAGCTGCCTGGTGTCGGCCTGGTGCCCCACCTTCACCCCGCCGTGCACGCAGAGGATCGCGATGAAGCGGGCGAACACGTGCGCCGTGGTGATGAACAGCAGCGTCGACGCGCCGGGCTGGTGGATCAGCTCCGTCAGGGCGACCGCCGAGTTGCGGCTGAGCTCGACGAAGTTCGAGTGCCGGATGATGCAGCCCTTGGGGCGGCCGGTGGAGCCGGAGGTGTAGATGATCGTCGCGATGTCGGTGCCGGTCGCCAGCGAGCGGCGGCGCTCGATCTCGGCATCCGGCACGTCGATGCCGCGGGCGACGAGCTTGTCCAGATCGCCCAGCCCGATCTGCCAGGCGAGGCGGACCTCGGGAAGGTCGGCGCGGATCTCGTCGAAGCGGGCGAAGTGCTCGGGAGTCTCGACGATCACGGCGTGCGCGCCGGAGTCGGCGAGGTTCCACTGCACCTGTGCGGGAGAGGAGGTCTCGTACACCGGGACGAGGACCCCGCCGGCGAACCAGACGGCGAAGTCGATCAGCGTCCACTCGTAGCGCGTCTTGCAGATCAGCCCGACCTTCTCGCCCGGCTCGAGGCCGACGGCGACGAAGCCCTTCGCGAGGGCCGTGACCTGGTCGAGGAACTCCTGCGCCGTCACATCGCGCCAGCCCTCGCCCTCGGGCAACGCGAAGAGCGGGCGATCGGGCGTCTCGCGGACGCGGTCCAGCAGGAGGGCGGTCGTATTGGCCTGGGGATCGGCCGGAACCACCAGGGGGGAATCGAACTGGTCCACGGCAACTCCTTCGGTACCTGAATGAACGTCGTCTCCACCCTACCGGCGCGGCGCAAGCTGTGGATCCGTTCAGGGTAACGATCCAGCGGTGGCTCCGCGAGGAGGGCCGACACGCGTCGCCGGGTCTCGCCGCTGAGCCGCATCGGAGCGCTCGCGGTCACTACACTCGTCCTGGCCGCCGCTCAGGGCGGCCCGCCGACGCTGCCGCGCCGGTGGCGACGGGAAGGCGGTTCGCGTGCACGCGATCGGGATCGACATCGGCGGCACGAAGATCGCCGGAGCCCTGGTCGACGAGTTCGGGGGGATCCTCCGCGAGGACCGTCGGCCCACGCCCGCCGGGCACCCCGAGCTGATCGTCGACGTCGTGGTCGAGATGGTCGAGCATCTGCGCTCCGGTCTGCTCCCGGGAGACGTCTCCGCGGTCGGAGTCGCCGCCGCCGGCTTCATCGACGCCTCGCAGTCGATCGTCTACTATGCCCCGAATATCAACTGGCGCAACGAGCCCTTCCGCGAGAAGCTCTCGGCCCGCATCGACCTGCCGATCATCATCGAGAACGATGCGAACGCCGCCGGCTGGGCCGAGTTCCGCTACGGCTCGGGCCGCCTCGTCAGCGACATGCTGATGCTCACCATCGGAACCGGAGTGGGTGGCGCGATCGTCATCAACGACCGGCTCCTGCGCGGCGGCTTCGGCGCGGCGGCCGAGATCGGGCACATGCGCGTCGTCCCCGGAGGCCTGCCCTGCGGCTGCGGCGCCCGCGGCTGCATCGAGCAGTACGGCTCGGGCCGGGCGCTCCAGCGCTTCGCCGGCGAGCTGGCCGACGCGGGCGGGATCGGCCAGGGCATCGCCGACGCCCGCGCCCGCAACGGCGGCGAGCTGAACGGCCACCTCATCTCCGAGCTGATCACCGCCGGCGACCTCGGCGCCCTCGCGGCGCTGCGACAGCTCGGCCACTGGCTGGGCGAGGCGGCGGCCAGCCTGAGCGCCGTCCTCGACCCGCAGATGTTCGTCATCGGCGGCGGAGTGGCGCAGGCGGGCGACCTCCTGCTGGACCCCATCCGCCAGGCCTACCTCGACAACCTCCCCGCCCGGGGCTACCACCCCGAGCCCGAGTTCCGCATCGCGGAGCTCGTCAACGACGCCGGAGTCGTGGGGGCCGCCGACCTGGCGCGCCTGCACGCGAGCTCCCTCTAGCGGCACCCGCCGCACCCGATCCGCCGCACCGCCGAGGAGCCCGATGTTCTACTGGTTCATGAAGCACATCGTCGCGGGCCCGCTCCTGAAGACGATCTTCCGGCCGTGGGTGGTCGGTGCCGACAAGGTGCCGCAGAACGGCGGCGTGATCCTCGCGAGCAACCACCTCTCCTTCATCGACTCCGTGATCCTCCCGCTGGTGATCGAGCGGAACATGGTCTTCCTCGCCAAGAGCGACTACTTCACCGGCAAGGGCCTCAAGGGCTGGGCGACGCGGACGTTCTTCACCGCCACGGGGATGCTGCCCATCGACCGCTCCGGTGGCAAGGCGTCGGAGGCCTCGCTCAACACGGGCCTCCGCGTCCTCGCGGGCGGCCACGCCCTGGGCATCTATCCCGAGGGCACGCGCAGCCCCGATGGCCGCATGTACCGCGGCCGCACCGGTGTCGCGCGCATGGTCCTCGAGGCCCGCGTGCCCGTCATCCCGGTCGCCATGATCGACACCGCGCGCATCATGCCCATCGGCAAGCGCCTGCCGAAGCTGGGCCGCATCGGCATCGTCTTCGGGGAGCCGCTCGACTTCAGCCGCTTCGAGGGCATGGAGGGCGACCGGTTCATCCTCCGCTCGATCACCGACGAGATCATGTACGAGCTCCTCGCCCTGAGCGGCCAGGAGTACCTCGACGTCTACGCGACCTCGGTCAAGGAGAAGCGCGCGGCCCTCACCCGCTGAGCGCCCGCTCGACGCCGGGGCCCCCTCCCGGCCGAGCGCCCTGCCAGGCGATAAGCTCGTCAACCGCTGCCGTCCGTCCGGACGGCGGCCCTCCGCGCGCCGCTGGCGCCCGTCAGAACCGGGAACACCCTCGTGGTCATCGATCCGAACGAACCGTACGTCCTCGCCGCCCCCTCCGTGGTCGCCGGCCTGGACTATTGGCGCGAGCTCGAGATCAAGCAGCAGCCGCAGTGGCCCGATGCGGAGGCCGTGCGAGCGGCGTCCGCCGAGGTGGCCGCGCTCCCTCCGCTGGTGTTCGCCGGCGAGGTGGACCAGCTGCGCGAGCGTCTCGGAGCCGCGGCCCGCGGCGAGGCGTTCCTCCTGCAGGGCGGCGACTGCGCCGAGACCTTCGCCGGAGCGACCGCCGAGCAGATCCGGAACCGCGTCAAGACCGTGCTGCAGATGGCCGTCGTCCTGACCTACGGCGCGAGCATGCCCGTCATCAAGATGGGCCGGATGGCCGGCCAGTTCGCGAAGCCGCGCTCGAGCGATCTCGAGACCCGCGGCGACGTGACCCTGCCCGCCTACCGCGGCGACATCGTCAACGGCTACGACTTCACCCCGGAGTCCCGCGCCGCGGACCCGCGCCGCATCGTTCAGGGCTACCACACCGCCGCCTCGACGCTGAACCTCATCCGCGCCTTCACGCAGGGCGGATTCGCCGACCTGCGCCTCGTCCACTACTGGAACAAGGGCTTCACCGAGAACCCGCAGAACCAGCGCTACGAGCAGCTGGCCCGCGAGATCGACCGCGCGGTCAAGTTCATGGTGGCGTGCGGGGCCGACTTCGAGGGCATGAAGCGCACCGAGTTCTACACCGGCCACGAGGGCCTGCTGATGGACTACGAGCGCCCCATGACGCGCATCGACTCGCGGACCGGCACGCCGTACAACACCTCCAGCCACTTCATCTGGATCGGCGAGCGCACCCGCGAGCTCGACGGCGCGCACGTCGACTTCCTGTCGCGGGTGCGCAACCCGATCGGCGTGAAGCTCGGCCCGTCGACCACGCCCGAGACGATGCTCGAGCTGATCGACAAGCTCGACCCCGAGCGGGAGCCCGGGCGCCTCACCTTCATCACCCGCATGGGTGCCGGGAGGATCCGCGACGCCCTCCCGCCGCTGCTCGAGGCCGTCAAGCGGAGCGACGCCCTGCCGCTGTGGGTGACCGATCCGATGCACGGCAACGGGCTGACGACGCCGACCGGCTACAAGACCCGTCGCTTCGACGACGTGGTCGACGAGGTCAAGGGCTTCTTCGAGGCGCACCGCGCCGCGGGGACGCACCCGGGCGGCATCCACGTCGAGCTCACAGGCGACGACGTCACCGAGTGCCTCGGCGGCTCGGAGCACATCGACGAGGCGACGCTCGCCACCCGGTACGAGTCGGTCTGCGACCCGCGCCTCAACCACATGCAGTCGCTCGAGCTCGCGTTCCTCGTGGCGGAGGAGCTCCGGGGCCTCGCGATCTGATCCGACCCCGACCGCCGGTCGAGTCCCCGCCGAGGGGCTCGACCGGCGGCGTCAGGTCGTGATGGTGATCGACAGCTGGATCGTCGTGCCGCGCTGCACGAGATCGCCGGCCTTGTTGGACTGGTTCGTGACCTTGGTCAGCTCGTTCGGCGCCGCGTCGATCAGCGGGCCGAGCGTCGTCAGGGAGTAGCTCCACGACAGGTCCGCCGCCTCGAGGGCCGCCTTCGCCTCGTCGCGGTTCATCCCCACGACGTTCGGCACGGCGACGGGCTCGGGCCCCTTCGACACGACGACCGAGACGGTGTCGCCGGTCACGGCGGGCGCCTCCGGGTTCGCCTGCGTGAGGACGACGCCCGCGGCCACGGTGTCGCTCCAGTCCTCGCCGCTGCGGTCGAGGGCGAGACCGGCCGCCTCCGCCTTCGCCGTCGCGTCGTCGATCGAGAGGCCGACGACGTTCGGGATCGGTCCGAGGCTCACCACCATCGCGATGGTGCTGGTCTCGGACATCGTCTCGGGCAGCGCCGATCCGTCCGGCAGCGAGGCGGAGACGACCACACCGGCGTCGACGTCGGCGTCGAAGATCTTCGAGACGTCGCCGACGGTGAAGGAGCCGCCCGTCACCGCGGCGGCAGCGTCGGCCTCCGAGAGGCCGGCGAGCGACGGGACCGGCAGCTGGCGCGGCCCGCTCGAGACGGTCAGCGTGATGACGGAGCCCTTGTGCACCCCCTGCCCGCCGGGCGGATCGGAGCTCACCACCGTCCCCGCGGGCACGGTGAGGTCGGGCGTCTCCTGCGGCTGCACCTCGAAGCCCTGCGCCTGCAGCTGGGCCGTCGCGTCCTGCTGCGACTGGCTGACGACGTCCGGGATCGACACGATCGCGCCGGGTCCCTCGCCGAACCACCAGGCCGTCCCGCCGCCGATGAGCGCCAGGAGGAGGACGACCACCGTGAGCAGGACGCCGCGGCGCCGTCGGACGCGGCGCCTGCTCGCGAGCCGGGCGACGGTGTCGTCGTCCTCGTCGACCACGAGCACCGCTCCGGGGGCCGGCGCCGGGTCGAAGACCGAGGTCTGCCCGGGCTCCGCCGTATCGAAGACGGCCGTCGCGGGCGCCGGATCGGCGACGGGCGCCGGGAGCGGGGTGACCGCCTGCGTGTCGCCGCGGCGGTCGCTCGGTGTGATGCCCATGAGCCGCTCGGCCTCGAGCAGCTGCGCGAGCATGACACCGGCGTCGCGGGGCCGCATGTCCGGGTCGCGCTCGGTCGCCCAGAGGACGAGCTCGTCGAGCGAGGTGGGGACGGAGGCGACCGTCGCGCTGGGGTACGGGACGGAGTCGTTCGCGTGCTGGTACGCGATCTGCATCGGCTGCTCGCCCGTGAAGGGCTGCTCTCCGGTGAGCATCTCGTAGATCATGATCCCGATGGCGTAGATGTCGCTGCGGGTGTCGGCGGTGCCCCGCGTGACCAGCTCGGGGGAGAGGTAGGCGATCGTGCCGAGGAGGGCCTGACCGGAGGCGGTGTTGGCGGAGGCGGCGCGCGCGAGGCCGAAGTCGCCGATCTTGATCCGGCCGTCGTCGGCGAGGAGCACGTTCTCGGGCTTGAGGTCGCGGTGGAGGATCCCGGCGCGGTGCGCGGCGGCGAGACCCGAGAGCACGGAGTGCATGATGTCGACGACCTGCTGGGCGGTCAGCCGGCCGCGCTCCTTGAGCAGGTCGCGCAGAGTGATCCCGGGGAGGTACTCCATCACCAGGTAGGCCATGTCCGAGTCCTGGCCCTGGTCGAAGACGCTGACCACGTTCGGGTGGGCGAGACGAGCGGCGGAGCGCGCCTCCTGGACGAAGCGGTTCTTGAACGTCGCGTCGTCGGAGAGGTGGCCGTGCATGACCTTCATCGCCACGCGGCGCTCGAGGCGCTGGTCGTGCGCGAGGTAGACCGTCGCCATGCCGCCGCGGGCGATCCTCGAGCGCACCTCGTACCGGCCGTCGACGAGACGGCCGAGGAGAGGGTCGAGCTGGCTGGTGGTCACGCGACGAGTCTAGGCAAGACCCCCGGGGGAACCGGTGAGCGACGCCCGGGCGGCGCAGGACGGGCCCGACTCCTTCTCCGGGGCGCCCGCAGTTGGCGGCCCTCCGGGCTCGTGGCAGTCTTGACGCGTGACCGACTCGTCCGCTTCCCCCGCCACCTCGACCGATTCCGAGCTCGAGTGGCTGACCGTCCCCGACCTCGTGGAGCTGACCGGGCTCGGCGCCGGCCGGGTCCGCCGCCTCCTCGAGGAGCGCCACCTGCTCGGCACCCGCCGCGACGGCGTGCTGAAGGTCCCCGCCCTCTTCCTCCGCGACGGGGAGCCGATGAGCGAGATCCGCGGCACCGCGATCCTGCTCGCCGACTCCGGCTTCACCGACGACGAGGCGGTCGACTGGATGCTGACGGTCGAGGAGAGCCTGGGCACGAGCCCGATCGTCGCCCTCCGCGCCGGCCGCAAGGCCGAGGTCCGGCGGGTCGCCCAGGCCCTGGCCTGATCCCGCCGGTCCGCTCCTAGGAGGTGCGGACCGTGACCTGGGCGGCCAGCTCGCGCAGCTCAGCCACGCCCTCCGTGCGGAGCGGCGCGTCGGGGAGGACCGCGATCGCCGCGGCCACCTCCTGGTCGATGCGCTCCTCGAGCCGCTCGAGGGCGCCGCTGCCCGCGATGATATCCTGCGCCCGCGCGATGGACGCCGCGTCGGCGTCGCTCCGGCCCACGACCGCGTCGAGCTCGGCCCGCTCGCCCGGCGAGCACGCGCCGCGGGCGAGGCCGAGCAGCACGGTGCGCTTGCCCTCCCGCAGATCGTCGCCGGCCGGCTTGCCCGTCACCGCCGGGTCGCCGAAGACCCCGAGGACGTCGTCGCGCAGCTGGAAGGCGATCCCGACCGGGAGCCCGAAGCGGCGCAGGGCGTCCAGCTGCGCGTCGTCGCCGCCGGCGAGGGAGCCGCCGATCACCAGCGGCGCCTCGATGCTGTACTTCGCGCTCTTGTAGACCACCACCCGCTCCGCCCGCTGCAGGTGCTCGTGCTCGGGGTGCTGCACCCATGCGCTCTCCTCGAGGATGTCGAGGTACTGGCCCAGCGTGACCTCGGTGCGCATCAGGTTGAACTCCGCGCGCGCGCGCTCGGCTGCGACTCGATCCCCGAGCGACCACTCCGCCGCGGCGAAGATCTCGTCCGACCAGACCAGGAGGAGGTCGCCGAGGAGGATCGCGGAGGAGCGGCCGAACTCGTCGCGGTCGCCGGTCCAGCCGCCGTCGGCGTGGAAGGAGGAGAAGCGCCGGTGGGCCGCGGGAGCGCCGCGGCGGGTGTCCGAGTTGTCGATCACGTCGTCGTGGACGAGGGCGGCGGCGTGGAACAGCTCCAGCCCGGCGCCCACCCTCGCGATCGGATCGGAGCCGCTCGGATGGGCCTCGCTCGAGGTGCTCGACACCGCGTTCCAGCCTGCCTCGCAGAAGCGCGCGCGGAACCGCTTGCCCCCGCTGAGAAAGTCCCGCGAAAGGTCGCCGAGGGCGGAGACGTCCTCTCCTATGGAGCGCAGAATTGGCGTGCGCCCGGTGAGGAATTCATCGATTCGGAGCTGGACGCGATCGACCAGTCGAGAGCTGTGGTTCACCCGACCAGCCTATGCACCGAAGGTGCCTGGTGCCTGCGTCGGGCTCGGTCTACACTGAAGCGCCGCCCGACCGGTCGAGCCCAGACGCCGCCTATTCCGGTGCCGATCCCCGAAAGGGTCGACGCCGCACCCTGAAGGGGTCACGATGCCGCTTTCGGAACACGAGCAACGGCTCCTCGATGAGATGGAGCGGAACCTCTACCAGAACGACGCCGATTTCGTGGCGGCGGTCGGCAAGGGACGCGGCGGCACCAACTACCGGGCCCTCGTGCTCGGCATCCTCCTCGGCATCCTCGGTCTCGCCGTGCTCGTCGCGGGAGTGGTCGTGCGCCAGCCCCTCGTCGGCATCCTCGGGTTCGCCTTCATGCTCGGCGGCGTGATCGTGGCCATGCGCCCGGCCGCCGGCGGCTCCTCCGAGCCCGGCCTGCCCGACGTCGGCCGTCCGTCGAAGCCCCGCTCGGGCAACCGCCAGGGGTCCGGCTTCATGGACCGTCTGAACGACAGGTGGGACAACCGCGGAGACGGGCGCGGCTAGCCTCCCCTTCGCTCCACCACAGGGTCGATCCTCACGGATCGGCCCTTTTTTCGTGCCCGCGGCCTCCCTCCCGCGGCATTCCCCCTCCACTTCGCCCCACTGTCGCGATTCTGCGGAAACACGCGGATGACCGGGGCCTCTCCGGCGCGCCCCGCGCCGCGCCGGGGTTGTGAGTGGGGGGAAGTGGAGTACTGTGGAGGACACACCATCCTTGGCCGGAAGAAGTGGGGGGCAGTCCGTGTTCCTCGGCACCTATTCCCCCAAGCTCGACGAGAAGGGCCGCGTGATCCTCCCCGCCAAGTTCCGCGACGAGCTCTCCTCCGGAGTCGTCGTCACGCGCGGCCAGGAGCGGTGCCTGTACGTGTTCAGCCAGGCCGAGTTCGAGGTGATGCACGAGAAGATCCGGCAGGCGCCGGTGACCAGCAAGCAGGCGCGGGACTTCCTCCGGGTGTTCCTCTCGGGCGCGAGCGCCGAGACGCCGGACAAGCAGAACCGCGTGACCCTCCCGGCTCCGCTGCGCGCCTACGCCGGCCTCGACCGCGACCTCACCGTCATCGGAGCGGGCAACCGCGCCGAGATCTGGGCGCAGGGCGCCTGGGAGACCTACCTGCAGGAGCAGGAGTCCGTGTTCTCCGACACCCAGGAGGAGGTGATCCCAGGCCTGTTCTAGGTCCTGTCGCGCGACTCCCAGCCACTCGGCGCCCGGACGCACCTTCCCCGGTGTCCGGACGCGAGGTGGATGGGGATCGGACGACAGGAACGGGAACGGCGGGACCGCCATGGCAGAGAACACTCCGAAGGGCGCTCCGCGCCCGACCGAGGAGCGGCACCTCCCGGTGCTGCTCGAGCGCTGCGTCGAGCTCCTGGCTCCGGCGCTGGAGCGCGACGGGGCGGTCGTCGTCGACGCGACGCTCGGCATGGGCGGGCACTCGCTCGCGCTGCTCGAGCGCTTCCCCGGCCTGCACCTCGTGGGCCTGGACCGCGACCCCGAGGCGCTGCAGCTCGCGGGGGAGCGGCTCTCCGCCCACGCCTCCAGGATCGACCTCGTGCACGCCGTCTACGACGAGCTGCCAGACGTGCTCGACGAGCTGGGCATCGACACGATCGACGGTGCGCTCTTCGACCTCGGCGTCTCCTCGCTCCAGCTCGACGAGACCGAGCGCGGGTTCTCCTACTCCAAGGACGCGCCGCTCGACATGCGGATGGACTCGACCGCCCCGCTCACGGCGGCGAGCATCCTCGCCGACTACGACGAGACCGCCCTGCGCCGCATCTTCCACGAGTACGGCGAGGAGCGCCTCGCCGCGCGCTACGCCAAGAAGATCGTGGAGGCCCGTCGCGAGGCTCCGCTGGAGCGCTCCGGCCGTCTCGTCGAGATCATCCAGGCGGCGACCCCGGTCGCGATCCAGCGGAACGGCCACCCCGCCAAGCGCGTCTTCCAGGCGCTGCGGATCGAGGTCAACCAGGAGCTGTCCGTCCTCGAGCGGGCGATCCCCGCCGCCCTGGGCCGGATCAACGAGGGCGGGCGGATCGTCGTCGAGGCGTACCAGTCGCTCGAGGACCGGATCGTCAAGCGCGCGCTCCAGGCCGCGTCCTCCTCCACCGCCCCGGCCGGCCTCCCGATGGAGCTGCCGGAGCATCGACCCGAGTTCCGACTCGTCATCCGCGGAGCCGAGCTCGCCTCCGACGACGAGAAGGCCCGCAACCCCCGAGCGACACCCGTGCGTCTGCGCGCGGCCGAGAGGATCAGGAGCACCGCATGAGCGCCACCGCCGTCATCGACCCCGCCGTCATCGACACCGCCCGCCGAGCACGCCCCGAGGAGGAGGCGCCCCGCCCCCGCATCGAGGCCGTCCCGGCCGGTCAGGCGCAGTCACGCCCGAAGCTCGTCTACGGGATCGTCGCCGTCGCCGGCCTCTTCGCGATCATCGTCGTCCAGCTCCTGGTGAGCGTCGGCCTCTCGCAGGGGGCCTACCAGATCTCGGCGCTGCAGACCGAGCAGAAGTCGCTCACCCGCAGCAACGCGGAGAAGCAGGACGCCGTCGACACGCTGAGCTCGCCGCAGAACCTCGCCACCGCCGCGCAGGGCCTGGGCATGGTCGCCAACACCGCGCCGGTCTACCTCCGCCTCTCGGACGGCGCCGTGCTGGGCGACCCCTCCTCCGCCGCGTCGAGCGAAGTCGCGGGCACCGCCTCCGCGCCGCTCGTGCCCAACGCCCTCGTCCCGGCTCTCCAGCCCGGCGCGAGCGCGTCCTCCCCGGCTGTCGACGGCGCGGCCGTACCGTTGCAGGGCGAGCTGCCCGCGCCCATCACGCACTGACGCACGGCGTCGCGGTCCGCCTCCGTGCGGGCACCCGCCCCGCGGGGCGCACGACGACCATCCGGACCCGACGAACGGCGGCCCGCCCGCCCGGAGCAAGAAGGACACCGCCGCAGTGAGACACCACCGCTCGAGCAGACGCCGCACGGCCGTCACGTTCGTCATCATCGTCGCCGTCGTCGGACTCTTCATCGGCAAGCTGGTGGACATCCAGATCGTGCGGGCGAACGAGCTCACCGATGCGGCCGCCCAGAACCAGTCGAACAGCGTCGTCACCTACGGCCAGCGCGGCCCCATCGTGGACCGCTCCGGGACGGTGCTCGCGGACACCACCACGCGCTACCGGCTGACGACCTCGCCGAAGAACGTGGCCGAGTTCCCGCGCGAGCTGGGCGAGGACCAGAAGGTCATGGTCAGCGTGCAGCAGGCCGCCTCCGAGATCGGCGCGATCACCGGGCAGTCGGTCGAGCAGATCACCGGAGCGGTGGACGCCGCGCTCGCGAAGGACGCGAAGGCCAACTACCTGATCCTCTCGGAGGGGCTCGACCTCGAGGCCTACCAGAAGCTCGTCGCGCTCGACATCCCGTGGACCTACTTCGAGACCCAGCAGGGACGCAGCTACCCCAACGGCGCGGTGGCCGGCAACCTCGTCGGCTACGTCGGGGCGGACGGAGCGGCCCAGGAGGGCATGGAGTACGCGGAGAACACCTGCCTCGCGGGGCAGAACGGGTCCGAGAGCTACGAGCGCAGCGCCGACTACGTCCGGATCCCGGGCAGCACCGTCTCGGAGACCCCGGCCGTCGACGGCGGGACGCTGAAGCTCACCATCGACTCCGACCTCCAGTACTACTCCCAGCAGGTCCTCTCGCAGCGCGTCGCCGAGGTCGGCGGCAGCTACGGGATCGTCGTGGTGCAGGAGGTCAAGACCGGCAAGCTGCTCGCCGTGGCCGAGACGCCGACCGTCGACCCCAACAACGTCGAGGCGAGCGCCTCCGCCGACCGCAGCTCGCGCGCCTTCCGCGCGCCGTTCGAGCCGGGCTCGACCTTCAAGCCGATGACGGCCGCGATGCTGATCGACCAGGGCCAGGCGGGCCCGACGACCCAGGTCGTCGTCCCGGACTCCTTCGAGAAGGACGGCGCCTCGTTCAGCGACGACTTCGCGCACACCCCGACGAACTACACGCTGACCGGCATCCTCAAGGACTCGTCGAACGTCGGCATCTCGATGCTCGGCTCCCGCCTGTCGGCCCAGACCCGCTACGACTACCTGCAGAAGTTCGGTCTCGGCACGCCCACCACGAGCGGCTTCCCCGGCGAGGAGGGCGGCCTGCTCGCCGACTACCAGGACTGGGACAACCAGACGAACTACACGACGATGTTCGGCCAGGGCGTCTCGGCGACCGCGGTGCAGGTCGCGAGCATCTACCAGACGCTCGGCAACGGCGGAGTGCGGCTCCCGTCGCGGCTGATCGACGGCTGCACCACGGCCGACGGCTCCGTCGTGGACGTCCCCGATGCGACGGGCACCCAGGTGGTGTCGAGCTCGGCCGCGAAGCAGGTCGTCGACATGCTGCAGACGCACTACAACGAGGGCTGGCTGGCGAACGACATCCACGTCGACGGCTACAACATCGCCACCAAGACCGGTACCGCGCAGCAGCCCGACGGGAAGGGCGGCTACTCGAAGAGCTACACCGTCTCACTCGCCGGGCTCGCGCCTGCGGAGGACCCGGAGTACGTCGTGACGGTCACCATCGCCGATCCGGTTAAGATGAATACGTCCCAGGCGACGGCTCCCGTCTTCCAGCAGGTCATGACCCAGGTGCTCAAGACCAACCGGGTGGAGCCGTCCACGGTGCCGCCCGTCGAGTACCCGACGACGTGGTGAGCCCCGCCGGGACCACGATCCACGCACCAGAACGAGAGAAAGAGCGGGCAGTGCACGACCCTCGCCCGCAGTCCTCCCTCCGCCCCGAGCACCCCGTGCCGCGGAGCCTCTCGCAGCTCGTGGCCGAGTTCTCCCTCGGCCCGGTCCGCGGCCTCGAGGGCGTCGAGGTGAGCGGAGTCACGCTGGACTCGAACCAGGTCGAGTCCGGAGACCTCTACGTCGGTGTCGCAGGACGCCGTGCCCATGGCGCGGCCTTCGCGTCCGCCGCCGCGGCGTCCGGAGCCGTCGCCGTGCTGACCGATCCCGCCGGAGCGGAGCTCGCCGCCGACAGCGGCCTGCCCGTGCTGGTGACCCCCGACCCGCGGGCCGCCCTCGGCGACGTCGCCGCGTGGATCCACCGCACCCGCGAGGACGTCCCGACGCTCTTCGGCGTGACGGGGACCAACGGCAAGACGAGCGTCGTCTACATCCTCGACGCGCTGCTGCGCCGGCTCGGAGTCGTCTCCGGCCTCAGCTCCACCGCCGAGCGCCGGATCGGCGACGTCGCCGTGGTCAGCTCGCTGACCACTCCCGAGGCGAGCGAGCTGCACGGCCTGCTCGCGCGGATGCGCGAGTCCGCCGTCCGCGCGGTCTCCATCGAGGTGTCGGCGCAGGCGATCACGCGGCACCGGATCGACGGCCTCGTCTTCGACGTCGTCGGCTTCACGAACCTCAGCCACGACCACCTCGACGACTACTCCGATCTGCGCGAGTACTTCGAGGCCAAGGCGGACCTCTTCGAGCCGGAGCGCGCACGCCGCGGCGTCGTCACGGTCGACAGCGCCTGGGGGCGCGAGCTCGCCGAGCGCAGCCGCATCCCCGTCGCGACGCTCGCCGGCTCGCCGGTCGTCGGAGTCGCCCCGACGACGCCCGCCGACTGGTCGATGACGGTGCTGGACGCGACGCCCGACAGCACCACCTTCCGCCTGGAGGGGCCCGAGAACCGCTCCGTCGTCGTCACCGTCTCGCTGATCGGCTGGTACATGGCGTCCAACGCGGCGCTGGCGATCGTGATGCTGGTGGAGTCGGGCTTCGACCTGGACGCCGTCGCGCACGCGCTCGAGGACAGCCGTCTCGACGTCTACATCCCGGGCCGCGCCGAGCTCGTCTCGGGGGAGCGCGGACCGCGCGTCTACGTCGACTACGGCCACACCCCCGACGCGTTCCAGAACGCGCTCGAGGCGCTGCGGACCATCACGCCCGGCCGCCTGTTCATGGTGTTCGGGGCGGACGGGGACCGCGACACGACCAAGCGGAGCGATATGGGCGCCATCGCCGCCCGCCTCGCCGACGTCGTGGTCGTCACCGACTTCCACCCGCGCTGGGAGGATCCGGCCGCCATCCGCGCCGCGCTCCTCCAGGGCGCCCGGGCCGCCGTGCCCGACCGGGAGATCCACGAGATCGCCGACCCGCGCGCTGCCGTGCGCGCCGCCGTCGCCCTCGCGCGCGAAGGGGACTCGATCCTCTACGCCGGGCCCGGCCATGAGGACCACCAGGAGATCGCAGGAGTGCACATGCCGTATTCGGCCAGAGACGACGTCCGTCACGCGCTGCGCGAGGCGGGCTGGCTGTAGATGATCGCCCTCACCCTCACCGAGATCGCCGAGGCCGTCTCCGGACGCCTCCACTTGGCCGGCTCGTCCGCCACGGCCGCCACCGTGATCGACGGAGCGACCGAGACCGACTCCCGCGAGATCGCGCCCGGCGGCATCTTCGTCGCCAAGCGCGGCGAGCACACCGACGGCCACCTCTTCGCTCCCGCCGCTCTCGAGCGCGGTGCCGCGCTCCTCATCGTGGAGCGCCCGCTCGACCTCGACGTGCCGCAGGTCCTCGTCGACGACTCCGTGGAGGCGCTCGGCGCGCTGGCGACCGAGGTCGTCCGGCGCGTCCGCGCGAAGGGCGGGCTCACCGTCATCGGCGTCACCGGCTCGAACGGCAAGACGACGACCAAGAACCTCCTCCGCACCGTCCTCGAGCGGGTCGGCGAGACGGTCGCTCCGCGCGGATCCTTCAACAACGAGGTCGGCGCGCCGATCACGATGCTCCAGGTGTCCGAGTCGACGCGCTTCCTCGTCGCCGAGATGGGCGCGAGCGCGGTCGGCGAGATCCGCCGCCTCGTCCGGATGGCCAGGCCCGACGTCGGCGTCGTCCTCGCCGTGGGCCTCGCGCACGCCGGCGAGTTCGGCGGGATCGAGCGCACGCTCGAGGCCAAGACAGAGATGGTCGCCGACCTCACCGCCGACGACGTCGCCGTGCTGAACGCCGACGACGGCCGGGTCGCCTCGATGGCGGGCCGCACCGCCGCCCGGGTCCTCTGGTTCGGCCGCGGCGAGAGCGCGGACGTCCGCGCCGTCGACATCGACGCGACCGCCGACGGCACCCGCTTCGCCATCGAGGTCTCGGCGGGGGAGGGCCGCGAGGCCGCTCGCGCCGAGGTCCTGCTGCGCGTCCTCGGCGAGCACCACGTGATGAACGCCCTCGCGGCGACCGCCGCCGCGCTCTCTGTCGGAGTGGCGCTGCCCGCGATCGTCGAGGCTCTCGCGACCGTCACCCTCGCCGAGCGCGGCCGCATGGAGGTCCTGGGCGGCGAGGACGTCCGCGTCATCAACGACGCGTACAACGCGAGTCCCGACTCCACCGCGGCCGCCCTGCGCACCCTCGCCCAGATCGCGAAGCCCGGGGGGCGCACCGTCGCCGTCCTGGGAGAGATGAGCGAGCTCGGCGAGTGGGCCGACGAGGAGCACGAGCGCGTGGGCCTTCTGGCCGTGCGCCTCAACATCTCCCAGATCGTGGTGGTGGGCCGAGGCGCCCGCCGGATTCACGTCGCGGCCGAGCGCGAGGGGTCGTGGAGCGGCGAGTCCGTCTTCGCGGAGACCTCCGACGAGGCGTTCGACCTCCTCGAGGACTACCTGCGACCCGACGACACCGTGCTGGTCAAGTCGTCCAACTCCGCGGGGCTGCGCTTCCTCGCCGACCGTCTCGGGGAGCGTCACCGATGAGGGCACTCCTCCTGTCCGGCGCGTTCTCCGGAGCCTTCACGCTCCTGATGACGCCCCTGTTCATCCGCCTCTTCCACCGCCTGCAGTGGGGCCAGTTCATCCGCGAGGACGGACCGAAGTCGCACCACGTCAAGCACGGCACGGCGACGATGGGCGGCATCGTCATCATCATCGGCACCGTGGTCGGCTACTTCCTCGGGATGCTGTTCGGCAACCGGGCGATCGCGCCGTCGGCCCTGCTGGTGCTCTTCATGATGGTCGGGCTCGGACTCGTCGGCTTCGTCGACGACTTCCTGAAGACCCGCAACCAGCGCAGCCTCGGCCTCGGCGGCTGGGCGAAGATCGCCGGCCAGGTCATCGTCGCCGCTGCCTTCGCGGTGATCGCGATCATGGTCCGCGACTCCAACGGGCTCACCCCCGCGTCCACCTCGATCTCGTTCATCCGCGACTTGCCGTTCGACTTCGCCTCCCTCGGCTGGATCGGCATCGGCCTGTTCGTGCTGTGGATCTGCATCATCGTCACCAGCACGTCGAACGGCGTGAACGTCGCCGACGGGCTCGACGGACTCGCGACCGGGTCCTCGATCCTCGCGATCGGCTCCTACGTCATCATCGGGTTCTGGCAGTCGAACCAGTGGTGCTTCGACCAGCACCTCAACCCCGAGGTCGTCGACAAGTGCTACCAGGTGAGCGACCCGTTCGACCTGGCCATCATCGCGGCGGCCGTCTCCGGTGCCCTGGTGGGCTTCCTCTGGTGGAACACCTCGCCGGCGCAGATCTTCATGGGCGACACCGGCTCGCTCGGCCTCGGCGGCGCGCTCGCGGCCCTGGCGATCCTCACCCGCACCGAGCTGCTGGTCATCCTCATCGGCGGCCTGTTCGTCATCGTGACCGGCTCGGTCATCCTCCAGCGGATCTACTTCAAGCTGACCCGGGGCAAGCGCATCTTCCTGATGAGCCCGCTCCACCACCACTTCGAGCTCAAGGGCTGGGCCGAGATCACCGTCGTGGTCCGGTTCTGGATCATCGCCGGCATCTTCGTCGCCGCCGGAGTCGGGCTCTTCTACCTGGAATGGCTGTCGCTGGCATGACCGATCCCGCCCGTCCCGACTCCCTCCGCAGCTGGCACTCGGACTGGCGCGGCCTGCGCGTCGCCGTGCTGGGCCTGGGCGTCACCGGGTTCTCGGTGGCCGATACCCTGACCGAGCTCGGCTCCGAGGTGCTGGTCCTCGCCGACCGCGCCGACGAGGAGCGCGAGCGCCTCCTCGAGGTGATCGGCGCCCGCCTGCACCGGGCCGACCGCCTCGACTCCGCTCCGGAGGAGCTGCACGCGTTCGCACCGGAGCTGGTCGTGGTGTCGCCCGGCTTCCGGCCGACTCACCCGATCCTCGTGTGGGCGGCGGAGTCCGGGATCCCCGTATGGGGCGACGTCGAGCTCGCCTGGCGCGTCCGCGACAAGGTCGTGCGCGCCGACGGCACTCCGGCGGACTGGGTGGCCGTCACCGGCACCAACGGGAAGACCACGACCGTCCAGCTCACGGCGACGATGCTCGTGGCCGGCGGCCTCCGCGCCGCCCCCTGCGGCAACATCGGCGTGCCCGTGCTCGACGCGGTCCGCGACCCGCAGGGCTTCGACGTCCTCGTCGTGGAGCTCTCGAGCTACCAGCTGCACTACCTGGGCGCGATCGAGCCGATCGCGAGCGCGTGCCTCAACATCGCCGACGACCACCTCGACTGGCACGGCTCGTTCGACGCCTACCGCGCGGCCAAGGGCAAGGTCTACGCCGGCACCCGCGTCGCCTGCGTGTACAACCGCGCCGACGCGGCGACCGAGCAGATGGTGCTCGACGCCGAGGTGGTGGAGGGCGCCCGGGCGATCGGGTTCGGCCTCGGCGTGCCCGGCCCGAGCGACTTCGGGATCGTCGACGGCATCCTCTGCGACCGCGCCTTCCTCGAGGACCGCCGCACCAGTGCCCTCGAGATCACCACCGTGGACGAGCTCGCCGCACGGAACCTCGCCGCTCCGCACATCGTCCAGAACGTGCTCGCCGCGGCAGCGCTCTCCCGAGCGTGCGGGATCGAGGTCACGGCCGTCCGCACCGCGCTGGCGTCCTTCGAGCTCGACGCCCACCGCATCCAGGTCGTCGCCGAGCACGACGGGGTGACCTGGGTGAACGACTCCAAGGCCACGAACCCGCACGCCGCCGACGCCTCGCTGCGCGCGTACCCGTCGGTCGTCTGGGTCGTCGGCGGCCTGCTCAAGGGCGTCGACGTGGACGCCCTCGTGGCCGCGCACGTCGGCCGCCTGCGGGGCGCCGTGGTGATCGGCGCCGACCGCTCGGCGCTGCTCGCGGCATTCCGGCGACACGCGCCCGCCCTCCCCGTGAGCGAGGCGGTGCCGGACGACACTGGTGCGGTGATGCAGGCGGCCGTCGAGGCCGCCGCGACGCTCGCCCGCTCGGGGGACGTCGTCCTGCTCGCACCCGCCGCGGCCTCGATGGACCAGTTCCTCGACTACGCGGCTCGGGGCCGCTCCTTCGCGGCCGCCGTGGCGACACACCTGGGAGGGGGAGCCGATGACCGCTCCGACGACGAGCCGCCCCGCGGGCCGCTCGCGCACTGAGCCGCGCGGGAAGGACCGGAGCGGGGCCCGCTCCGCGCGGATCGTCCTGTCGAAGGTCTTCGCCTCCCACTCGCCGAACTTCTACCTCCTCTTCGGCACCACGCTCTTCCTTGTGCTGTTCGGACTGACGATGGTGCTCTCCTCCTCGTCGGTCACCTCCTACGTGTCGAGCGACGACTCCTTCGGCGGCTTCCTGCGCCAGGGCGGATTCGCCCTCCTCGGAATCCCGATGATGCTGGTGGTCTCGCGGCTGCCCCTCGGCGTGTGGAAGCGCGTGACGCCGATCCTGCTCATCGCCGGCTGCGTCCTCCAGTGCCTCGTGCTCTTCACGCCGCTCGGCGACTCCGTCGGCGGGAACCGCAACTGGATCCGACTCGGCGCCTTCAGCATGCAGCCCTCCGAGATCATCAAGCTCGCGCTCGCCCTCTGGCTGGGGCTCCTGCTCGCCCGCCGCTACCGGTCGCCGAAGGACTGGAAGGACGCGCTCATCCCCGTCCTGATCGTCGGCGGCGCAGCGATCGGACTGGTCCTCATCGGAGGCGACCTGGGCACGGTCGTGATCATGGCGGGCATCGTCCTCGCCGCACTCTTCTACGCGAACGTCCAGATGAAGGTCCTCGTGCCGATCGTGGTGGTCGGCGCGATCGGAGCGGTGCTGTTCGCCGTCTCCAGCGACAACCGCCTCACCCGGATCATGTCCTTCCTCGGCGACTGCTCCAACGTCGAGGAGTACCAGAACTCGTGCTGGCAGCCGGTGCACGGCACCTGGGCGATGGCCTCCGGCGGGATCTTCGGCGTGGGCCTCGGCAACTCCAAGGCCAAGTGGTCCTGGCTGCCCGCCGCGGACAACGACTACATCTTCGCCATCATCGGCGAGGAGCTCGGGCTGATCGGAGCGATCGTCGTCCTGGCGCTGTTCGTGGTCCTCGCGGTCGCCTTCTTCCGCGTCATCCACGCGTCCTCCGATCCGTTCGTGCGGATCAGCACCGGCGCGATCATGGTCTGGCTGATCGGCCAGGCGTTCGTCAACATCGGCGTGGTCCTGGGGGTGCTCCCGGTGCTGGGAGTCCCGCTGCCGCTGATCTCCTCCGGAGGCACCGCCCTGCTCAGCTCGCTCCTCGCCATCGGCGTCGTCCTCTCCTTCGCCCGCACCCAGACCGCGCCCCTGCCCGGCGCGGGCGTGCTGCGCCGCAGGAAGGCGGCGGCGGAGTGACCCGCTACCTCCTCGCCGGCGGCGGCACCGCCGGCCACGTCAATCCGCTGCTCGCGACGGCCGATGAGATCCGCAGGCGGAACCCGGACGACGAGGTGCTCGTGCTCGGCACCGCCGAGGGGCTCGAGGCCCGCCTCGTCCCCCTCCGCGGCTACGAGCTCTCGGTGATCCCGCGGCTGCCGTTCCCGCGCCGTCCGAACGCGGCGGCGCTGCGGTTCCCCGGAGCCTTCCGTGCGACCATCGCCGGCATCGTCCGGACGATCCGCGACCGGCGGATCGACGCGGTGGTCGGCTTCGGAGGGTACGCGGCAGCACCCGCCTACCTGGCGGCCCGCCGCGCCGGCGTCCCCTTCACCGTCCACGAGGCCAACGCGCGCCCCGGGCTCGCCAACCGCCTCGGCGCGCGCGCGACCCGCTCGGTCGGCGTGGCCTTCGAGGGCACGCCCCTGCCGCACGCGCGGGTGGTCGGCATGCCGCTGCGCCGCGAGATCGCCGAGCTCGACCGGGCCGCGCGCCGCGACGAGGCGATGGCGGCGCTGGGCCTCGACCCGTCCCGGCAGACCCTCCTGGTGACCGGCGGCTCCCTCGGCGCTCGACGGATCAACGCGACGGTGCACGCCGCCGCCCGGGATCTCGTCGCCACCGGCTTCCAGGTCCTCCACATCACGGGCGACCGCGCCGAGATCACGGACCCGGGGGTGGCCGGCTACCACCTCCTCGCCTACTGCGACCGGATGGACCTCGCGCTGTCCGCCGCGGACGTGGCCGTCTCCCGCGCGGGGGCGGCGACCGTCAGCGAGCTGACAGGCCTCGGCCTGCCCGCGGTCTACGTCCCGTACCCGGTCGGCAACGGCGAGCAGCGCTACAACGCGCGCGGCGTCGTCGACGCCGGGGGAGCGGTCCTCGTCGAGGACGCCGCCTTCCTCCCCGGCTGGGTCCAGCGGGAGCTCGTACCGCTCCTGGGCGACACCGCCCGTCGCGACGAGATGGCGCGCCGGGCCGCCCGCGTGGGAGTCCGCGACGGCTCCGGGCGGCTCGTCGACCTGATCGAGTCGACCCTCTCCGCTCCGCGCTGAGCCTGCTCCGCGCGGCTCGTGAGAGCACTCCCGCCCACCGTCTACACTGATCCGGCGCACCGCGGGAGGCCCCTCCCGCCCGCCGCGACCCACCCGAAAGCGAGAGCCCCGTGATCAAGCCCGACCTCGGCATCACCGTCCCCGACGAGCTCGGCTCGGTCCACTTCATCGGCATCGGCGGCTCCGGGATGAGCGGGATCGCCCGGCTGTTCCACCACGCCGGGCACCGGGTCACCGGGTCGGACGTCCGCGAGTCCCACCCCATCGAGCAGCTGCGGGAGCTCGGCGTCCCGGTCGCCATCGGCCACGACGCGGCGAACCTCGGGGACGCCGAGGCGGTCGTCGTCACCTCCGCCCTGTGGCCCGACAATCCGGAGTACCTGCTCGCGAAGGAGCGCGGCCTGCCCGTGCTGCACCGCTCGCAGGCCCTCGCCTGGCTGGTGCGCGGCAAGCGCCTGGTCGCGGTGGCCGGAGCGCACGGCAAGACCACGTCGACCGGCATGATCGTCACCGGCCTGCTCGGCGTCGACGCCGACCCCAGCTTCGTCAACGGCGGCATCATCGAGAGCCTCGGCACCTCCTCCGCCGCCGGCTCCGGCGAAGTCTTCGTCGTCGAGGCCGACGAGTCGGACGGCAGCTTCCTCCTCTACGACACCGCGGTCGCCCTCATCACGAACGTCGATCCGGACCACCTCGACCACTACGGATCGCTGGAGGCGTTCGAGGAGGCCTTCGTCACCTTCGCCTCCTCCGCGAGCGAGCTCGTCGTCATCTCCTCCGACGACCCCGGCGCCGTCCGCGTCACCGAGCGGCTGGACGGCGGACGGGTGCTGACCTTCGGCGAGGCCGAGGGGGCGGACGTCCGCGTCGTCGACCTCGACCTCGTCGGCCCCGTCGGCTTCTCGGTCGAGTACGAGGGCAGGCGCTACTCGGCCCGCCTCCGCATCCCCGGCCGGCACAACGCGATCAACGCGGCCGGCGCGTTCGCAGTGCTGGTGGGCCTGGGCTTCGATCCGGCCGCCTCGCTCGAGGCCGTGTCGGCGTTCGGAGGCACGGAGCGCCGCTTCGAGCTGCACGGAGCGGTCCGCGGAGTCAGCGTCTACGACGACTACGCCCACCACCCCACCGAGGTGGCCGCCGCCCTCTCCGCCGCGCGCACCGTGGTCGGCGAGGGCCGCATCATCGCCGTGCACCAGCCGCACCTCTACAGCCGCACCCGCCTCTTCGCCCGCGAGTTCGCCGAGACGCTCGAGCGCTACGCCGACGAGACGATCGTCCTCGACGTCTACGGGGCGCGCGAGGATCCGGAGCCCGGAGTGACCGGAGCGCTGGTCAGCGAGAAGTTCGCCGACCCGTCGCACGTCTCGTTCGTCCCGGACTGGGCGGAGGCGGCCCGCCTCACGGCCGGCATCGCGCGCGAGGGCGACTTCGTCATCACCCTCGGCTGCGGCGACGTCTACCGGATCATCCCGCAGGTGCTCGAGTCGCTCGGCGCGAGCGAGGCCGCGCCGGTCGCACGATGACCGCGGTCCTCGCGCCCGAAGCGGGGGAGCGGCCGTGAAGCGGCCCGACGGCGGACGCCCTCCGGCGCCCGGTCGGAGCGTCCCCACGCGCGGCGGCGAGCCGGAGCCGGACACCGAGCCGATCCGGATCGTCTCCGCGATCCGCGTGGACCCGGAGCCGGCCGAGCGCACTCCGTCGCGCGCGGGCGCGGTCCGCCGCACCCTCTCGGGCCTGCGTCTGCCCGGTGCCGAGAACCGGGCCGTCTCCCGGGCCGCCCGCGAGCGGAGGCGCTACGAGCGGGGGGAGGTCCGCCGCTTCACGAAGCGCGCGCGTCGGCGCCGCCTGATCGCCCTGGTCGTGGCCGGGTCGCTCGTCGCCCTCGCCCTGATCGTCGGAGTCGCGGCCTTCTCGCCGCTCATGGCCGTGCGCACGATCGAGATCTCGGGCACCCAGCGCGTCGACGCCGCCGCCCTGCAGAGCGAGCTCGACGACCAGCTCGGCGTCCCGCTCACCCTGGTGGACCGGGACGAGGTCGGCCGCGTGCTGGGCGCGTCCCCGCTCATCCAGAGCTACTCGGTGCAGACCCGGCCGCCGAGCACCCTCGTGGTGTCGATCGTCGAGCGCACGCCCCTCGGCGTGATCGCGGCGGGGGGCCGCTTCGAGCTCGTGGACGCGGCCGGAGTCGTCATCGAGACGGCGGACTCGGCGCAGCCCGGCTACCCGGTCCTCACCACCGCGTCCGGCGACGCCTCGGGAGCCGGCTTCCGCGCGACCGCGCGGGTGCTGCGCTCCCTGCCCGCGTCGCTCGCTCCGCAGGTGACGGCCGCCACGGCCACGACCGGCGACGACGTCTCGCTCACCCTGCAGAACGGCACGGAAGTCGTCTGGGGCGGGTCGGACGAGTCGGCGCTCAAGGCCGTCGTGCTCGAGAAGCTGATGGCCGCGACCGACCCCGCCGTCGTCGGCACCTACGACGTGTCCTCGCCCCAGGCCGCCGTCGTGGCGCCCCGGTCCTGACCGGCGGCGGATCCGCGCGTTCTTTCGAGCGTTGCGGGCGTGTCTGCTGGGAGCGCGACCGGACTCCGCCTACCGTCGGAGCCGAACCCCAAATGCATACTCAGCATAACTTTAAGCCTCAACTACAGGTTTAAGGTTCAGCCCGGAGGCCGGAGACGTGACTTCAAACCAGAACTACCTCGCCGTGATCAAGGTCGTCGGCATCGGCGGTGGCGGCGTCAACGCCGTCAACCGCATGATCGAGCTCGGCCTGCGCGGTGTCGAATTCATCGCGATCAACACGGACGCCCAGGCGCTCCTGCTCAGCGACGCCGACGTCAAGCTCGACGTGGGCCGCGAGCTGACCCGCGGACTCGGCGCCGGCGCCGACCCCGAGGTCGGCCGCCGCGCCGCCGAGGACCACGCCGAGGAGATCGAGGAGGTCCTCGCGGGGGCCGACATGGTCTTCGTCACCGCGGGCGAGGGCGGCGGTACCGGCACCGGCGGCGCGCCCGTCGTCGCGCGGATCGCAAAGTCGATCGGCGCCCTCACCATCGGCGTCGTGACCAAGCCCTTCGGGTTCGAGGGACGCCGTCGGCAGACGCAGGCCGAGGCCGGCGTCGCGACGCTGAAGAACGAGGTCGACACGCTCATCGTCGTTCCGAACGACCGCCTGCTCGAGATCAGCGACCGCGGCATCTCGATGCTCGAGGCCTTCGCGACCGCCGACCAGGTGCTCCTCGCCGGCGTCCAGGGCATCACCGACCTGATCACCACGCCCGGCCTGATCAACCTCGACTTCGCCGACGTGAAGTCGGTCATGCAGGGCGCGGGCTCGGCGCTGATGGGCATCGGCTCGTCGCGCGGCGCCGATCGCGCGATCAAGGCGGCCGAGCTGGCCGTCGCCTCACCTCTGCTCGAGGCCAGCATCGACGGCGCGCACGGCGTGCTCCTCTCGATCCAGGGCGGCTCGAACCTCGGCATCTTCGAGATCAACGACGCGGCGCGCCTCGTCCAGGAGGCGGTGCACGCCGAGGCGAACATCATCTTCGGTGCCGTGATCGACGACACGCTCGGCGACGAGGTGCGCGTCACCGTCATCGCCGCGGGCTTCGACGGCGGAGAGCCGGGCGGGACCGCTCAGGCCGCGATCGCCCAGCCGCGCCAGCAGCAGAGCTCGGCGAGCGAGTCGGCCGCCGAGCCCGTCCCGGCTCCCGCCGCCGCCCCTGCGGCCGGCTCGATCTGGTCGAGCACCCCCGTCGCCGCCCCGGCCCCTGTCGCCGACCCGTCCTTCGACGACGACGACAGCGACCTGGACATCCCCGACTTCCTCAAGTAGTCGTGCCGGATCCGGAGCTGGCCGCGCGCTGGGCCGAGGTCTCCGAGCGGGTCGCCGACGCGACCCGCTCGGCCGGTCGCGAGGCGTCCTCGGTCACGACCATCGTGGTGACCAAGTTCCACCCCGTGTCGCTGCTCCGCGACCTCCTCGAGCTGGGCGTCGTCGACTTCGGCGAGAACCGGCACCAGGAGGCGCAGGAGAAGTCGGCCGAGCTGGCGGGGACCGCTGCGCGCTGGCACTTCATCGGGCAGCTCCAGAGCAAGAAGGCGCGCCAGGTGCGCCGCTACGCCGACGCGGTCCACTCCGTCGACCGGCTCGCGCTCGTCCCGCTGCTCGAGGCGGGGGAGGAGCCGCTCGACGTGTTCCTGCAGGTCAACCTCACCGAGGATCCCGACCGCGGGGGAGCGTCGCCCGCCGACGTCGAGCCCCTCGCCGAGGCTCTCGCCCGGGCGCCCGGCCTCACGCTGCGCGGCGTGATGGCGGTCGCTCCGCTGGACGAGGAGCCCCGTCCGGCTTTCGCCCGGCTCCGGTCGATCTCCGACCGCGTGCGCGCCGTCGAGCCCTCCGCCACGGCGATCTCGGCGGGCATGTCGAACGACTTCGCCGAGGCGATCGCGGAGGGTGCGACACACCTGCGAATCGGATCGGCAATCACCGGAGAACGCCCCGCCCGCACCTAACCTCGTGGTGACCCACCTGTGGGAGCACACACGACACGGAGGACACCCCATGGCCAACCCGCTGAAGAAGACGATGGTCTACCTCGGACTCGCCGACGAAGAGGTCGAGTACGAGCGCGCAGAGCCCGTCGAGGCGGCCCCGGCGACGGCCCACCGCGCACCGGTCTCCCCGGTGCAGCCCGTCCCTCCCGTCGAGCCGGTGCAGCAGCCCCGCGCGACGGTCACCCCGCTCCGCAAGCCCACCCCCCAGACCCCGAAGGCGACGGCACCCGCCGAGATGAACGAGATCCTCACCGTCCACCCGAAGCAGTACCGCGACGCGCAGGTCATCGCGGAGAACTTCCGCGACGGCATCCCCGTGATCATCAACCTCTCGCAGATGAGCGATGCGGACGCCCGCCGCCTCATCGACTTCGCGAGCGGACTCTCGCAGGGCCTCTACGGCCGCATCGAGCGCGTGACGAGCAAGGTCTTCCTGCTCTCGCCGTCGCACATCACCGTCGCCGGCGACTCCGCCTCCGCCGAGAGCGACGCCGACGCGTCGTTCTTCGCGAAGTCCTGATCCCGGGGAGCCCTGGCCCCCGGTGACCTCCGTCGTCTCGCTCCTCGGGAGCGTCCTGTACTTCGTGCTGCTGCTCTACTTCTTCGCGATGTGGGCGCGGTTCGTGCTCGACCTCGTCCGCGTGATCCGACGCGACTGGCGCCCCCGCGGTGCCGGCCTCGTCGCCGCGGAGGGCGTCTACACCGTCACGGACCCGCCGATCGGCTTCTTCCGACGCCTGATCAAGCCGGTCTCGATCGGTCCGATCGCGCTCGATTTCGGCTGGAGCCTCACCATGCTCTGCGTCATCGTGGGCATGTACATCGCCACGTGGCTCCAGCGCGCCTGACCGTCCCTGTATCGTTGGCACGTCCGGACGTTCCCCGCGGTGTCAGCACTGCGCCGTGCGCCTGAAGTTGCTAGCTTTAGTCGCGCGTTGTTAAACGTGTACCTACTTGAAATCGAAGGTGGAAAGCCATGGCGCTCACTCCCGAAGACGTTGTCAACAAGCGGTTCCAGCCGACCAAGTTCCGTGAGGGATACGACCAGGACGAGGTCGACGACTTCCTCGACGAGGTCGTCGTGGAGCTCCGCCGCCTGAACCAGGAGAACGAGGAGCTTCGTCAGCGCCTCTCCTCCGGCGACAGCCGCCCCTCGGACGCCCGAGTCTCCGACGCCCCGCGCGAGAGCACTCCTGCTCCCGCCCCGGTGGTCGACGAGGCACCCGAGCCGGAGCCGCAGCCCGAGCCCGAGCCCGAGCCCACCCCGGCTCCCGCACCGGTCGTCGCTCCCGTCAGCTCCTCGCAGTCGGCTCCGGTCGACGAGGCCGAGAGCTCCAGCGGACTCCTGCAGCTCGCCCGCCGCCTCCACGAGGAGCACGTGCGCGAGGGTGCCGAGAAGCGCGACGCTCTCGTCGCCGAGGGCCGTGCCACGGCCGCCCGCATCGTCGCCGAGGCCGAGGCCAAGCAGCGCCAGCAGGTCGCGAAGCTCGAGGAGGAGCGCGCGACGGTCGAGCACCGCATCGACGAGCTCCGCACCTTCGAGCGCGAGTACCGCCAGAAGCTGAAGAGCTACATCGAGGGCCAGCTCCGCGACCTCGACACCCAGCCGGCGTCGACGGAGTCCTCGCTGTCGGGCTTTGGGGCGTAGTCCCGCCGCAGCGGACGTCAGGCCGAGGGTGCTCGTCACCCTCGGCCTCGTCGCGCTCGCGGTCTTCGCGATCGATCAGACCGCGAAGTTCCTGGTCACGACGAACCTGACCCTGGGCGAGGACGTCCACGTCCTCGGCGACGTCCTGATCCTGCACTACGTGAAGAACCCGGGTGCCGCCTTCTCCCTCGCGAGCGGGTCGACCTGGATCTTCTCGATCATCGCGGCGTGCGTCGTCGTCGCCGTGATCTGGTTCTCGCGCCGGATCCGCTCCACCGCGTGGGGCGTCTTCTTCGGCCTGCTGCTCGGCGGCACCCTCGGCAACCTCTTCGACCGGCTGTTCCGAGAGCCCTCCTTCGGGCTCGGACACGTCGTCGACTTCCTCTTCACGCCGTGGCTGCTCCCGGCGATCTACAACGTCGCCGACATCGCGATCTGCACGGCGATGGCGCTGTTCGTCCTCCTGAGCGTGCGGGGCGTCGGCCTCGACGGCACCCGCGAGCGCGCGGGCCGCGACGAGCAGGAGCAGGTCGTCTCCGAGGACGGCGCTCTCGCCGCCCCCGGAGCGGGCGCCCCCGCAGCGGCCTCCTCCGTCGAGGAGGCGGCCCGCGACGCCGACCGCCCCGGCGGACGCTGATGGCGCAGTCCCGAGAGCTGCCGGTCCCGGACGGGCTCGACGGCCTCCGCGTTGACGCGGCCGTCGCGAAGCTGCTCGGCTTCTCGCGCACCTTCGCGGCCGAGGTCGCCGAGGCGGGCGGAGTGAGCGCCGACGGACGGGTCCTCGACAAGAGCGACCGCGTGCACGCCGGCACCTGGCTGAGCGTCGAGTGGAGCCCGCGCGAGGAGCCGCGGATCGTGCCGATGGCGGTCCCCGGCCTCGGCATCGTGCACGACGACGACGACATCGTGGTGATCGACAAGCCCGTCGGAGTGGCCGCGCACCCCGCCGTGGGCTGGGAGGGACCGACGGTGCTCGGCGCCCTCGCCGCCGCGGGCTTCACCGTGTCGACCTCCGGTGCGGCCGAGCGCGCGGGCATCGTGCACCGGCTCGACGCCGGCACGAGCGGCCTCATGGTCGTCGCGAAGTCCGAGCGCGCCTACACGCACCTCAAGCGCGCGTTCCACGACCGCACGGTCGAGAAGGTCTACCACGCGGTCGTGCAGGGCCACCCCGACCCGCTCGCCGGGACGATCGACGCCCCGCTCGGCCGCCACCCGTCCTCGGACTGGAAGTTCGCGGTCCGCGCCGACGGCAAGCCCTCGGTGACCCACTACGAGACGATCGAGGCCTTCCCGTTCGCCTCCCTCCTCGAGATCCACCTCGAGACCGGCCGCACCCACCAGATCCGCGTGCACATGGCCGCCCAGCGCCACCCGTGCGTCGGCGACGCGATGTACGGCGCCGATCCGACCCTCTCGAAGCGGCTCGGCCTCACCCGCCAGTGGCTCGACGCGGTCCGGCTCGGCTTCACCCACCCGGGCTCGGGGGAGTGGGTGCAGTTCGAGGCGTCGTACCCCGACGACCTGGTGCACGCCCTCGAGGTGCTGCGCGGGGAGTGATCCGCGCTCTCCCGGCCGGACCCGCGTCCGGCGCGGTTAGACTTCTTCCCGCCGTGTCCACGGGCCCTCCCGGGTCGCCGGCCATCCCTCCCCTGCCCGCAGTCCGCCGGAGGCGCATCCTTGCCGAGTAACGATTCCTTCGTCCACCTCCACGTGCACAGCGAGTACTCGATGCTCGACGGTGCAGCGCGAGTGAAGCCGCTGATCGACGCGGCGGTCGAGGAGGGCATGCCGGCCATCGCCGTGACCGACCACGGGAACGTGTTCGGCGCCTTCGACTTCTGGCGCACCGCGACGGCGGCGGGGATCAAGCCGATCATCGGCACCGAGGCCTACCTCACCCCGGGGACGCACCGCTCCGACAAGACCCGCATCCGCTGGGGCGACGGCGGAGGGGACGACGTGTCCGGCTCCGGCGCGTACACCCACATGACGCTGCTCAGCTCGACCACGACGGGCATGCACAACCTCTTCCGCCTCTCCTCGCGCGCGTCGATCGAGGGCTACTACTTCAAGCCGCGCATGGACCGCGAGATCCTCTCGCAGTACTCCGAGGGCCTGATCGGCACCACGGGCTGCCCGAGCGGCGAGGTCCAGACGCGCCTGCGCCTCGGCCAGTACAAGGAGGCCCGCCAGGCGGCCGCCGACTACCGCGACATCTTCGGCAAGGAGAACTTCTTCGCCGAGATCATGGATCACGGCCTCGACATCGAGCGGCGGGTGATCGGCGACGTCATCCGGCTCGCGAAGGACCTCGACCTCCCTTTGGTCGCCACCAACGACCTGCACTACACGCACGCGCACGACGCGACCTCGCACGCGGCGCTGCTCTGCGTGCAGTCCGGAACCACCCTCGACGACCCCAAGCGCTTCAAGTTCGACGCGGACGAGTTCTACCTCAAGTCGCCGCGCGAGATGCGCCAGGTCTTCCGCGACCACCCCGAGGCCTGCGACAACACGCTCCTCATCGCGGAGCGCTGCGACGTCCAGTTCGACACCTCGGCGAACTACATGCCCCGCTTCCCGGTGCCGGAGGGCGAGACGGAGGACACCTGGTTCGTGAAGGAGGTCGAGGCCGGACTGCGCGAGCGCTACCCGGACGGCATCTCCCAGGAGGTGCGCGACCGGGCGGACTACGAGACCCGCGTCATCCTGCAGATGGGCTTCCCCGGCTACTTCCTCGTCGTCGCCGACTTCATCAACTGGTCCAAGCGCAACGGGATCCGCGTCGGTCCCGGCCGCGGCTCCGGTGCCGGCTCGATGGCGGCCTACGCGATGAAGATCACCGACCTCGATCCGCTGCGCCACGGCCTGATCTTCGAGCGCTTCCTCAACCCCGACCGCGTCTCCATGCCCGACTTCGACGTCGACTTCGACGACCGTCGCCGCGGCGAGGTCATCCGCTACGTCACCGAGAAGTACGGCGACGAGCGCGTCGCGCAGATCGTCACCTACGGCACCATCAAGGCGAAGCAGGCTCTCAAGGACGCCTCGCGCGTCCTCGGCTTCCCGTTCGGGATGGGCGAGAAGCTGACGAAGGCCATGCCGCCCGCGATCATGGGCAAGGACATCCCGCTCAGCGGCATCAACGACCCCGCCCACGCGCGCTACAAGGAAGCGCTCGACGTGCGCAACGTCATCGCCGAGGACCCGCAGGCCAAGCTGGTCTTCGACACCGCGCTCGGACTCGAGAACCTCAAGCGCCAGTGGGGCGTGCACGCGGCCGGCGTCATCATGTCCAGCGATCCGCTGCTGGACATCATCCCGATCATGAAGCGGGAGCAGGACGGCCAGATCGTCACGCAGTTCGACTACCCCGCGTGCGAGTCGCTCGGGCTGATCAAGATGGACTTCCTGGGGCTGCGGAACCTCACGATCATCGACGACGCCCTCGACAACATCCGCGCCAACCGCGGACAGGACCTCGTGCTCGAGGACCTCGAGCTCGACGACCAGGCCGCCTACGACCTCCTCGCCCGCGGCGACACGCTCGGCGTGTTCCAGCTCGACGGCGGCCCGATGCGCGGCCTTCTCCGACTGATGAAGCCCGACAACTTCGAGGACATCTCCGCGGTCCTCGCGCTCTACCGGCCGGGCCCGATGGGCGCCGACTCCCACACCAACTACGCGCTGCGGAAGAACGGCGTGCAGGAGATCACCCCTATCCATCCGGAGCTCGAGGAGCCGCTCTCGGAGGTGCTCGGAGGGACCTACGGCCTGATCGTGTACCAGGAGCAGGTCATGTCGATCGCGCAGAAGCTCGCGGGCTTCACGCTCGCACAGGCCGACCTGCTGCGGCGCGCGATGGGCAAGAAGAAGAAGTCCGAGCTGGACAAGCAGTTCGAGGGCTTCTCGGGCGGCATGATCGCCAACGGCTACTCGATGGAGGCCGTCAAGACCCTCTGGGACATCCTGCTGCCCTTCTCCGACTACGCCTTCAACAAGGCGCACTCGGCGGCGTACGGCGTCGTCTCCTACTGGACGGCGTACCTCAAGGCGCACTACCCCGCGGAGTACATGGCCGCGCTGCTCACCAGCGTCGGCGACTCCAAGGACAAGATGGCCGCCTACCTCAACGAGTGCCGGCGGATGGGGATCAAGGTGCTCCCGCCGGACGTCAACGAGTCGATCGGCTTCTTCACCGCAGTCGGCACCGACATCCGCTTCGGCCTCGGCGCCGTCCGCAACGTCGGCATGAACGTCGTCGAGGGCATCCGGGCCGCGCGCGAGGAGAAGGGCCGCTTCGAGACGTTCCACGACTTCCTCCGCAAGGTGCCGCTGCAGGTGACCAACAAGCGCACCATCGAGTCGCTGATCAAGGCCGGCGCCTTCGACTCGCTCGGCTCGACGCGCCGCGCCCTGGTCGAGGTGCACGAGGACGCCGTCGAGGCGGCGGTGGGGGAGAAGCGCAACGAGGCGAACGGCCAGGTCGGCTTCGACTTCGACAGCCTCTGGGACGAGCCGCAGGCCGCGATCCAGGTGCCCGAGCGGCCCGAATGGGCCAAGCGCGACAAGCTCGCCTTCGAGCGCGACATGCTCGGGCTCTACGTGTCCGACCATCCGCTCGCCGGACTCGAGACCGAGCTCGCCAAGCACTACAGCACCACGATCGCCGACCTGCTGATCTCGGAGACGATCGCCGACGGCGAGACCGTGGTCGTCGCGGGCCTCGTCACGAGCGTCCAGCACCGCATGGCCAAGGCCTCCGGCAACCAGTACGGGATGATCCAGGTCGAGGACTTCGGCGGCGAGATCACCTGCATGTTCATGGGGAAGGCGTACCAGGAGTTCGCCCCGGCGCTCACGAACGACTCCATCGTCGTCGTCAGAGGCCGCGTCAGCATGCGCGACGACGGGATGAACCTGCACGCGTTCAGCCTGTTCGCCCCCGAGATGAGCCAGGACGGCGACTCGGGACCGCTCACCGTCTCGATGCCCGAGTCGCGCGCGACCACCGACACGGTCTCGCAGCTCAGCGACGTGCTCATCCGCCACTCCGGCCAGACCGAGGTGCGGCTGAAGCTCATCAAGGGCGACACGGCCCGCGTGTTCGAGGTGCCGTTCCCCGTGCGCATCACCCCGGACCTCTTCGGCGAGCTGAAGAGCCTGCTGGGGCCGAACTGTCTGTATTGAATTCCGAGCCGGTCCCTGCCCGGCTCGGCGCGGTCAGCTGGGGAGGGTGGCCGGGTTCGTGAGAGCGTCATGCGTCCAGCTACGACGATCCGCTGGCACGCGGATCGCCGGTTCGCGGTGCCTGTGGCGAGCCGGTCCCCGACCGGCTCGGCGCGGTCGGCTGGGGAGGGTGGCCGGGTTCGTGAGAGCGTCATGCGTCCAGCTACGACGATCCGCTGGCACGCGGATCGCCGGTTCGCGGTGTCTGTGGCGAGCCGGTCCCCGACCGGCTCGGCGCGGTCGGCTGGGGAGGGTGGCCGGGTCGGTGAGAGCGTCGTGCGTACGGCTACGACGATCCGCTGACACGCGGATCGCCGGTTCGCGGTGTCTGTGGCGAGCCGGTCCCTGCCCGGCTCGGCGCGGTCGGCTGGGCAGGGTGGCCGGGTTCTCAAGAGCGTCGTGCGTACGGCTACGGCGATCCACTCGAACGAGGATCGCCGGTTCGCCTCGGAGGGTCGGGCGAGAGGGTGGCGGATCGGAGGGCGAGCCTGCGGCCGCCGGTGTCCTCCTGGTGGTCGAGTAGCCGCGCGGCGGCGTATCGAGACCGGGCGAGCGCCCGTAGATGCTGGTCGAGTAGCCGCGGAGCGGCGGATCGAGACCGGGCGAGGGTCGGGCGGGACGGGGTCCGGGCGGGGGAGCGCGCGGCGAGGGAGCGGGGGAGGGCGGCGCGTAGACTGGGGCGGCCATGATCCAGACTCTCGACCTCCGCGGCCGTCGTCCCTCCTCCGCCGAGCTCCTCGCCCTCGTGCCCCGCAATCCGGGCACGTCCGCCTCCGTCGGGCCCGTCGTCGCCGAGCTGATCGCCGACGTCCGAGAACGCGGCGCGGAGGCGCTCCTCGACCAGGCGGAGCGGCTGGACGGCGTGCGCCCCCCGCACCTCCGCGTGCCCGCCGAGCAGATCGCCGAGGCGCTCGACCGCCTCGATCCGGCCATCCGCAGCGCACTCGAGGAGGCGATCGCGCGCGTCCGCCGCGCCAGCGCCGCACAGATCCCCCCGCCCCGCACCACCGAGCTCGACGACGGCGCCACGGTCACCCAGCGCTGGCAGCCCGTCGCCCGCGCCGGGCTGTACGTCCCCGGCGGCAAGGCGGTCTACCCGTCGAGCGTCGTCATGAACGCCGTGCCCGCGCAGGCCGCCGGAGTCGCCTCCATCGCCCTGGTCTCGCCGCCGCAGAAGGCGTTCGGCGGCTCCGTCCACCCCACGATCCTCGCGGCGGCCGCTCTGCTCGGCATCGACGAGGTCTACGCGGTCGGGGGCGCCGGAGCCGTCGCCGCACTGGCCTACGGCGTCGACTCGATCGGGCTGAATCCCGTCAGCATCATCACCGGGCCGGGCAACGTCTGGGTCACCACCGCGAAGCGCCAGGTGCTCGGCCAGGTCGGCATCGACTCCGAGGCGGGCCCGACCGAGATCCTCGTGATCGCCGACGACTCCGCCGACCCGCGCCTTGTCGCCGCCGACCTGGTCAGCCAGGCCGAGCACGACGAGGCCGCCTCCGCGGTCCTGGTCACCGACAGCGCCGAGCTCGCCGCCGCCGTCGAGCGCGAGGTCGCCGCCCAGGCCGCTGCCACCCACCACGCGGAGCGCGTGGCCATCGCACTAGACGGCCCGCAGTCCGCGCTCGTGATCGTCGACGACCTCGAGCTCGCCTGCGCGTTCAGCGACGCCTACGGCCCCGAGCACCTCGAGCTGCACACGGCCGACCCCGTCGCGACGGCCAAGCGGATCCACGACGCCGGCGCGATCTTCCTCGGTCCGACCACCCCGGTGAGCCTGGGCGACTACCTCGCCGGCTCCAACCACGTGCTCCCGACGCTGGGGCAGGCGCGCTTCTCCTCCGGGCTCGGCGCCTACACCTTCCTCCGGCCGCAGCAGCTGATCTCGTACGACCGCGGTGCGCTCGAGCGCGTCGCCCCGCACATCCGCGCTCTCAGCGACGCCGAGGCGCTGCCCGCCCACGGCGACGCCGTCGACGCCCGCTTCGCCTGAGACCGAGAGGCCCTCGATGTTCTGCCCCTTCTGCCGGCACCCCGACTCCCGAGTGATCGACTCGCGCACGAGCGACGACGGCCTCTCGATCCGCCGCCGCCGGCAGTGCCCGTCGTGCGGCCGGCGCTTCTCGACGACCGAGACCGCGAGCCTCGTCGTGATCAAGCGCAGCGGAGTCGTGGAGCCGTTCAGCCGCGAGAAGATCGTCAGCGGCGTCCGGAAGGCCTGCCAGGGCCGGCCCGTCACCGACACCGATCTCGCCGTCCTCGCGCAGCGGGTGGAGGAGAGCATCCGCTCCACGGGCGCGTCGCAGATCGACGCGAACGACATCGGCCTCGCCATCCTGCCGCCGCTGCGCGAGCTCGACGAGGTGGCCTACCTCCGCTTCGCGAGCGTCTACCAGGCGTTCGACTCGCTGGACGACTTCGAGTCTGCGATCACCCTGCTCCGCGCCGAGCGCACCTCCGTGCCCCACAGCGCCGACGAGATCTGAGGCCCGGGTGTACCCGCTCCTGTTCCGCACCGTCCTGCGCCGCCTCGACCCGGAGCGGGCGCACCACCTGAGCTTCCCGGTGATCCGGGCCCTCGGAGCCCTCGCTCCGGTCCTGCGCCGGACCACCGTCCCGCGCGGAACGCCCGCGGTCGAGACGCTCGGGCTCCGCTTCGAGACCCCGTTCGGCGTCGCGGCCGGCTTCGACAAGGACGCCACCGCGGTCCTGGGCTTCGGTGCGCTCGGCTTCGGACACGTCGAGGTCGGGACCCTGACCGCGCGGGCGCAGCCGGGCAACGACCGGCCGCGCCTCTTCCGGCTGATCGCGGACCGCGCCGTCGTCAACCGGATGGGCTTCAACAACCACGGGGCCGAGGCCGCGGCGCTGCGGCTGATCCGGCTGCGCAGCGCGCGCCGCCGCCCCGTGATCGGCGTCAACATCGGCAAGAGCCGGGTGGTCGAGGTGGACGACGCGATCGAGGACTACCTGATCAGCACGCGCCTTCTCGCGCCGCTCGCCGACTACCTCGTCGTGAACGTCAGCTCGCCGAACACCCCCGGGCTCCGCGGCCTGCAGGAGATCGACCGCCTCGAGCCGCTCCTCGCGGCCGTCAAGGACGCCGCCGACACGACGCCCCTGCTGGTCAAGATCGCCCCCGACCTCTCCGACGACGAGGTCGGCCGGGTCGCCGAGCTCGCCGTCCGCCTGAGTCTGGACGGGATCATCGCGACCAACACGACGCTCTCCCGGGAGGGCCTCTCGACCGATCGTGCCGTGGTCGAGGCGGCCGGCGCCGGCGGCCTCTCCGGTGCCCCGCTGGCCGCGCGCTCGCTCGAGGTGCTCCGCGTGATCCGGGGCGTGGTCCCCGCGGCTTTCTGCGTGATCTCCGTCGGAGGAGTCGAGACGGCCGAGGACGTGCGCGAGCGCCTCGACGCGGGCGCCACCCTCGTCCAGGGCTACACCGCCTTCATCTACCGCGGGCCCCTGTGGGCTCGGGACATCAACCGGGGACTGGCCCGCGCCTCCTGACCCGCCGTGCACGACGAAGGGCCCCGGAGCCGCGCGAGGCGCGACCGCAGGGGCCCTTCGTGGTCCGCCGTCCGACTACTCGGGGAAGGCGCGGCGCTTGACCTGGGGCTTCGGCAGTCGCATGACGCGCAGCTGGAGGGCGCGCATCGCGGCGTACCAGCGGATGCCCTTCTCGACCTTGTCGGCGCCGTAGCGCTCGGCGAGCTTCCGGCGCATCCGCATGCCGAGGAGGATGCAGTCGATCACCGCGAGGAGGAAGAACACCCAGAGGATGACGAGCGTCGCGTACTGCAGCTCCGGCTGCGGGAAGAAGCTCAGCAGCAGGACGACGACCATCACCGGGATGAGGAACTCGCCGAGGCTGAAGCGTGCGTCGACCCAGTCGCGCACGAACTTGCGCTGAGGACCCTTGTCGCGCAGCGGCAGGTAGCGCTGGTCGCCGGCGGCCAGGCCGATGCGGGCCTGCTCGCGTGACACGGCGGCCTTCTCGCGGGCGTCGCGGGCGGCCTGCTTGCGGTCGGTGACGACCAGCGGACGCTTGCGGGCCAGCTCCTGCTCGCGCCGGGTCGGCGTCGGCCGGCCCTTCCCGGGGCCGGGGGAGCCGGCGTCGTCGGGCGTGTCGGTTGCGATCGGGTGCTTGGCCACGGGGAACGTCCTTGGAATCGGGGGTCTCTTAAGATTACCTCCATGGCTCACGACGCTCCGACTCCGCCCGCACTCTCCTCCGACGAGGAGGCCGTCCTCGCCGCCGTCCGCGACGATCTGCCGCGCTCGCTCGCCCAGCTCGGGCAGCTCGTGCGGATCCCGTCCGTCTCGTGGGACGGCTTCGACGCGACCCGCGTGGCCGCCAGCGCCGAGGCCATCGCCGAGCTCGCGCGCGAGACGGGCGTCTTCGATGACGTCGCGATCCACAGCGCCACGATCGACGGCACCGACGTGCTCGGCCAGCCTGCCGTCCTGGCCACCCGCGCCGCCCGCAACGGAGCGCCGACCGTCCTCCTCTACGCCCACCACGACGTGCAGCCGCAGGGCGCCGAGTCGGCGTGGGAGACGCCTCCGTTCGAGCCGACCGTGCGCGGCGACCGCCTGTACGGGCGCGGTGCCGCCGACGACAAGGCGGGAGTCGTGTCCCACCTCGCCGCGGTGCGCGCACTCCGCGAGGTCGCGGGCGAGGACCACGACCTCGGGCTCGTCCTCTTCATCGAGGGGGAGGAGGAGTTCGGGTCGCGCTCGTTCCCCACCTTCCTCCGCGAGCACCACGACGCCCTCCGCGCGGATGCGATCATCGTCGCCGACAGCGACAACTGGGACGTCGACACCCCCTCGCTGACGGTGGGCCTGCGCGGCAACGTCACCTTCACCCTCACCGTCAGCACTCTCGCGCACGCCTCGCACTCGGGCATGCTCGGCGGAGCGGTCCCGGACGCGATGCTCGCGGCGGTCCGACTGCTCGCGACGCTCTGGAACGAGGACGGCTCGGTCGCCGTCGCCGGCCTCACCGAGCACGACGGAGCGGTGCCCGAGACGACCGAGGAGGACCTCCGCCGCGACTCCGGGCTGCTCGACGGGGTCTCGCCGATCGGCACCGGCGCGATCCTCTCGCGCCTGTGGTCGAAGCCGGCCGTCACGGTCACCGGGATCGACGCGCCCAGCGTCGTCGACGCCTCCAACACCCTCGTCCCGTCCGTGCGCGTGAAGATCAGCGCCCGCATCGCCCCCGGCCAGGACGCGGAGGAGGCCTTCGCCGCGATCGAGAGCCACCTGCGGGCGAACTCCCCGTTCGGCGCACACCTCGCGGTCGAGGACGTCGACACCGGCAGCCCCTTCCTGGTCGACGCGAGCGGCTGGGCCGTGGACCTGGTGAAGGGCGCGATGGCCGACGCGTGGGGACGCGAGCCCCTCGAGACCGGGATCGGCGGGAGCATCCCGTTCATCGCCGACCTCGTGCGCGAGTTCCCCGAGGCTCAGATCCTCGTCACCGGTGTGGAGGACCCCGACTCGCGCGCGCACAGCCCCAACGAGTCGCTTCACCTGGGCGTCTTCAAGCGCGCCGCGCAGACCGAGGCGCTGTTCCTGCTCCGCGCCGCCGCTCACCGCGACTGACCACCGGTCGTGGAATACCCGGGTGACCACCCGGGTTGCAGCCGTAGAATCCCGGAAGGCACGACGACCGTTCCGCCCGTCCCCTGAGGAGTGACATGTCAGACACACTGACCGACCAGACGGCGACCCCCCTCGCCACCCCGCCCAGCGCGGCCCACGGCGTCTCGATGACCCCGACCGCCGCCGCCAAGGTCAAGAGCCTGCTCGAGCAGGAGGGCCGCGACGACCTGCGCCTGCGCGTCGCGGTGCAGCCCGGCGGCTGCTCCGGCCTCATCTACCAGCTCTACTTCGACGAGCGCACCCTCGACGGCGACGCCGCGGTGGAGTTCGAGGGCGTCGGCCTCGTCGTCGACAAGATGAGCGTCCCCTACCTCGACGGCGCCTCGATCGACTTCGAGGACACCATCCAGAAGCAGGGCTTCACCATCGACAACCCCAACGCGGGCGGCAGCTGCGCCTGCGGCGACAGCTTCCACTGACGCCGCGCGGCCCCGGGCCGCAGCGCCTCCGAACGGCGTCCGACAGTCCACCCCGGTGGCCCGTCGGGCGCCGTTCGTCATGACTGCACCACTCGGCCGGGACGTCAAGAGCGGGTCGTCGTGCACCGGGCCGCCGGAGCGGAAGGGTAGGCTGGAGCCGGTCTAATACAGTTTCGTGTGAACTGGTCCCCAGTCTTCCGAAAGGTCACCGGTGCGCTTCAATCGCCGAATCCGCAGATGGGTCGCTGCCCCCGTCGCAGGAGCCCTCGCCCTCGTCCTCGCGGGCTGCACGCAAGAGCAGCTCCAGGGCTGGCTCCCCACCGAACCCGGCACGACGAACCACGTCGACCGCGTCATCGGACTCTGGGTCACCTCCTGGATCGTCCTGCTCGCCGTCGGCGTCGTCACGTGGGGTCTCACCATCTGGGCGGTGGTCGTCTACCGCCGTCGCAAGGGGCAGACCGGCCTGCCGGTCCAGCTGCGCTACAACATGCCGATCGAGATCTTCTACACGATCGTGCCGCTGATCCTCGTGATCGGCTTCTTCGCCTTCACCGCGCGCGACCAGGCCGCTATCGAGCAGCCCTACGACGACCCGGACGAGACCATCCAGGTGTACGGCAAGCAGTGGGCGTGGGACTTCAACTACGTCGACGAGGACGTCTACTCCGCCGGTATCCAGGGCCAGTACCAGGAGGGCGGAGACGCCGCCGGCTCGCTCGTCGAGTCCGAGATCCCCACGCTCTACCTGCCCGTCGGACAGAAGATCAAGATCCAGCTCGACGCGCGCGACGTGATCCACTCCTTCTGGGTCGTCGACTTCCTCTACAAGAAGGACATGATCCCCGGCAAGACGAACTACATGTACGTCACGCCTCTCAAGGAGGGGACTTACGCGGGCAAGTGCGCCGAGCTCTGCGGCGAGTACCACTCCGCGATGCTCTTCAACGTCAAGGTCGTCTCGCAGGGCGAGTACGACGACTACATCCAGTCGCTGCGCGACGCGGGCCAGACCGGTCAGCTCGGCGCCGAGTACAACCGCAATTCGAACCTTCCCGGAACCGGCGCGCCGGCCCGCGAGAACGAGGAGTAAGGGAGCATGAGCACCGCTACGGCACCCCGCCCGACGCGCACCGCCGGCACTCCGCCGGTCCAGCGCAAGGCGAACGTCCTCGTCCGCTGGATGACGTCGACCGACCACAAGGTCATCGGGTACATGTACCTGATCACGTCGTTCATCTACTTCTGCATCGCCGGCGTGATGGCACTCGTCATCCGCGCCCAGCTGTTCGAGCCCGGCCTGAACGTGGTCGAGACGCGCGAGCAGTACAACCAGCTGTTCACGATGCACGGCACGATCATGCTGCTGATGTTCGCGACGCCGCTCTTCGCCGGGTTCGCCAACGTCCTGATGCCGCTGCAGATCGGCGCCCCCGACGTCGCGTTCCCCCGCCTCAACGCCTTCGCGTACTGGCTCTACAGCTTCGGCTCGCTCATCGCGGTCGCCGGATTCGTCACCCCGCAGGGTGCGGCGTCGTTCGGCTGGTTCGCGTACGCGCCACTGTCGAGCACGACGTTCTCGCCAGGGCTCGGCGGCAATCTCTGGGTCTTCGGCCTCGCGCTCTCGGGCTTCGGCACGATCCTCGGCGCGGTGAACTTCATCACGACGATCATCACGATGCGCGCCCCCGGCATGACGATGTTCCGGATGCCGATCTTCACCTGGAACATCCTGGTGACGTCGATCCTCGTGCTGCTCGCGTTCCCGGTGCTCGCCGCCGCGATGTTCGCCCTCGGCGCCGACCGGGTGTTCGACGCCCACATCTACGATGCGGCCAACGGCGGTGTCCTGCTCTGGCAGCACCTGTTCTGGTTCTTCGGCCACCCCGAGGTGTACATCATCGCGCTGCCGTTCTTCGGCATCGTGTCCGAGGTCTTCCCGGTCTTCAGCCGCAAGCCGATCTTCGGCTACAAGACGCTGATCTACGCGACCATCGCGATCGCCGCCCTCTCCGTGACGGTGTGGGCGCACCACATGTACGTCACCGGATCGGTCCTGCTGCCGTTCTTCTCGCTGATGACCATGCTCATCGCGGTTCCGACCGGCGTGAAGATCTTCAACTGGGTCGGCACCATGTGGCGCGGATCGGTGACCTTCGAGACCCCGATGATCTGGGCGATCGGCTTCCTGATCACCTTCACCTTCGGTGGACTCACCGGCGTGATCCTCGCGTCGCCCCCGCTCGACTTCCACGTCTCGGACTCGTACTTCGTGGTGGCGCACTTCCACTACGTCGTGTTCGGAACCGTCGTCTTCGCGATGTTCTCGGGCTTCTACTTCTGGTGGCCCAAGTGGACCGGCAAGATGCTGAACGAGACGCTGGGCAAGTGGCACTTCTGGCTGCTGTTCATCGGCTTCCACACCACCTTCCTCATCCAGCACTGGCTGGGCGTCGTCGGCATGCCGCGCCGCTACGCCAGCTACCTGCCCGAGGACGGCTTCACCTGGATGAACCAGGTGTCGACGGTCGGAGCGATGATCCTCGCGGTGTCGCTGATCCCGTTCTTCCTGAACGTGTACATCACCGCCCGCAAGGCGCCCAAGGTGACGGTGAACGACCCGTGGGGCTTCTCCCGGTCGCTCGAGTGGGCCACCTCGTGCCCGCCGCCCCGCCACAACTTCACCTCGATCCCGCGCATCCGCAGCGAGGCCCCGGCGTTCGACCTCAACCACCCCGAGGCCGGCATCCCCGTCGGAATCGGTCCGGCGAAGGACGCTCCGGACGCCCCCACGTACGACAAGTCCGAAGGCACGGTGAAGTAGGGCCATGCGCGCCAACGTCAATCTCTTCTGGCTCCTCGCGGGCTTCTTCCTCCTCGCCGACATCACGTACATCGTGTGGTCGCTGCTCGACACGGGCCAGGTGGAGTGGGTCGGCACCGTCGGCATCGGCCTCTCGGCCGTGCTGGGCGCGTTCATCGCGTTCTACGTCGGCCGCGTCCACAAGGCGCAGGGTGCTGAGCTCCCCGAGGACCGCCTCGATGCGGACATCGACGACGGAGACCCCGAGCTGGGCTTCTTCAGCCCGTGGAGCTGGTGGCCGCTGATCCTGGGCGGTTCCGCGGCTCTCGGATTCCTCGGCCTTGCCGTGGGGTTCTGGATCACCTACATCGCCGTCGGGCTCTTCCTGGTCGCCATCGCCGGCTGGGTGTACGAGTACTACCGCGGATACTTCGCCCGCTAGGGCGCATCGCACGGCCGAGGGCCGGGTGCACGAGGGCTTCGGCTCTGTGCACCCGGCCCTTTCGCTTATCCAGGAGGAAGCGACGCGCGGTCGGGGCCCGGTCGGCTCGGCCATTCGGCTTCGTGCAGGGGCGGCACTCGCCGATCGGTGGCGGATCGGGCCTCCCGGTGAGAGCCGGGACCTCCCGGTGAGGGCCGGGACCGCTCAGTGAGGGATGACGAGGTGAGCTGGATCTCTCGCGGTGTCATGCTGGCGGGACACCGAGGCGTCCTGCGCGGAGGAACTCGTCGGGGCACATCCCGACGGCCCGCGACGTGGAAGCTCGCAGGGGAGTGCAGCGGGCGGCGCCGAGCAGGAGCGTCGGCCCGCGTCATCACCCCTACGGGTCTGCGCTGCGACGGCTCCTGCTCCGGTCGCGGGTGAGCGGGCTACGCCTGTGGCGGCTCTCCTGTGCGCCTGTCGGCGTGCCGACGGCGGTGGCGCGCTACGGATCGCGGATACTGCTGCGCCTGCGGCTGTACTGGGGCTGCTGCGCCTGTTCTGGCGCCTGCGCCGCCCTGCGGGCCTCTTGCACACCGTTCTGAACCCAGTGGAGCCTGCACCCCGACGGAACCGCGCGCGCCCCTGCAGCTCGTGGAGCTCCTCGGTACTTGCTAACGGGTTGTGTGCCGGTCGGCGCGACGACAGGGAGCCTGAGACGCCGCTGCAGCGACGGTCGTCGATGTCCGGAGGTCGCCTCCTCGGTCGCACCGGCGAGCGTCGCCGTCGCCGATCACAGAGGGTTCGACCGTGAGTGGGGGGAGGGCAGTCCTGATAGGCCTGCTGGGGACGGGTGCCCTCGAACCGATGCCGAGTGTCTCGACGTGGACGGGGACGGGGACTTCACCGGACGACGACGCCGCGACAACGGAGACAGGCTGAATCACTCGGTGATCCGAGGGAGGCGGACGTCTCCAGCTCGGCGGTCAGATGGCATCTCGTGATCCGCGGAGCGGGGGCCTCGCCGTCCGGAGGATCGCCTCACGTTCCTGCCGGCTTGTCGCCGTCGAGGCGCTGTGATCCGGTCTCACCGGCTCTCGGTCCACCGCCGACCTCCAACCGCGCCGGAGGACAGGCGCCGCCCCGCTGCGGGAACGACGAAGGGCCCGGACGAATGAACGTCCGGGCCCTTCGGGGGAGGATCAGTGCTCGCTGTGCGAGCTCTCGAGCTCCTTCTGGGTGACGGGGGTGATCCGGTCCTCGAAGAACCAGCGGGAGAGGCCGGCGCGGACGCGCTGCGGGGCGGTGATGCGGCCACGCGAGTCCGGACGGATCATCAGGGGCTCGTACTCGTCCTGACCGACGAGCTTCCAGCGCTCGTACTCGTCGAGCTGCTGGTGCACCTCGATGAACTCGCCGCCGGGGAGGCGGACGATGCGGCCGGACTCGAAGCCGTGCAGCGCGATTTCGCGGTCCTTCTTCTGCAGCGCCAGGCAGATGCGCTTGGTGATGAAGTACGCGATGAACGGACCCGCGATGAGCAGGAACTGCAGGCTGTGGATCACGCCCTCCATCGTGAGGTGGAAGTGCGTCGCGATGAGGTCGGACGAGGCGGCGGCCCAGAGGACGGCGTAGAAGCTGACTCCGGCGGCGCCGATCGCGGTGCGGGTCGCGGCGTTGCGCGGACGGTCGAGCAGGTGGTGCTCGCGCTTGTCACCGGTGATCCACGCCTCGAGGAACGGGTAGAGCATGACCACGGCGATGAACAGTCCGAGACCGACGAGCGGGATCAGGATGTTGAACGACAGGGTTCCGATGCCCGGGATGGCCCACTCGAGTCCCGGCGGGACGAGGCGCAGGGCGCCGTCGGCGAACCCGATGTACCAGTCGGGCTGGGTTCCCGCGGAGACGGGCGAGGGGTCGTACGGGCCGTAGTTCCAGATCGGGTTGATCGTGAACAGCGAGGCGATGAGGACGACGACGCCGAAGACGATGAAGAAGAATCCACCGGCCTTCGCGGCGTAGACCGGCAGCACCGGGTAGCCGACGACGTTCTGCTCGGTCTTGCCCGCACCGGGGAACTGGGTGTGCTTGTGGACGACCACGAACACGAGGTGCAGGGCGATGAACGCGAGCACCAGCGCCGGCAGCAGCAGGATGTGCAGCGTGTAGAGGCGGCCGACGATGTCGGTGCCCGGGAACTCGCCGCCGAAGAGCAGGAACGAGATCCAGGTGCCGACGATCGGGATGCCCTTGACCATGCCGTCGATGATGCGGAGGCCGTTGCCCGAGAGCAGGTCGTCGGGGAGCGAGTAGCCGGTGAAGCCCTCGGCCATCGCGAGGATGAAGAGGACGAAGCCGATGACCCAGTTGAGCTCGCGGGGCTTGCGGAACGCACCGGTGAAGAAGATGCGCAGCATGTGCAGGCCGATCGAGGCCACGAACAGCAGTGCCGCCCAGTGGTGGATCTGCCGCATCAGCAGGCCGCCGCGGATGTCGAAGGAGATGTCGAGCGAGGACGACATCGCCGCCGACATCTCGATGCCCTTGAGGGGCAGGTAGCTGCCCTCGTAGTGCGTCTCGACCATCGAGGCCTGGAAGAAGAAGGTGAGGAAGGTGCCCGACAGCAGGATGATGACGAAGCTGTAGAGCGCGACCTCGCCGAGGAGGAAGGACCAGTGGTCGGGGAAGATCTTGCGACCGAACTCCTTGACGACCGCGGAGATGCTCGTGCGCTCGTCGATGTAGTTCGACGCCGCTCCGACGTACCCCTTCTGGAACTTGCCGGATCCGAGGATGACGCCGTCCTCGGGCTCCGCGGGGGAGCTGGAGGGGCGTGAGGGGGTGGTGGTGGACATGTGAGTCATCGCTCCCAGAAGGACGGTCCGACGGGCTCCGTGAAGTCGCTTCTGGCGACCAGGTAACCCTCGGCGTCGACGGTGATGGGGAGCTGCGGAAGCGGACGCTTCGCCGGGCCGAAGATGACGGCGGCCTCGCGCGTGATGTCGAATTGCGACTGGTGGCACGGGCACAGCAGGTGGTGGGTCTGCTGCTCGTACAGCGCCACAGGGCAGCCGACGTGCGTGCAGATCTTGGAGTAGGCGACGATTCCGTCGTAGTTCCAGGTCTCGCGACCCTCACTGACGATGAGGTCCTCCGGCTTCAGGCGCATCAGGAGGACGGCGGCCTTGGCCTTCTCCTCCAGCTTGCCCTCGGCGTCGTTGAGGCCCTCGGGGATGACGTGGAAGGCGGATCCGAGGGTGACGTCCGATGCGAGGATCGGCGCTCCCGACGGGTCCAGGGTGAGCCTCGTGCCCTCTTCCCACAGGGTGGTCTTGAGGAGGGCGACGGGGTTCTGGTCCTGCGGGCCGAGGCCCCGGAACAGGATCACGGCGGGCAGGGGGAACACGACGAGGGAGGCGATCAGGCTGTTCCGGACGAGGGAGCGGCGGCCGAAGCCGGACTCCTTGTCGGACTGGTCGAAGATCTCGAGCGCACGGGCGCGGGTGGGCTCCGCGCTGCGGACGGGGTGGCGGATGTCGATGCCCTCGTGGTCCGACATCAGCTGCTTGCCCCAGTGGACGGCGGCGATGCCGATGCCCAGGAGCGCGAGGGACATGCCCAGGCCGATGAACAGCGTGTTCAGCCGGACCGACGCGACGTCCTCGGTGATCGGGAACGCCATGTAGGCGGCGACCGCGAAGATCGAGCCCGCGAAGGAGAGGTAGAAGAGCGTGTACACCGTGCGCTCGGCACGCTTCTCGACCTTGGGGTCGAGGTCGGTCATCCGGGGGCGGTGCGGCGGGAGGCCCGGGTCCTGGACGCGGTCCCGCGTCACGACCGCGGTGCCGGCCGGAGCCGTTCCGTGCCCGGTGGCCGACGAGGTGGCGAGGTCCGTGCCACCCTCATCGTGCTCTGCCATGGTTCTCCTTTTCACGCCGTGTCGGCACCAGTCGGTGCCGTGGGTCAGTCGCGCCCGTCAGGGCGCTGCAGTCGTCTAGTTGGATCGGGCGGTGATCCACACCGTCAAGGCCACGATCGCGCCGAGGCCGAAGATCCAGAGGAACAGGCCCTCTGCGACCGGCCCGAGGGAGCCGAGCGCGAATCCGCCCGGGGACGGGTTGGCCTCGATGTACTTGAGGTACGAGATGATGTCGCGCTTGTCCTCGGGCGAGATGTTCAGGTCGTTGAAGACCGGCATGTTCTGCGGGCCGGTGACCATCGCCTCGTAGATGTGCGCCTCGGTCACGCCGCCCAGCGGGGGAGCGAACTTGCCCTCGGTGAGCGCGCCGCCGGCCCCGGCGACGTTGTGGCACATGGCGCAGTTGATGCGGAACAGCTCGGCGCCGTTCGCCGCGTCGCCCTGTCCGTCGAGGACCTCGCCCTCGGGGATCGCGGGGCCGGGGGCCAGCGACGCGACGTAGGCGGCGAGCTCGCCGACCTGCTCGTCGGTGAACTGCACCGGCTTCTCGAGCGCCTGGGGGCCGTGCATCTGCATCGGCATGCGGCCGGTGCCGACCTGGAAGTCGACCGACGCCGCGCCCACTCCGATGAGGGAGGGAGCGTTGTCGGTGCCCGCGGCGTCGAGGCCGTGGCAGGTGGCGCAGTTCGCGGCGAAGAGCTTCGAGCCCTCGTCGATCGTCTGCTGGCTGGTGGACGACGTCTCCGCGGAGGCGGACGTCGCGACGCCGACCGCGGCGTAGGTCCCGCCGGTGAGCCCGAGGCCGATGGCGATCAGGGCCAGGGTGGCGAGCGGGTGGCGGCGACCCTTCTTGGCTCGGCTCTTCGTCTTCGGGGAGGCCATCGAGGCGTCCTTCCTGCGGGGGTCGGGAGTGGAGTGGGGCATCGGCGGGCGCGTCACTTGAGGAAGTAGATGACGGCGAACAGGCCGACCCAGACGACGTCGACGAAGTGCCAGTAGTACGAGACGACGATGGCGCTCGTCGCCTCCTTGTGGCCGAAGTTCTTGACCGCGAAGCCGCGGCCGATGACGAGGAGGAACGCGATGAGGCCGCCGGTGACGTGCAGGGCGTGGAAGCCGGTCGTCAGGTAGAAGGCGGAGCCGTAGGCGTTGCTGGAGAGCGTGACGCCCTCGGAGACGAGGGTCGCGTACTCGAGCACCTGGCCGGAGACGAAGACCGCGCCCAGGGCGTAGGTGAGGAAGAACCACTCGACCATGCCCCACTTGAACGGGCTGAGGCCCGTCGCACGCGGCTGCAGCCGCTCGGCGGCGAACACGCCGAACTGGCAGCTGAACGACGAGGCCACGAGGATCACCGTGTTCACGCCCGCGTAGGGGACGTTGAGGATCTGGGTCTCGGCGCCCCAGAGCTCGGGGGAGGTGCTGCGCAGGGTGAAGTAGATCGCGAAGAGGCCGGCGAAGAACATGACCTCGCTGCCCAGCCAGACGATCGTTCCGACCGCGACCGGGTTGGGTCGGTTCACTACGGGCGCGGTGGCCGTGGGGGAGAGAGAGGTGCTCGTCACACAGACCATTATGGCCGATGGCAGGGGAGGGAAGTCGCACTAGCCGGGAGGCGATCCTCGTCGCATAATCTGGGAGCCATGTCGGAAACCCTGTCCTGGCCGCACGTTCTCAGCGCACTCCTCGAGTCCTCCGATCTGAGCGTCTCCGAGGCGACGTGGGCCATGGAGCAGGTGATGGAGGGCGCGGCGACTCCGGCGCAGCTCGCCGGACTGCTGGTGGCCCTCCGGGCGAAGGGCGAGACCGTCGACGAGATCGTCGGCTTCCGCGACGCGATCCTCGACCACGCGGTGCCGCTGGACGTGGACCCGATGGCCCTGGACATCGTCGGGACGGGCGGGGACCGCTTCGGGACCGTCAACATCTCCTCCACCGCGTCGATCATCGCGGCCGCCGCCGGCACGCCCGTCGTGAAGCACGGGAACAAGGCCGCGTCCTCCTCCTCCGGCTCCTCCGACGTGCTCGCGGCACTCGGGGTCGACCTCTCCCTCTCTCCCGAGCGGGTGGCCGAGGTGTTCCGGCGGACGGGGATCGCCTTCGTCTTCGCGTCCCTCTTCCACCCCGGCTTCCGGCACGCCGGTCCGGTGCGCGCCGAGCTGGGCGTGCCGACGGTGTTCAACTTCCTCGGCCCGCTCTGCAATCCGGCGCGTCCCGAGGCCTCGGCGGTCGGAGTGGCGCACCTCGACCGGGTGCCGCTGGTCGTCGGCGTGTTCCGGACGCGCGGGGCGACGGCTCTGGTGTTCCGCGGGGACGACGGCCTCGACGAGCTCACCACCACGGGTCACAGCCACATCTGGGAGGTGTCGCGCGGCTCCGTGGTCGAGCACGACCTCGACCCGCGCGACCTGGGCCTGCCCCGCGCGCGGATCGACGAGCTGCGCGGCCGCGACGCCGCCTACAACGCGAGCGTGGTGCGCTCGGTGCTCGCGGGAGACGGCGGCCCCGTCCGCGACATCGTCCTTCTGAACGCGGCCGCGGGCCTCGCGGCGTTCGACCTGGCGCGCGACCCGGACCTGGTGCGCACGCCCGTCCTGGAGCGCCTGCGGACGTCGATGGACCGCGCGGCGGAGGCCGTCGACTCCGGGGCCGCCACGGCCAAGCTCGAGGAGTGGGTCCGCGAGACGCAGCGCGCCGTCGTCCCGCTGCCGTAGGCGCGAGCGCAGGGCGTAACGTGGGGCTGCTGTCCGCGACGGTGCGGGCGGCGATCCACCACGCGCCGGATCGCCCGCAGGTCACGGGACGCCCGAGTGGTGGCCCGATCCTGGAGGAGACCTCGATGAAGAAGCTCATCAACGACCCGAAGAACGTCGTCACGGAGTCGGTGGCCGGCTTCGGCCTGGCGCACGCCGACCTGGTGCGGGTGGTGCCGGATCCCCTGTTCGTGGTGCGGGCCGACGCGCCCCGCTCGGGCAAGGTGGGCATCGTCAGCGGAGGCGGCAGCGGGCACGAGCCGCTGCACGCGGGCTTCGTCGGATTCGGGATGCTGGACGCCGCCGTCCCGGGTCCCGTCTTCACCTCGCCCACGCCCGACCCGATCGTCGCGGCCACGCAGGCCGTCGACGGCGGCGCGGGTGTGCTGCACATCGTGAAGAACTACACGGGCGACGTCCTGAACTTCGAGACCGCGGCCGACCTCGCCGGCGCCGAGGGGATCGAGGTGCGCAGCGTGATCGTCGACGACGACGTCGCGGTGAAGGACTCGCTCTACACCGCGGGCCGCCGCGGGGTGGCCGGCACCGTGCTGGTCGAGCGGATCGCGGGCGCCGCGGCCGAGCGGGGCGACTCCCTCGACGAGGTCGCGACGATCGCCGAGACGGTGATCGCGAACGTGCGCTCGATGGGCGTCGCCCTCACGCCGTGCATCGTCCCGCACGCGGGCGAGCCGAGCTTCGAGCTGGGCGAGGACGAGATCGAGATCGGCATCGGCATCCACGGCGAGCCCGGCCGGGAGAAGATCGCGCTGGAGCCGGCCGACCGCATCGTCGACCGGATCCTCGGTCCGATCCTGGAGGACCTGCCGTTCTCCTCCGGGGACGAGGTGCTGCTCCTGGTGAACGGCATGGGCGGCACGCCGCAGATCGAGCTGTACCTCGCCTACCGCCGCGCAGCCGAGGCGCTGGCCGAGAAGGGGATCACCGTCGCACGCAGCCTCGTCGGCAACTACACGACGTCGCTCGAGATGCAGGGCTTCTCGCTCACCGTCCTCAAGCTCGACGACGCCCTGACCGAGCTGTGGGACTCCCCGGTGCAGACCGCGGCGCTGCGGTGGGGACGCTGAGCGCCCGCGCGCACACCATGACCGGAACGACAGCCGCAGGAGCGGCGCACGAGGAGGAGACGACCATGCAGGACGCACAGGGAGCCGGGCTCGACGCGGCGTGGGCGACGGCGTGGATCCGCCGCGCCGCCGAGTCGATCGCGGAGCACCGGGTCGAGCTGATCACGCTCGACCGGGCGATCGGCGACGGGGACCACGGCGAGAACATGGACCGCGGCTTCCAGGCGGTGGTCGCGAAGCTGGACGCGGCGCCGGAGCAGGGGCTCCCGGCGGACGTGCTCAAGCTGGTCGCGACGACGCTCATCTCCACCGTCGGCGGCGCCTCGGGCCCGCTGTTCGGCACGGCGTTCCTGAAGGCCTCCGCCGCGGTCGCGGGCGAGGTCGCGCTCGAGGGTGCGGACGTCGCAGCGCTCCTGGCCGCGGCGAGGGACGGCATCGTGCTCCGCGGCAAGGCCGAGGTGGGCGACAAGACGATGGTGGACGCGTGGACGCCGGCGGTCGACGCGGCCGCGGCCGCCGCCGAGGAAGGAGCGGCTCCGGCCGACGTCCTCGCCGCGGCGGCGGAGGCGGCGCAGAGCGGAGCGGAGTCGACGGACCCGCTGGTCGCCCGCAAGGGACGAGCCAGCTACCTCGGCGAGCGCGCCATCGGGCACCGTGATCCCGGCAGCGTGTCGACCGTGCTCCTGCTCCGCGCAGCGGCCGAGGCGGCGGCGTGAGCGTCGGGCTGGTCCTGGTCTCGCACAGCGCGCAGCTGGCGGAGGGGCTGGTCGAGCTCGCGGAGCAGATGGCGGCCTCGGTCGCGCTGGTCGCCGCGGGCGGGACGGACGACGGCGGCATCGGCACCAGCTTCGACCGCATCACGGCGGCGCTGGCGGAGGCGGACTCCGGCGAGGGGGTCGTCGTCCTCTGCGACCTCGGCTCGGCGATCATGACGGCGGAGACCGCGGTCGAGTTCCTCGGCGACGAGGCGCGCGCCCGGGTCCGGATCGCCGACGCCCCAATGGTGGAGGGGGCGGTCGCGGCCGCCGTCGCCGCGGGCACGGGGGCGTCGCTGGACGAGGTGCTCGCCGCCGCGGAGTCGGCCCGGGGCGAGGCGCTCGCTGCTCCCGCCGAGGAGGCTCCGCCCGGTGACGAGCGCGTGCAGCGCCGCGTCCGCCTCATCAACCCGAACGGCCTGCACGCCCGTCCCGCGGCCGACTTCGTGACGCTCGCCGCCACCTTCGACGCCCGGATCGACGCGAACGGCAAGGACGCCACGAGCCTGCTCGGCGTGATGTCGCTGGGGCTCGACCGCGGGGACGAGGTCGTCCTCTCGGCGTCGGGGCCGCAGGCCCAGGAGGCGGTCGGCCGGCTCGGCGATCTGGTCGAGTCGGGCTTCGGCGAGGTGTAGCGCGCCGTCGACCGGTCCAGGGACCGCGGAGGCGCCTCCTCCTACGCTGAGCGCATGGCCCTCCGCGGAACCCGACCCCCGTCCGTCCTGCTCCGCCGACTCGTCACCGTCCCGCGGGTCGTGCGCCGGGCGGACGCTCGTGCGGCCCGGCGGCTGAACGCCCGTCGCCCGTCGCCCGTCGTCGACGGGGCGCTCGTGGGGCTCTCCCGGGCCGCGGACCACGGAGTCCTCTGGGCCGGCGTCGGCGTCCTGCTGCTCCTGGCGGGCCGTCCCCGCGAGGCTCTGCGGGGGACCGCCTCGCTCGCCGCGGCCAGCGCGCTCGCGAACCTGGTCGGCAAGCGCGTGTTCGGCGGCGACCGGCCGCTCCTCGTCGACGTCCCGGTCGGCCGGCGCCTGGCGACGGTGCCGACGTCGGCGTCCTTCCCCTCGGGGCACGCGGCGAGCGCCGCTGCCTTCGCCGCCGGGGTCGCGCTCGAGTCGCCCCGAGTGGGGGCGGCGGTCGCCCCGCTCGCCGCCGCCGTGGCCTTCTCCCGCCTGCACGTCGGCGTCCACTGGCTCTCGGACGTCCTCGGCGGCGCGGCGCTCGGCGCGGCGGTCGCGGTCGTCGGCCGAGCCGTCCTGCCGGCCGAGCCGCGCCACGTGCCCGTCTCGGAGCGCGCGACCCGGCCCCCCGTCGACCGCAGCCCGCTGGGGGACGGCGCCGCCCTCCTCGTGGTCCTCAACCCCGGCGCGGGCCGGGACTCGCACCGCCCCGATCCCGAGCCGCTGGTCCGGGCCCGGTTCCCGAAGGCGCGCGTGCACCGGCTGACCGAGGGGGAGGACCTCGCCGACGTGGTGCGCGAGGCGCGCTCGGGGGACTCTCCGCCCCGGGTGCTCGGGATCTACGGCGGGGACGGGACCATGTCGGTCGGTGCCGCTCTCGCCCGCGCCGAGGGGATGACGCTGCTCGTGCTGCCGGGCGGGACCATGAACCACTTCGCGAAGGCGCTGGGGCTGCTCACCGTCCAGGACGCGCTCGACGCGGCGACGATCGGCGAGCGCCGCGACGTCGACGTGGCCGAGGTCGTCGCGGACGGGGGAGACCCGGTCACGGTGCTCAACACGGTCTCGATCGGCGTCTACCCGGAGTTCGTCGCGGCCCGCGAGAAGCGCGAGAAGCGGATCGGGAAGCCGCTCGCCGCCGTGATCGCGGCCCTCTCGGTCGTGCGGCGCACCGATCCGTTCGAGCTCCGGCGCGACGGGCGCACGCAGCTCGTCTGGTCGTACTTCGTCGGGGTGAATCAGGAGCACCCGCGCACGGCCGCCCCGCTCGCCCGGCGTCGGCTCGACGACGGCCACCTCGACGTGCGCATCCTGCACTCAGGACGGACTCCTCGCACCCGGGGAGCGTTCTCGCTCCTGCTCGGCCGTACGGCGACCCCGGTGGTCGGCCGTGTGCCCGGCTGGCGGACACCGGTGGTGGAGTCGTTCTCGACGCCGGAGATCACCGTCGGCGCGCGCCGGCCCGCGGGGGACGACCCCGAGTGGGCGCACGACGGCGAGATCGAGCGCTTCGACGGCTCCCGCGACGGATTCGACGAGGCCGTGGTGCGGATCGTGCCGCTGGGCCTGCGGGTCTACGCGGCCGCCGACTAGGGGGCGGTGCCGGCCCGGTCCCCGCCGTCCGGATCCGCCAGCAGCTCGGCCAGCGCGTCGAGGGCGGCGACCTGCCCGGCCACCACCAGCGAGCGGGCCTCGACGAGCGGGTGCCACCGGGCGTCCTCCAGCTCGGGGAAGCTGCGCAGCACGCCGGAGCCCCGCGGCCACTCCAGCTCGAAGGTGTTGCTCGCGACGAAGGCGGTGTCCGCGTGTCCGCGCCCGGCGAAGACCGTGACGGTCTTGGCCGCGCTCTGCCGGAACGCGCCGAGGAGGGTCAGCTCCCCGACGGGCGGAGGAGCGCCGGTCTCCTCCTCGAACTCGCGGCGCGCGGCGTCCAGCGGCGTCTCGTCGCCCGTGTGCACGCCCTTCGGGATCGTCCACGCGCGGGGGCGCCGGGTCCAGAAGGGGCCGCCCATCCGCCCGAGGAACACCTCGGTGCCGGAGGGGCCCTCGCGGTGCAGCAGGATCCCCGCGCTCGTCACCGCGGCCATCGCGTCTCTCCGGTCATCCCGCCATCCTGCCCCGCGCCCGTGGAAGGATCGGAAGGACCCGCCCGCGACCGCACGGAGTGAACCATGCTCGACCAGGAGATCCTCCGACAGCTGCGCGACGCGCTCGGAGACGCGGTCCTGACCGAGGGCCCCGGGTTCGAGGCCGTGCACACCGACAAGTCGGGCTTCTCCGCACCGGGTCGCGCGCTCGCGCTCGTCGCTGCGCGCTCGGTCGAGGACGTGCAGGCGGCGCTGCGCATAGCGACGGAGCACCGGCTCCCGGTCGTGCCGCGCGGAGCGGGAACGGGCCTCGCTGCCGGGGGAGTGGCGAGCGGGGGAGCGCTCGTCCTCTCGACCGCCGCGATGGACCGCATCCTCGAGGTGTCGCTCGAGGACGAGCTGGCGGTGGTCGAGCCCGGGGTCATCAATCAGGCGCTGTCGGACGCTGTCGCTCCGCACGGCCTCGTGTTCTCGCCCGACCCCGCGAGCCGCGCGATCTCGAGCATCGGCGGCAACATCGCGACGAACGCCGGGGGGCTGCTGTGCGCCAAGTACGGCGTGACCCGGGAGGCGGTGCTCGGGTTGACGGTCGTCCTCCCCGACGGGCGACTGCTCCGCACCGGCCGCCGCAGCGTGAAGGGAGTCACAGGGTACGACCTCACCGCGCTCCTGACCGGCTCCGAGGGGACGCTGGGCGTCATCGTGGAGGCCACCGTGAAGCTCCGCCCGATCCCGACCGGGCGCGTGGTCACGGTCGGCGCGTACTTCCCGAGCGTCGTCGCCGCGGCCGCCGCCTCCGCCGCGATCACCGCCGCGCGGCTCCGTCCCGCGGTGATGGAGCTGATGGACGAGGCGGCGCTCGCCGCGATCTCGCGCTACACCGGAGCGATGCTGGACCGCGGTGCCGCCTACCTCCTCGTCCAGACGGACGGCGGAGGAGCGGCGGAGGAGTCGCAGCGCGTCCTCGAGATCGTGACCGCCTCCGGGGGCGCCGCCGAGGCGACCGAGGACCCGGCCGAGGGTGAGGCTCTGCTGGCCGTCCGCCGGGCCTTCCACCCGGCGCTCGAGGCGGAGGGCCGCGTGCTGATCGAGGACGTCTGCGTGCCCCGCTCCGCGCTGCCGGCGATGTTCGCGGCGATCCGCGGCATCGAGGAGCGGACGGGGCTCAGCATCCCCACCGTCGCCCACGCGGGGGACGGGAACCTCCACCCGAACTTCGTGCTGCCCGCGGGGGACGGACCCGTGGGGGAGGACGTCTGGGACGCCGCCGCGGAGCTCTTCCGCACGGCCCTGGCCCTCGGCGGCACGCTCACGGGCGAGCACGGCGTGGGACTGCTCAAGCAGCGCTGGCTGGCGGAGGAGCTGGGCGAGGACTCGCTGGCGCTCCAGCGCGGGATCAAGGCCGTGTTCGACCCGCTGGGGATCATGAACCCGGGGAAGGTCTTCTGAGGAGGGCGCCCCGGGCTACAGCAGCTCGGCCGTGATCATCGAGGCGGTGAGCACGATCGTCGCCGCGGACATGAGCCAGTAGAGGACCGTCTCGCGCCAGGACCCGGAGGAGCCCAGGACGGGCAGCGCGGCGTAGCCTCCGGTGGTCCAGACGTGGCGCAGCGGTGTCCGGCGCAGGCGCCGCGGCAGGCGCACGCGCAGCGGCCACAGCCAGTTGATCCCGCCGGTCGTGAGGGCGTCGCCGGCCACGTGCACGAGGTAGCCCAGCGTCGCGGCGACCCGGAGCCACGCCCAGGTGCCGTCGGCGAGCGCGACGAGCAGGACCGTGACGACCGTCGCCCCGGCCCAGGCGATGCGCCAGGAGGGGGCGGCCCGGACGGCCTTCGCGGCGAAGGCGAGGGCGGGCAGCGTGAGCACGGCGGCCACGGCGACGGGGCCGACGACCGGCACCGGGAAGCGCAGCGCCGTGAGCACCGGCACCAGGTACCAGACGACGGCGACCGCGAGCAGCGAGTGCATCCCGTGCCGGTGCCCTCCGCTGATCCGGCCCGCGGTCGCCGTGAGCAGGGAGGCGCCCGGCGCCGAGCGGGAGACGGTCGCGCTCGCGTGGTCCGCGTCGGGCACCAGGGCCCAGCCGGCGGCGACTCCGAGGCCGACCAGTCGGAGGTCGAGCGGGAGACCCGCGAGGCCGAGGGGCCCGGCGACGGCGGGCACGGAGGCGGCGACGGCCCAGGCGAGCGCACCGGAGACGGCGTGCGAGCGGCCCATCATCGCGGGTCGGCTCCTTCGACTGGGCGCTGCGAGGCCGGAGGACGACCGCGGCGGGACGAGAGAACCCCCGGCCGAGTGCGTGAGCACGGACCGGGGGTGAGGGTGGGCGATACCGGACTCGAACCGATGACCTCTTCCGTGTGAAGGAAGCGCGCTACCAACTGCGCCAATCGCCCAGGGGGACGTGCTGGACGACCCGAGAGACGATCGTAGCGGATCCGCGGGGCCCGGATGCACCGCCGACGCCCGCCACGCCCGGGTGAACGGACGGCGACGAGCCGGTTTCGCGCGGAAAGACGCGGATCGGACTCCGAGCGGCGGGATCGGCGTCCGCTCGATTTGGATTCCGGCGCCGCTGTCGTATACATTCTTCTAGGTCGAGCCGGGCAGCGAAAGCGCCGGACAGACAGCAAGACAGCACGACACGCAAGACGGCAACACCAGTACGACCTACATGCGGATGTGGCGCAGCGGTAGCGCATCACCTTGCCAAGGTGAGGGTCGCGAGTTCGAATCTCGTCATCCGCTCGAACACCGGTCCTCGGACCGGCGTCATCGGGACGGCACCCTCGGGTGCCTCCCACCTGGTCGGCCCTCGGGCCGCCGACACCGAATCCCGTACACGGTGGATTGGCCGAGAGGCGAGGCAGCGGCCTGCAAAGCCGTATACACGGGTTCGAATCCCGTATCCACCTCGATCGTTCACCGAACGAGGCGCTCCGCACGGAGCAACGGGCGATTGGCGCAGCGGTAGCGCGCTTCCCTGACACGGAAGAGGTCACTGGTTCGATCCCAGTATCGCCCACCACGAGAACCCCCGGCCCCTGGCCGGGGGTTCTGTCGTTCCCGGCTCCGGCGCTACCCTCGCAGGATGCCCGCCCCGATCCCCGTCGACGACCAGGGCACCCTCCTGCGGCTCGTCTCGCGGGACGACGGACCGGCCCTCGCCGCCGCGTACCGGCGCAACCGCCGGCACCTCGCGCCCTGGGAGCCGACGCGCTCGACCCGCTTCTTCGAGGCGGGGGGCCAGACCGACGCCGTCGCGGACGCGCTCGCCGCGCACCGGGCCGGCAGCGTCCTCCCGCTCGTCCTCGACGCGGGCGGCGTGATCGTCGGTCGGCTGACTCTCGCGAACATCGTCCGCGGCGCCTTCGACAGCGGCGATCTCGGCTACTGGCTCGACAGCGGTCTGCAGGGCCGCGGCGTGATGACCCGCGCGGTCGGAGCCGTCCTGCGCACCGCGCGTGAGGATCTGGGGCTGCACCGCGTGCAGGCCGGGACGCTCCTCCACAACGTCGGATCGCAGACCGTGCTGCAGCGCAACGGCTTCGAGCGGATCGGCGTCGCGCGGCGCTACCTGCGGATCGCCGGGGAGTGGCAGGACCACGTCCTCTTCCAGGCGCTGCTCGAGGGCGGCCCGCTCCAGCCTCCGCCGACTCCGCTCGTCTAGGGTGAGCGGCGCCGGCCTTCTCCCGGCGCTCCGAGCGGGAGGGACGCGCCCATGACCACGCGGCACATCGGCGGACGAGAGTTCGACTTCGAGCGGCAGGTGGCCGTGATGGCGGTCGTGAACCGCACACCCGACTCCTTCTACGACAAGGGCTCCACCTTCGCCCTGGACAGCGCCATCGCGGCCGCCGTGCGCGCTGCGGAGCTCGGCGCCGACTGGGTCGACATCGGCGGAGTGCCGTTCGGCCGCGGCCCCGCTGTCACGCTCCAGGAGGAGCTCGACCGGGTCGTCCCCGTCGTGGCGGGCATCGCGGAGCGGAGCGACGTGGTCGTCTCGGTGGACACGACGAGCGCCGAGGTCGCGCGCGCGAGCATCGCCGCGGGCGCCTCCGTCATCAACGACACGAGCGGGCTGCACGACCCCCGGATGCTCGAGGTCGTCGCCTCCTCCTCCGCTCAGCTCGTCATCACCCACAGCGTGGGCGCCCCCCGCAGCGAGCCGGAGAGACCCGAGTACGACGACGTCGTGGCGACAGTGGTCGACCATCTGCGGAGCCGCGTCGATCGCGCGCTCTCGGGTGGAGTGCCTGCCGGGAGGATCATCGTCGATCCGGGTCACGACCTGAACAAGAACACCGTGCACACGCTCGAGCTCACCCGCCGGCTGGGCGAGGTGGCCGCGCTCGGCTTCCCGGTGCTCGCCGCGGTGTCCAACAAGGACTTCATCGGCGAGGCGCTGGACCGGCCGCAGGGGGAGCGCCTCGAGGGCTCCCTCGCCGCCGCGGTGATCTGCATCCTGAACGGTGCGCGGATCGTGCGCATGCACGACGTGCGCCAGGCGGTGGACGCCGTGCGGATGACGGAGGCGGTGCTGGGCTGGCGGGCGCCCGTCTTCCTCCGCCACAACGTGGAGCCGGCGGCGTGAGCGCCCGCATCGACGGCCTGTCGCAGGCCGGGCAGGACCTGTCCGACGAGGCTCTGCTGGCCCTCTACGCGGACGGGGCGGGCGAGGAGTGGCTCCGGGTCAACTTCGTCGCGAGCGTCGACGGCGCGGTCACCCGTGACGGCGTCTCGGGCGATCTCGGGGGCGCGGCGGACCTGCGCGTGTTCGACCTGCTCCGCCGGCTCGCCGACGTCGTGCTCGTCGCGGCCGGCACGGTGCGGACCGAGGGCTACGGCCCGATGGTGCTGAGCGACGAGTCCGTGCGGTCCCGGCTCGGCACCGGGCTCGCCCCGCAGCCCGTCTTCGCGATCGTCTCGGGGTCGCTCGACCTCGATCCCGACTCGCGGATCTTCACCGAGGCGCCGGTGCGCCCGATCGTCGTGACCACCGGCTCCTCGCCGGCCCGCCGCCGCGCGGAGCTCGCCGAGGTCGCCGACGTGCTCGTCTGCGGCGACGCAGAGCTCGACGCGACGCGGATGCGGGCGCAGCTCGCGGAGCGGGGGCTCGGCAGGATCCACTGCGAGGGCGGTCCGTCGCTGCTCGGGACCCTCCTCGCCGCGGACGCCGTCGACGAGCTCTGCCTGACCGTCGCTCCGACGCTCGAGGCGGGGGACTCCGGGAGGCTCGCCCGCGGCGACGTCCCCGGACCGCGCCCGCAGCACCTGGCGCACGTGCTCAGCGCCGGCGACACGCTGCTCCTGCGCTACCTCCGCCGGCGCTGACCCGCGCTACTCGTGGCGCCGCTCGTTCCCGTCGCGCTTGGCCTCGGAGGCCGGACGGGCGGCGATCACGGGGTGGGCGCCGGTGAAGCCGTCACGGGCGGACGCGATCGCCAGGATGCGCGGCTTCGCGACGTGCCAGCCCACGATCAGGGCGGGCACGCCGACCACCGCGACGATCCCCACGGTCCAGGTGCCGGTCGGGAAGTCGACGGCGATGAGGACCACCACGATCACCAGGAACGCCAGGGTGAGCCACGAGGTCACCGGGGCGCCGGGCATCCGGAAGGACGGGCGCTCCAGGCGCCCCTGGGCCGCCCAGCGCTGCAGCTGCATCTGGCAGAGGACGATCATGCCCCAGCCCGTGACGATGCCCAGCGCCGAGACGTTGAGGACGATCTCGAAGGCCTCGGACGGCACGAAGAGGTTCAGCACGATCCCGATCAGGGTGATGCTCGCCGTGAGCAGGATGCCGCCGTAGGGGACGCCCTGCTTGTTCATCCGGCCGGTGAAGGCGGGGGCGGAGCCGTTGAGCGCCATGGAGCGGAGGATGCGGCCGGTCGAGTAGAGCCCGGCGTTGATGCTGGAGAGCGCGGCCGTCAGCACGACGAAGTTCATGATCGATCCGGCGATCTCGCCCGAGGAGCCGTCGCCCAGCGAGCTGAAGAACGTGACGAACGGGCTCTCGCCCTTCGAGTAGGCCGTGTAGGGCAGCAGCAGCGTCAGCAGCAGCACCGAGCCGACGTAGAAGACGGCGATGCGCAGGATGACCGAGTTGATGGCGCGCGGGATGACCTTCGCCGGCTCCGCGGTCTCGCCCGCCGCCGTGCCGACCAGCTCGACTCCGGAGTAGGCGAACACCACGCCCTGGACGACCAGGACGCTGGCGATCAGGCCGCCGGGCAGGATGCCGCCGTTGTCGTTCCAGAGGCTGATCCCGGGGTCCACGGAGACGCCGCCGGACTGCAGCGGCCAGCCCGCGGCGAGCACGACGACGCCGATCACCAGGAAGACCACCAGCGCCGTGACCTTGATGAGCGCGAACCAGAACTCCAGCTCCCCGAAGACCTTGACCGAGACGAGGTTCAGCGAGAGCACGACGACCAGGGCGATGAGTGCGAGGAGCCACTGGGGCACGGAGGAGAAGAGCGACCAGTACTTCACGTACAGGGCCACCGCGGTGACGTCGGCGATCGCGGTCATCGCCCAGTTCAGGAAGTACATCCATCCGGCGACGAAGGCGGCCTTCTCGCCCAGGAACTCGCGGGCGTAGGAGATGAAGGAGCCCGAGCTCGGCCGGTGCAGGACCAGCTCGCCGAGCGCGCGGAGGATCAGGTAGGCGAAGACGCCGCAGACCGCGTACACGACGACGAGCGAGGGACCGGCGGTGGCGAGTCGGCCGCCCGCGCCGAGGAAGAGGCCGGTGCCGATCGCGCCGCCGATGGCGATCATCTGCAGCTGCCGGGGCTTGAGCCCGGGACGGTAGCCCTCCTGCTCCTTCGAGAAGTCGGGCTGCACGGGCCCGCGGTCGTCGTCGCTCTGCGTCACGGGGGCTCCCTCGTCACCGGATCGCGCCGGGCGGCTGCTCCGGCACGCCCGTCAGGGTAAGGGCGCGCTGCTCGGAGGAGGCGGGTGGCGCGGTCCGCGGCATGCGGATCCTCTCAGGATCGGGGCGCCTACCCTGAGGGCATGAGCGGTCCGGACCTCGCACGGCAGTCCTCGCTCGAGGGCGTCCGGATCCCGTCGCCGGCGAGGCGCCTGAACGGCGGCACCGATCCGGCGCTCGTCTGGCGCAACGAGCTCGACGGGCTGACCTTCCGCGTGGACGCCGGGTACCTGAAGTGGAATCCCCGGTCCACGGGCGTCGACCTCCGTCGCGAGATCGCGCGTCTGCGCTGGCTGGAGGGGCGGATCGACGCGCCCCGGATCCTGGAGGCGGGCGAGGACGAGGAGGGGCAGTGGCTCCTCACCGCACCGCTGGCCGGGCGGAGCGCCGTCGACCCGGAGTGGACAGCCCGGCCGGAGGAGGCCGTCCGCGCGATCGCGGCCGGCCTGCGGGCGGTCCACGCGCTCCCCGTCGACGCGGTGCCCGAGGAGCTGCGCGACGACTCCTGGTTCGCGCGCCGGCCGTCGGCGCTCGGCGCGGCTCCGGAGCTCGTGGACCCCGTCGTGGTGCACGGCGACGCGTGCGCTCCGAACACGCTCGTCGACGACGACGGACGCTGGAGCGGCACGGTCGACGTCGGCGACCTGGGCGTGGGCGACCGCTGGGCGGATCTGGCGGTCGCCGCCGTCAGCCTCGGCTGGAACTACGGCCCCGGCCACACCCCGCTGCTCCTCGCGGAGTACGGAGCGGATCCGGACGACGAGCGCGCGGCCTACTACCGCGCGCTCTGGTCGTCCGAGTCCTGAGTCACTTCTTCTTCGCGGCCTCGTCGTCCTGGGCCGTGCCCTCGTCGCTGCGGTTCTCGCTCGCCAGCCGCAGCCAGCGCCCGTCGCGGACGTCCTTCTCGTGCACTGCCGCCTTCTTGTCGCTCGCGGCGGTGTCGCGCGGGGGGAGCTGGATGGTCTCCTCCGCCTCGATGCCCGCCTGCAGCTCGCGTCCGCGCTCGAGCTCGGCGTCGAACTCCGCGCCGAAGAGCAGGGCGATGTTGGTGATCCAGATCCAGAGGAGGAAGACGATCACCGCGCCGAGCGAGCCGTAGGTCTTGTTGTAGTTGGAGAAGTTGGCCACGTAGAACGCGAAGCCGGTCGAGGCGATCAGCCAGATCGCCAGGGCGACGATCGATCCGATGCTGATCCAGCGGAACTTCGGCTGGCGGATGTTGGGCGCCCAGTAGTACAGGGTCGCGACGATCACGATCGCGATGACCACGAGCACCGGCCATTTCGCGATGTTCCACACGGTGAGGGCGGCGGGCCCGAGGCCCACGACGTCGCCGACGGCGGTCGCGACCGGTCCGCTGAGCACCAGGATGAGCGCCGCGATCACGATCAGGACGACCGTCACCACGGTCACGCCGAGCATCGTCGGGCGGAGCTTCCAGAAGGGGCGCCCCTCGTCGATCTGGTAGACGCGGTTCATCGCGCGGCCGAAGGCGCCGACGTAGCCGGAGGCGGACCAGATCGCTCCGACGACACCGGTCACGAAGGCGAGACCCGCGGCGGAGGAGCTGGTCAGCGCCTGGATCGGGTCGCGCAGCAGGTCGACGACCTCGCTCGACGCGAGGTTCCCGATCAGGTCGAGCACCAGATCAGTGGTGGCCTGCGCCTGGCCGAAGAGCCCCAGCACCGACACGATCGCGAGCAGGGCGGGGAAGAGCGCGAGCACGGCGTAGTAGGTGAGCGCGGCGGCGAGGTCGGTGCACTGGTCCGCGCCGAATTCGCGGGCCGTCTTCTTGAGGACGTAGAACCAGGAGCGCTTGGTGATGTCGGTGACGTCGTCGGGCTTCCGGGAATCGTCGGGATCGGGCGCTGTCTTCTCGCGGGTAGTGCTCTGCTCGGCCATGCGGACACGCTACGGGGCCGACAGTCGTCGGACGGCCCCCTTGACGGCGCGGCCGGTCGTGTCGCGGGTCAGGCCCGGCGCTGGCGCGCGGCGGCGAGGGTGCCGAAGAGGAGGAAGGAGCAGGTCGCGGCGAGGACGGTCAGCAGGGGAGCCTCCCAGCCGCCGCTCGCGTCGTGCGCGAACCCGATGACGGTCGGGGCGGTGGCGGCCACGGCGTAGCCGATCCCCTGCACCGTGGCCGAGAGCCGCGACGCGTGGGCGTCGGAGCGGGAGAGCCGCACGACGAGCACGAAGACCACCGTGAATCCTCCGCCCTGGGCCGTGCCGCCCAGCACGCACCAGAGCGCCCAGAGCTGCGGCGCGAGCAGCAGCCCCGCCGGCACCGTGCACCAGAGGAGGCCGACGAGCACGATGCCCCCCAGGGGTCCGAGCCTCCGGACCAGGAGCGGGACGCCGAGGGCGCCGGCGACCGCGGCGAGCTGGAACACCGAGGCGCTCGCGCCCGCGGTCGCGATCGAGAAGCCGTTGCGGTCGACGAGCAGCGAGGGGAGCCACGCCGTCACTCCGTAGTACGAGAACGCCTGGCTCGAGAAGCAGAGCGCGAGCGCCAGCACGGTCGCGCTGCGGAAGATCCGCGGAGCCGGTGCGGCCGGTGCGCGGTCGGCGCGGGCCGGGCGGGGAGTCGGACGCAGGGCCGCCCGAGGCCCCACGGCCACGAGCCAGCCGGCCAGAGCGAGGGCGTTGAGGGCGAGCCAGACGAGCAGGGCGCCGCGCCAGCCGAGGGCTAGAGCGAGCGGAGCGGTGCCGAGCGAGGTGATCGTCGAGCCGATGTTGAGGGCTGCGGTGTAGACGCCCGTCGTGAGGTCGACGCGCTCGGGAGCGACGTCCCGCCGGATCACGACGGGGAGGACGACGTTGCCGATCGTGATGGAGACGCCGATCAGGACGGTGCCCGCCACGGCCGGTCCCACGTCGCCGATCGATCGGACGATCGTGCCGAGCGCGACGCCGATCACCGTGACGGTCACGGCGGCGTCGGGTCCCGCGCGGCGGATCACCAGGAGGGCGAGCGGAGTCGCCAGGGCGAAGCAGAGCACGGGGATGCTGGTGAGGATCCCCGCCTGGCCCGCGGACAGCGCGAGGTCCTCGCGCACCGCGTCGATGATGGGCGCGACGGCGACGATCGGACCGCGCAGGACCAGCACGACCAGGGCGACCGCCACGACGAGGAGCCAGGGAGCGCTCCGGCGCGCGGTCATCGGGGCGTCGAGGGCCGCGGCACCCCGGTCAGCCGGTCAGGCCGGGGACCCCGGCCGAGAGGTTGCCGACGATGGTGAAGACGCCCGACACCAGACCGAGGATCCCGGTGACGAGTCCGGCCGTCGCGAGCCCGCGACCGCCTCCGACGAGCGGTGCGGCCGCCCGGCCCTTCGCCGAGAAGACGATGGCGAGGATCGAGGGGATCAGCAGCGGATTGATCAGCAGGCTCAGGACGCCGAGCACGAGGCTCGCGATCGCCATGGGGTTGCGGCCCGCCGCGGAGGACGGGGCGGACGGATAGGCGTACAGCTCCTGCTCCGGAGCGCCCGGGGGCGTGCCGTAGGCGGGAGCGGGCGCCGAGGAGGACGGACGGGACCGGTCCGTCCACGCCGCGCCGTCCCAGTAGAGCTCCGAGCCGAGGTCGGCCGGGTGCGGGTACCACCCGGGCGCGGGCAGCGGAGCGGAGTCGTCGGGCATGGGGCGAGTCTAGAGCGGCGCCGATCAGCTCTTGGGCTGCTCGAAGCCGAGCGCGTTCCCGTCGGGATCGAGGATCCAGGCCGCCCAGACGCTGCCGCGGTCGGCCACGCCGTTCTCGGTGCGCAGCTCGTCGCTGTCGTAGTCCTCCGGAGCCACGCCCCGAGTCGCCAGCGCGTCCAGCTCGGCGCGCAGGTCGGCCACCCGCCAGGCGGCCTTGGTCTGCTCGTCCTTCGAGCCCGTGGTGCTGGCGGTGACGGTGAGCCGCGTGCCGCCGCAGGAGTAGGCGATCGCCGACTCGCTCTCCTCGAGGACCTCCAGTCCCAGGGAGCCGGCGTAGAAGGCGCGGGAGGCGGCGAGGTCGCGGGAGAGCAGAACGGGGCCGATGGGGGAGTCGGAGAGCACGGTGAGTCCTTTCGTCGGTGGGCCTCCAGTCGACGCCCGCTGCGTTCCGGCGCGGAAGGGGTTGCCACCGGGTCGGCCGGAGGGGGCTGGCGCGGCAGAATGGCCTCGGCCGTGCCCGCCGCGCGGCCGGGAGGAGCCCTCATGAGCTGGACCATCGACGAGGTGGCGTGGACCCACCCGGACGCCGAGCGTCTGCGCGACGCGCAGCGGCGCGAGCTCGACGAGCGCTACGGCAACGACGACCACGAGCCCGGTACGCCGCCCTCGGCCGACGACGTGCCCGTCTTCCTCGTCGCCCGCGACGCGAGCGGCACGGCGGTGGCCTGCGGCGGACTGCGGCCTCTCGACGACGACGTCCTCGGACCGGGGGCGATCGAGGTGAAGCGGATGTTCGCCGACCCCGCCGCCCGCGGCACCGGAGCGGCCACGGCCGTCCTGCGCGCGCTCGAGGCGCGGGCGGCCGCTCTGGGCACGACGCGCCTGGTGCTGGAGACCGGGACGCTCCAGCCCGACGCGATGCGGTTCTACCTCCGGGAGGGCTACCACGCCATCCCGCCGTTCGGCGCCTACATCGGGTCCGAGCACTCGGTCTGCTACGCCCGCGATCTCGCTCCCGGCGCCTGAGCGTCAGCGGCGCAGGGTCTCCACCGGGTACTCGCCGAAGCGGCGGTGGTACGCCCCCGAGAAGCGGCCCTGGTTGAGGAAGCCCCAGCGCGCGGAGACGGCGCGCACGGTCTCCTCGCCCGGAGCGGCCTCGCGAAGCTCGACGCGCGCCCGGTCGAGACGCACGCCGCGCAGGTAGCCGAGCGGAGTGTCGCCGAAGTGCCTCCGGAACGCGGCCTGCAGCGCCCGCGGAGTGAGCCCCGCCGCTGCCGCGATGTCGGACACGGTGACGGGTGATGCGGCGAACGCGTGCAGGAACTCGGCGGCCCGCAGCAGGTGCTCGAGCCCCGGCCGCAGCACCTGCGGCGGGACGACGACCGGCCGGTGCGCGAAGGTCGCGAGCAGGTGCAGAGCGACGCCGCGCTCCGCCGCCACGAGCTGCAGCGCGGTCGCCTCGCGGCCCGACCGCAGGACGCCCGCGAAGTCGTCGACCGCCCGCCACCAGCCCGGGAGTGCCGACAGGGAGGCGATCGAGCGGTGGTCGAAGACGAGCGGCAGCGGCACGCCGTCGCCGGCCTCGGACGCGACCTGCTCGAGGAGGCCGGCGGCCACGTGCACGAGCCGCTGCTGGAAGTCGCGGCTGACGAACTCGAACGGACGCGCGCTGGGGAACACGACCGGCCGCCCCGGCAGGTGGACGATCCGATCGCCCTCCGGGTCCACCACGCTCGTGCCGGAGAGGAACCACGAGACGACGTACTCGCCCTCCGGACGCAGCCCCCCGGACACGGAGCCCCGGAACACCGACGTCCGCAGGCTCACGCCCTCGCTCCCGGAGACGTCGTAGCGGAAGGAGAAGGGCCGCTCGACCGTCTCCGTCCGGAATCCCGACCCGCCGTAGCCGTCCGAGTAGAAGCGCCGCGCCTCGTCCAGGTCGGCCCCGGAGCGCGTGAAGCGCTGCAGCGCAGGACCGGCACCCATCTGACCAGGATGACACCTGGACGGATTGCGCACCGGTCGCCGCCGCGCCCCTCTCCGGGGCACGTCCTGTCGGCAGGGTGACGGGGTCGGACGACACGGACGGAGACGCATGGAGATCAGCGCACGCAGACTCGCGGCACGCGACGCGGTGGCCGTCGTCGCCGTGCTCGCCGCACTCGAGGGGGCGCTCGCCGTGGACTCCCTGCCGTCCGGCCTGGAGGAGGTCCTCCTGCACCAGCTCGAGCGCAGCTCGCTCGTGCTCCCCCGCGCCGACCGGGACGAGTTCGCCTCCGCTCTGCGCGCGCTCGGCGTCCGCGTGCTCGACGCGCTCGGGTAGAGGCCGCCGCCGACTACAGTCGAGGGGTCAACCGAGCCCGAGGAGTGCCCGCACGTGTCGAACGAACCGTCGAATCCCGCAGAGAACGAGTCCCACTCGGTCGTCACCGAGGCGGGCACGGGATTCACGCACTTCACCGACCGGGCCGTGGTCGCGATCCGCGTCAACGGGGAGCTCAAGGACCTCGCCGCCGACGTCGTGCCGGGCGACCGCATCGAGCCGGTGCTCATCTCCTCGCCGGACGGGCTGAACATCCTCCGCCACTCCGCGGCCCACGTGCTCGCGCAGGCGGTGCAGCAGATCAACCCGGAGGCGAAGCTGGGCATCGGCCCGCCCGTCACCGACGGCTTCTACTACGACTTCGACGTCGAGGAGCCCTTCACGCCCGAGGCGATGAAGGCGCTCGAGAAGGCGATGGACCGCATCGTCCGCCAGGGCCAGCGGTTCGTGCGCCGCGTCGTCTCCGAGGAGGAGGCGCGCGCCGAGCTCGCCGGCGAGCCCTACAAGCTCGAGCTGATCGGGATCAAGGGAGGGGGAGCCGAGGACGAGAGCGTCGAGGTCGGCGGCGCCGAGCTCACCATCTACGACAACGTCGACCCGCGTTCCGGCGAGACGGTCTGGAAGGACCTCTGCCGCGGTCCGCATCTGCCCAACACCCGCATGATCGGCAACGGCTACGCCCTGACCCGCAACGCTGCCGCCTACTGGCGCGGCTCGGAGAAGAACCCGCAGCTGCAGCGCGTCTACGGCACCGCGTGGCCCACGAAGGACGAGCTGCGCGAGCACCAGGCCCGCCTCGAGGAGGCGGCGCGCCGCGACCACCGCAAGCTCGGCCACGAGCTCGACCTGTTCTCCTTCCCGGACGAGATCGGCTCCGGCCTCGCGGTCTTCCACCCCAAGGGCGGGATCATCCGCTACGAGATCGAGCAGTACATGCGCGAGCAGCTGCTCGCCCACGACTACGAGCTCGTCTACACGCCGCACATCACCAAGGGCGACCTGTTCCTCACGAGCGGGCACCTGCAGTGGTACTCCGAGGGGATGTTCCCCCCGATGCACCTCGACGAGCTGCAGGACGAGGACGGCAACGTCACCCGCCAGGGCCAGGACTACTACCTCAAGCCCATGAACTGCCCGTTCCACAACCTGATCTTCCGCTCGCGCGGCCGCAGCTACCGCGAGCTCCCGCTGCGCCTGGCCGAGTTCGGCACCGTGTACCGCTACGAGAAGAGCGGCACCCTGCAGGGCCTCACCCGCGTGCGCGGCCTGACCCAGGACGACGCCCACATCTACGTCGCGCAGGAGGACGTGTCGGCCGAGCTGACCCGCAACCTCGAGTTCGTGCTGCAGGTGCTGCGCGACTACGGCCTCGACGACTTCTACCTCGAGCTGTCCACGAACGAGGAGGGCAACCCGAAGTTCGTCGGTGCGCCCGAGCAGTGGGAGGAAGCGATCGAGTCGCTGCGCGCGGTCGCCGTCGCCTCCGGTCTCGAGCTGGTGCCGGATCCGGGAGGAGCGGCGTTCTACGGTCCGAAGATCTCGGTGCAGGCGCGCGACGCCATCGGCCGCACCTGGCAGATGTCGACCATCCAGCTCGACTTCAACCAGCCCGAGCGCTTCGAGCTCGAGTACACGGCCTCGGACGGCTCGAAGAAGCGGCCCGTGATGATCCACCGCGCGCTCTTCGGCTCCATCGAGCGCTTCTTCGCGATCCTCACCGAGCACTACGCCGGGGCGTTCCCGGTCTGGCTGTCGCCGGTCCAGGTCGTGGGCATCCCGATCGCCGACGAGTACCTGCCCTACCTCGAGGAGGTCGTCGGCGAGCTCAAGCGGTCGGGCATCCGCGCCGAGATCGACTACTCCAGCGACCGGATGCAGAAGAAGATCCGCAACGCCACGCTGCAGAAGGTGCCCTTCCAGATGATCGTGGGGGAGAAGGACCGCGACGCCGGAGCCGTCAGCTTCCGCTTCCGCGACGGCACGCAGGAGAACGGGATCCCGGTCGCCGACGCCGTCGCGCGCATCCGCGAGGCCGTCGCCTCGAAGGCGCAGGTCTGAGCGTGAGCGACGGCTGCGTGCCCGAGGGGGCGGAGGGCTCGGCGCACCTCGCCGGGGTTCCCGACGAGTTCCAGCGCCTGTGGACGCCGCACCGGATGGTCTACATCCAGAAGGGGCAGCCCGGAGCCGACGACTGCCCCTTCTGCGTGGCGCCGACGCTGAGCGACGAGGAGGCCCTCATCGTCGCCCGCGGGGAGCACGCCTACGTCCTGCTGAACCTGTTCCCGTACAACTCCGGCCACCTCCTGGTCTGCCCGTACCGGCACATCCCGCTCTACGACGAGGCCACTCCCGAGGAAGTGGCCGAGATCGGAGCGCTCACGCAGACGGCGATGCGCGTCGTCCGCTCGGTCTCGAACAACGACGGCTTCAACCTCGGGATGAACCAGGGCGCGGTCGCGGGAGCGGGGATCGCCGCGCACCTGCACCAGCACGTGGTTCCGCGCTGGGCGACCGACGCGAACTTCTTCCCGATCATCGCCCGCACGAAGGCGCTCCCGCAGCTGCTCGGCGACGTGCGGGCGAGCCTCGCGGCGGCCTGGCCGAGCCTCTAGACCGCCGCTCGGCCCCCTGTCCAGCGCCGCGGACGGCGGGCGCCGTCTCGTAGACTCGGAGCTGCCGTCGGCGGAAGTCGCCGCACAGAACAGGACTCGCGAACATGACCGACACCACCACTCCGTCCTCGTCCGCTCCCGAGCAGTTCGGCTCGAGCCGCGTCAAGCGCGGTCTCGCCGAGATGCTCAAGGGCGGCGTCATCATGGACGTCGTCGACGCCGATCAGGCCCGCATCGCGGAGGACGCCGGCGCGGTCGCCGTCATGGCGCTCGAGCGCGTCCCCGCCGACATCCGCTCGCAGGGCGGCGTCGCACGCATGAGCGACCCCGACCTGATCGACGGCATCGTCTCCGCCGTGTCGATCCCCGTCATGGCGAAGGCGCGCATCGGCCACTTCGTCGAGGCGCAGATCCTGCAGGAGCTCGGCGTCGACTACATCGACGAGTCCGAGGTCCTCTCGCCCGCCGACTACGTGAACCACATCGACAAGTGGAACTTCACCGTCCCCTTCGTCTGCGGAGCGACCAACCTGGGCGAGGCGCTGCGCCGCATCACCGAGGGCGCAGCGATGATCCGCTCGAAGGGCGAGGCCGGCACCGGCGACGTCTCCGAGGCGACCAAGCACATCCGCACGATCTCCGGCGAGGTCAACCGCCTGAAGGCGATGACCAAGGACGAGCTCTACGTCGCCGCGAAGGAGCTGCAGGCCCCCTACGACCTGGTCGTCGAGATCGCCCGGACCGGCAAGCTCCCCGTCGTCCTCTTCACCGCCGGCGGGGTCGCGACCCCGGCCGACGCGGCGCTGATGATGCAGCTGGGCGCCGACGGCGTGTTCGTCGGCTCCGGCGTCTTCAAGTCGGGCGAGCCCGCCAAGCGCGCGGCCGCGATCGTGAAGGCGACCACCTTCTTCGACGACGCGAAGGTCGTCGCGGAGGCCTCGCGCGGCCTGGGCGAGGCGATGGTCGGCATCAACGTGGCCGACGTGCCCGCGCCGCACCGCCTCGCCGAGCGTGGCTGGTAGCGCCGACGCGCCGCTCGCCGGCGCAGGATCGACGCGGGAGTCCCTCGAGGGGCTCCGCGTCGGGGTCCTCGCGCTGCAGGGCGACTTCCGCGAGCACGCGCACGTCCTGCGCGAGCTGGGCGCCGAGGTGGTGCTGGTGCGACGCCCGGAGGAGCTCGCCACCGTCGCGGGGCTGGTCATCCCGGGCGGCGAGTCCACGGTGATGGACAAGCTGTCGCGCCTCTTCGGCCTCGCGGAGCCGGTCGTCGAGGCGATCGGGGCGGGCATGCCCGTCTACGGGACCTGCGCCGGGCTGATCATGCTCGCCGACCGGGTCCTCGACCGCATCGACGGCCAGAGCAGCTTCGGCGGCCTGGACGTGTCGGTCCGGAGGAACGCGTTCGGCAACCAGCTCGACTCCTTCGAGACCGATCTCGACGTGCCGGCCATCGGCGATCCGCCGGTGCACGCGGTCTTCATCCGCGCACCGGTCGTGGAGGAGCTGGGGGAGCGGGCGACCGCGCTCGCCAGCGTCGCCGACGGGCGGGTGGTCGCGGTCGAGCAGGGCAACCTCCTCGGGACGGCGTTCCATCCCGAGATCACCGGCGACTACCGGTTCCACGAGCTGTTCCTGCGGAAGGTCGCGGCGACGCGCTTCGGCGACTGACCCGCTGCCGTCCCCTCCGCCAGGGGTGGACGGTGCGGGACCCGCGGGCCAGGGTGGTCGCATGCCCGAACTCCCCGAGGTCCAGGCCCTCGCCCTCGATCTCGACGCGCGCCTGGGCGGACGCGTCCTCGAGCGGCTCGACGTGTTCGCCATCTCCGCCCTCAAGACCGTGGCCATCCCGCCGTCGGCTCTCTCCGGCGAGACCGTCCACGGAGTGTCGCGGCACGGCAAGTTCCTCGACCTCGCAGTCGGCGAGGCCCACGTCCTCCTGCACCTCGCCCGCGCCGGCTGGGTCCGCTGGCGGCCCGAGCGGCCGACGGCGCCGGCGAAGCCCGGCCGGGGACCGCTCGCCGCGCGGCTGGTCCTCGACGACGGGTCGGGGTTCGACGTGACGGAGGCCGGCACCAAGAAGAGCCTCGCGCTCTCGATCGTCGCCGATCCGCTCGACGTCCCGGGCGTCGCCCGGCTGGGTCCCGATCCGCTGGACCCGGAGTTCACCGAGGAGATCCTCGGCGCGATCCTCGCCACGGCGGGCAGGGCGCAGGTGAAGGGCGTCCTCCGCGACCAGTCCCGCATCGCCGGCATCGGCAACGCCTACTCCGACGAGATCCTCCACGTGGCGCGCATGTCGCCCTTCAAGCCCGCCGCGCTCAACGCCGACGAGCTGGACCGCCTCTACGCGGCCCTCCGCTACACACTCGAGGAGGCGCTCGCCCGCGCCGAGGGCCTGCACGCGGCCGACCTCAAGCGCGAGAAGAAGCTCGGCATGCGCGTCCACGGCCGCACAGGAGAGGCGTGCCCCGTCTGCGGCGACACGATCCGCCAGGTGGTCTTCCACGACTCCACGCTCCAGTACTGCCCCACCTGCCAGACCGACGGCAGGATCCTCGCCGACCGGCTGCTGTCGCGGCTGATCAGATAGCGAGCCGGTCCCTGCCCGGCTCGCCGCGGTCGGCTCTCGGGGGTGGCTGGGTGGGTGGAGCGGGTCGCGTTCGCTTACAGCGATCCGCTGGTACGCGGATCACTGGTTCGGCTGTGCTTGTGGCGAGCCGGTCCCTGCCCGGCTCGCCGCGGTCGGCTTCCGGAGATGGCGGGGCGGGTGGAGCGGGTCGCGTTCGCCTACAGCGATCCGCTGGTACGCGGATCACTGGTTCGGCGGTGCTTGTGGCGAGCCGGTCCCTGCCCGGCTCGCCGCGGTCGGCTTCCGGAGATGGCGGGACGGGTGGAGCGGGTCGCGTCCGCCTAGCGCGATCCGCTGGGACGCGGATCGTGCGTTCGGCGGTGCTTGTGGGAGCCGGTCCCTGCCCGGCTCGCCGCGGTCGGCTCTCGGAGTTGGCGGGGCGGGTGGAGCGGGTCGCGTCCGCCTACAGCGATCCGCTGGCACGCGGATCACTGGTTCGGCGGTGCGGGGGCTGCCGAGACGGCGGCTCGTCTCCGGCGAGGAGGGTGTGGAAGTCTCGGTGCTCGGGCCGAGACGGGCGCGGACCGGCTCTCGAATAGACTGGCCCCTGCCATCAGCGGCGCCCTCGGGGGCCGCACGCAACGAGATTTCCGAGGGAGCACCGTGTCCGGGCATTCCAAGTGGGCCACGACCAAGCACCAGAAGGCGATCAAGGACTCGCGCCGCGCGAAGTCCTTCGCCAAGCTGATCAAGAACATCGAGGTGGCCGCCAAGATCGGCGGCGCCGACCTCTCCGGCAACCCGACGCTCGTCGACGCCGTGCAGAAGGCGAAGAAGACCTCGGTGCCGAACGACAACATCGACCGCGCGATCAAGCGCGGCGCCGGCCTCACCGGCGAGGTCATCGACTACACGACGATCATGTACGAGGCCTACGGCCCCAACGGCATCGCCCTGCTCGTCGAGTGCCTCACCGACAACAAGAACCGCGCCGCGGCGGACGTCCGCACCGCGATGACCCGCAACGGCGGCACCATGGCCGACCCGGGCAGCGTCGCCTACAACTTCGCGCGCAAGGGCGTCATCTCCGTGCCCCACGGAGAGAGCGTCACCGAGGACGACGTGCTCGGCGCGGTCCTCGACTTCGGCGTCGACGACGTGCTCGACCACGGCGAGAGCTTCGAGGTCCGCGTCGAGCCGAGCGAGCTCGTCCCGGCCCGCTCGGCCCTGCAGGAGGCAGGCATCGACTACGACTCCGCCGACATCGAGTTCGTCGCCTCCCTCCAGGTCGAGGCCGACGCCGAGACGGCCCGCAAGGTCTTCCGCCTGATCGACGCGCTCGAGGACTCGGACGACGTGCAGAACGTCTACACCAACCTCGACATCACCGCCGAGGTGCGCGCCGAGCTCGAGAACGAGGAGTGACGCGGTGAGCCCGGCCCGATCCCGAGGGGCGGCCTGATGCGCGTCCTCGGGATCGACCCCGGGCTCACCCGCTGCGGCGTCGGCATCGTCGACGTCTCGCGCGACCGCCGCGCGACTCTCGTGCACGTGACGGTCCTCCGGACACCGCCCGACGACGCGCTGGAGCGCCGCCTGCTGGCCCTGGGCGACGGACTCGAGGCGCTGCTCGACGAGCACCGCCCCGACGCCGTCGCGATCGAGCGGGTCTTCGCGCAGAACAACGTCAGCACCGTGATGGGCATCGCGCAGATCAGCGGCGTCGCCCTCGTCGCGGCGGCCCGGCGCGGGCTCCCGGTCGGGATGCACACGCCGAGCGAGGTGAAGGCCGCCGTCACCGGCTACGGAGCCGCGGACAAGCGCCAGGTCACCGCGATGATCCAGCGCGTCCTCCGGCTCGACGCCCCGCCGCGGCCGGCCGACGCGGCCGACGCTCTCGCCCTGGCCGTCTGCCACGCCTGGCGGGCCCCTCTCGCGCCCTCCTCCGGGTCGGCGGGAGCCGGTGCCGACGGAGCGGCGGGCGGCACAGCAGCGCAGCGGGCGTGGCGCGCCGCCGAGGCCGCGAGTCGAACGCCTGTTCGAGCATCTAGACTGACGCGGTGATCTCCTCCCTCCGCGGCACCGTCCTCTCCGCCCGCGGGAGTCTCGCCGTCCTCGACGTCCACGGCGTCGGCTACGCGGTGAACGTGACCCCGCACCACGCGCTCGAGATGCGCGTCGGCGACGAGACCACGGTCAGCACCGTGCTCGTCGTCCGCGAGGACTCGCTCACCCTCTACGGCTTCCCCGACGAGGAGCAGCTCGAGATCTTCGAGCTGCTGATCGGCGTGACCGGCGTCGGCCCGAAGTCCGCCCTCGGCGTGCTCGGCGCGGTCGAGCCGGACCGGATCGCGCAGGCGGTCGCCGACGAGGACGACGGGGTGTTCCGGAAGGTCAGCGGCATCGGCCCGAAGACGGCCAAGCTGATCATCCTGTCGCTCGCCGGCAAGGTGACCGTCCGTCCGCGCGCCGCCCGCGGCTCCGGTCCCGCCGCCACCGCCGCGCAGAACGTGCTCGCGGCGCTCGTCGGCCTGGGCTGGCCCGAGCGCACCGCGGCCGATGTGGTCGACGAGATCCTGCTCGACGCGCAGGCCTCCGACGCCGCGAACGTGCAGGCGCTGCTCCGGCTCGCCCTCGCCCGCCTCGGCCCGGCGGCCCGCTCGTGAGCGACGAGGTGCTGGGCGCCGAGGTCGCCTCGGAGGCCGAGGTCGCCTTCGAGGGTGCACTGCGCCCCAGGAACCTCAGCGAGTTCGTCGGCCAGCGCAAGGTGCGCGGCCAGCTCGAGCTGCTGCTCAAGGCCGCGGCCATGCAGGGCCGGACCCCCGACCACATCCTGCTCGCGGGCCCGCCCGGGCTCGGCAAGACGACCCTCGCGATGATCGTGGCGGAGGAGAGCTCCTCGCCCCTGCGGCTCTCCAGCGGCCCCGCGATCCAGCACGCGGGCGACCTCGCCGCCGTCCTCTCCTCGCTGCTGCCCGGCGAGATCCTCTTCATCGACGAGATCCACCGCATGGCGCGCTCCGCGGAGGAGATGCTCTACCTCGCGATGGAGGACTTCCGGATCGACATCATGGTCGGCAAGGGGGCGGGAGCGACGTCCGTCCCGCTGGATCTCGCCCCGTTCACGCTCGTCGGCGCCACGACCCGCTCCGGCCTGCTGCCCAATCCGCTCCGCGACCGCTTCGGCTTCACCGCGCACCTCGAGTTCTACGCGGAGGACGAGCTGCGGCAGGTGCTCGCCCGGGCGGCACGGCTGCTCGAGCTCGACATCGACGCGGACGCGATCGCCGAGATCGCCGGCCGCTGCCGAGGCACCCCGCGCGTCGCTAACCGCCTGCTCCGGCGGGTGCGGGACTTCGCCCTGGTCCACGGCGGACGGGCCGACGTGACCGCCGTCCGCGCGGCGCTGGAGCTCTACGACGTCGACGCGCTCGGACTCGATCGGCTCGACCGCGCGGTGATGGAGATCGTGCTGACCCGCTTCGACGGCGGGCCGGTCGGCCTGAACACCCTCGCCGTGTCGGTGGGGGAGGAGGCGGAGACGGTCGAGGCCGTCGTCGAGCCGTTCCTCGTGCGGATCGGATTGCTGACCCGGACGCCGCGCGGCCGCGTGGCGACCCCCGCCGCCTACCGCCACTTCGGCATCGACCCACGGGGGACGGCGGCTCAGCCGCCCCTGTTCCCCGATGATCTATGATTCTCTAGGCCCGACGGGCCGCTCGATCCGCTCCGCCTCGACCTGAGGCCGCGCGGCGGATCGCCCATCCACTCCGGAAGGCCCACCCATGGATCCGACGATCATCCTGCTCGTCCTGCTGCTCGCCGTGATGATCATCTTCATGTTCCGCAACAACAAGAAGCGCCAGCGCGACGCGGAGAGCATGAAGAACAACCTCCAGCCGGGGGTGGAGCTGATGACCGGCTCCGGCCTCTTCGGCACCGTCGTGTCGATCGACGACGAGGCGAACAAGATCGTCATCGAGTCGACCCCCGGCACGCTGCTGACCATCCACCGTCAGGCGATCGCCCGGCTCATCGACCCGAGCGAGAACGCCGTCGTCGTCGAGACCGAGGACGAGGCCGACCCGCTGACCGCGACCGGCTCGCCCGAGTTCGGCGAGCGCGACTCCGCGCACCGCGACCCGCTGGTGGACCCGGTCGAGCGCGACCGCCGCCCCGACGCGCAGTAGTCTCCTGGGCGGGCCGGGCGCATCGGCGCCCGCCCGCCCTTCTCCACACCCGGGCGTCCCCGGGCCGATCACCGTCGACCGAAGAGAAAGCTGAGCCCTGGGTGGCCGCATCAACCCCCGTCCGGAAGGCCCGCCGCTCCCTGAGCTGGCTCGGTGTCCTGATCCTCGCTCTCGTCGGACTCAATACGGCGGCCGTCCTCTGGGGCGGCGGCTCCTGGACGCCGAAGCTCGCCCTCGACCTCGAGGGCGGCACGCAGATCGTCCTGCAGCCGCAGCTGAACGACGGCGACACCGTCTCGTCGGAGCAGCTGACGCAGGCCGTCTCGATCATCCGCCAGCGCATCGACGCGTCCGGCGTCTCCGAGGCCGAGATCACGACCCAGGGCTCGAGCAACATCGTCGTCTCGATCCCCGGCACGCCCGACGACGAGACGCTCCAGCGCATCGAGGCCTCGGCGAAGCTCGACTTCCGCCCGGTCCTCGTCGCGAGCCAGGCCACCAACAGCTCGGTCGGCGGCGACGCGACGTCCTCGCCCACGCCGACGCCCGTCGACCCGTCGCTCGCGACGGAGCCGACCGCCTCGCCGACGAACGCGAGCGACCTCGCCTACCTCACGCCGGCGCTCGAGGCCCAGTACACCTCGTTCGACTGCGCGTTCCTCAACGGCCAGGACCCGAACCTCGCCCCGGCCGACCAGCCGCTCATCACCTGCGACGACAGCGGGACGGTGAAGTACGTCCTCGGCCCGGTGGAGATCACCGGCGAGGACATCTCGGACGCCTCGAACGGCCTGATGACGACCTCCTCCGGCGCCAGCACCGGCACCTGGGCCGTCAACCTCTCGTTCGACGACCAGGGCACGCAGGCCTTCGGCGACGTGACCTCGCGCCTCGTGGCGCTGCAGGGTGCGCAGAACCAGTTCGCGATCGTCCTCGACGGCCGGGTCATCTCGGCCCCGTCGACGAACGCCGCCATCACCGACGGCAACGCGCAGATCTCGGGCTCCTTCACCCAGGAGTCGTCGAAGACGCTCGCCGACCAGCTCAAGTACGGCGCGCTGCCGATCGGCTTCCAGGTCCAGAGCTCGGACAGCATCTCGGCGACGCTCGGCTCCGCCCAGCTCGCCAGCGGCCTGCTCGCCGGCCTCATCGGCCTGATCCTCGTCATCGTCTACTCCATCGCGCAGTACCGCGTGCTCGGGGCCGTCACGATCGCCTCGCTGCTCGTCGCGGCGATCGTCACCTACCTCGTCGTCACGCTGCTGTCCTGGCGGGAGGGACTGCGCCTCTCGCTCGCAGGAGTCGCGGGTCTCATCGTCGCGATCGGCATCACGGCCGACTCGTTCATCGTGTACTTCGAGCGCATCCGCGACGAGCTCCGCGACGGACGCGGCCTCGAGTCCGCCGTCGAGTCCGGCTGGCGGCGCGCGCTGCGCACGATCTTCGCGTCCGACATGGTGAACCTGCTCGCCGCGGTGGTCCTCTTCCTCCTCGCCGTCGGCAGTGTCCGCGGCTTCGCGCTCACCCTCGGGATCACGACGATCATCGACCTGATCGTGGTGGCGCTGTTCACCCACCCGATCCTGCAGCTGATGGCCACGAGACCGTTCTTCGCCGAGGGGCACAAGGCCTCGGGCCTGGATCCCCGGGCGCTCGGGGCCGTCTACCGCGGCCGTGCCGCCTTCCGTCCGCAGGACCAGGTGGTCCCCGGCAAGCGCGCCTCCGCGTCCCGTGAGGCGGCCAAGCGCCAGACCATCGCCGAGCGGAAGGCCGCCGAGGCGGCCGGCCTGCGCGACTCCAACGACTCGAACGGGAAGGACGCGTGATGGCCAGCTTCTCGCAGTTCGGAAACGACCTCTACACCGGTGCGCGATCGATCGACTTCGTCGGCCGGCGCCGCACGTGGTACCTCGTCTCGCTCGCCCTGATCCTGATCACGCTGCTCGGGACGGTCGCCCGCGGCGGCTTCAACTTCGGCATCGAGTTCACCGGCGGCTCGCAGTTCACGGTGTCCTCGCCGTCGAGCCTCGAGCAGGCGACGGCGACGGATGCGGTGACCTCGGTCGCTCCGGAGACCGTGCCGCGCGTGTCCATCGTCGGCGACGACTCCATCCGCGTGCAGACGGGCCAGCTCTCGACCGACGAGTCGACCGCGGTGCGGAACGCCCTGTCGGAGGCGTACGACGTGCCCACCGACCAGGTCGCCTCCTCCTTCATCGGAGCGGCGTGGGGCAACGACGTGACTCAGCAGGCCCTGCGCGGCCTGGTGATCTTCGTGGTCCTCGCGGCCCTGGCCATGTGGGCGTACTTCCGCACCTGGAAGATGTCGCTCGCGGCGATCGTCGCGCTCCTGCACGACCTCGTGATCGTGGCGGGCGTCTACGGCATCACCGGCACCGAGGTGTCGCCGGCGGCGGTGATCGGACTGCTGACGATCCTCGGCTACTCGCTCTACGACACGGTCGTGGTCTTCGACAAGATCCGCGAGAACACCGTGGAGGCGCTCGGCAGCACGACCCGCACCTTCTCCGAGACGGTGAACCTGGCCGAGAACCAGACTCTCGTGCGCTCCATCAACACCTCGATCGTCGCCGCCCTCCCGGTGGCCGCGATCCTCGTGATCGGCGCGTTCGTCCTCGGCGCGGGCACTCTCCGCGACATCTCCCTCGCCCTGCTGATCGGCATCATCGTCGGCACGTACTCGACGATCTTCGTCGCGGCGCCGCTGTACGCCCAGCTGCGCAGCCGGGAGCCCGAGATCTCCAAGCACGACAAGCGCGTGGAGTCGGCCCGGGCGAAGGCGACCGCTCCGGCCGCGCCGGCCGTGCAGGGCTGAGCCGTGGCCGACTATGCCCAGGTCACGGCGGCCGACGCCGTCGGACTCGTCGAGCGCGACGAGGTCTGGCTGCTCGACGTCCGGGAGCCGCACGAGTGGGCGGCGGGGCATGCTCCGGCCGCCCATCACATCCCGATGGGGGAGATCGGCGCCCGGCAGGACGAGCTCCCGGCCGACACGGCGATCCTGGTGGTCTGCCACTCCGGAGTCCGCTCCGCGATGGTGACGCAGGCCCTCGAGGGCGCCGGATACGAGGTCGCCAACGTCGACGCCGGCATGACCGCCTGGGCCGCGGCGGGCGGCGACGTGGTCGACGGCGAGGGGCGCCCGGGACGCATCGGCTGACGCCGGCGCCGTCCGCCCCGGGCGGAACGGTCATCGGCGCCGTCCGCACGGGCGATAATGGGGCGATGGAGATCCTCGCGTGACGGAAACGACGACGACGTCCTCGACCGCTGCCCTGCGCAGACTGGTCCCGCGGATCTTCTCGCGCGCGCAGCCCTCCGGTGCTGTCGACACCCTCGTCCGCACCGTCCGGATGCACCATCCGAAGAGCGACATCGCGCTGATCGAGCGCGCGTACTCGGTCGCGGAGCGGGCGCACGCGAACCAGAAGCGCCGCAGCGGCGAGCCCTACATCACGCATCCGCTGGCCGTCGCGCAGATCCTCGCCGACCTCGGCATCGGCTCGAAGACGATCGCCGCCGCGCTGCTGCACGACACCGTCGAGGACACCGACTACCAGCTCGACGAGCTCCGCGCGGACTTCGGCGACGAGGTCGCGATGCTCGTCGACGGCGTCACCAAGCTCGACAAGGTCAAGTACGGCGACAGCGCGCAGGCCGAGACCGTCCGCAAGATGATCGTGGCGATGTCGAAGGACATCCGCGTCCTGATCATCAAGCTCGCCGACCGCCTTCACAACGCGCGGACCTGGGGCTTCGTCCCCGCCGAGTCCGCGGCCCGCAAGGCCACCGAGACCCTCGAGATCTATGCGCCGCTGGCGCACCGCCTCGGCATCCAGGCGATCAAGTGGGAGCTCGAGGACCTGTCCTTCGCGGTGCTCTACCCCAAGATCTACAACGAGATCGAGAGCCTGGTGAAGCGGCGGACGCCGCAGCGCGAGGAGTTCGTGCAGAACGTCATCGACCTGATCAGCGAGGACCTGCGGGCCGGGCGGATCCGCGGTCGTGTCGTCGGCCGGCCGAAGCAGTACTACTCGATCTACCAGAAGATGGTCGTCCGCGGTCGCGAGTTCGACGAGATCTACGACCTGGTCGGCATCCGCGTCCTCGTGAACTCGGTGCGCGACTGCTACGCCGTGCTCGGCTCGATCCACGCCCGCTGGACGCCGATGCCGGGCCGGTTCAAGGACTACATCGCCACTCCGAAGTTCAACCTCTACCAGTCGCTGCACACGACGGTCGTCGGGCCGAAGGGGCGTGCGGTCGAGATCCAGATCCGCACCAACGAGATGCACCAGCACGCGGAGTTCGGCATCGCGGCGCACTGGAAGTACAAGGAGCAGATGGCCACCGGCAAGGTGCCCACCTCCGGATCGAACGACACCGACCTCGCCTGGCTCGCGCACCTCTCGGACTGGCAGTCGGAGACCACAGACCCGAACGAGTTCCTCGACTCCCTCCGCTTCGAGATCGGCGCCAAGGAGGTCTACGTCTTCACCCCGAAGGGACGCGTGATCGGCCTGCCGACCGGTGCGACCCCGGTCGACTTCGCCTACGCGGTGCACACCGAGGTCGGGCATCGGACGATGGGCGCCAAGGTCAACGGGCGCCTCGTGCCGCTCGAGTCGGCTCTGACGACGGGCGACGTGGTCGAGGTCTTCACCTCGAAGAACCCCGACTCGGGACCGAGCCAGGACTGGCTCCACTTCGTGCAGAGCCCCCGGGCACGCAACAAGATCCGGCAGTGGTTCACCAAGGAGCGGCGCGACGAGGCGATCGAGCAGGGCAAGGACTCCATCGCCCGGGCGATGCGGAAGCAGAACCTGCCGCTGCAGAAGCTGATGAGCCAAGACACTTTCACCGAGGTGGCCAGCCAGCTGCGCTACAACGACGTCGAGGCGCTCTACGCGGCCGTCGGCGAGGGCCACGTCTCGACCCAGTCGGTGCTCGAGAAGGTCGTCTCCTCCATCCAGGGCGATCCGGAGTCGGACGAGAACGAGGTCACCCTCCCGCGCTCGCCCCGGCCGCGGAGCCGGAGCAGCGAGTCGGGCGTCCTCGTGAAGGGCGCGCCGGACATCCTGGTGAAGCTCGCGAAGTGCTGCACCCCGGTTCCGGGCGATCAGATCGTCGGATTCGTGACGCGGGGAGCCGGCGTCTCCGTGCACCAGGCGAACTGCCACAACGTGCAGGAGCTGCTGAAGGAGCCGGAGCGGATCGTCGACGTCGAGTGGGCGCCGTCCTCCAAGAGCATCTTCCTCGTGCAGATCCAGGTCGAGGCGCTGGACCGCTCGGGCCTGCTGAGCGACGTGACGCGCGTGCTCTCGGAGCACCACGTCAACATCCTCTCGGCGACGGTCTCGACCTCGAGCGACCGGCTGGCGATCAGCCGGTTCGTCTTCGAGATGGGCGACACCACCCACCTGGACCGCGTGCTGAACGCCGTGCGCCGGATCGACGCCGTCTACGACGTCTACCGGGTGAACGCGGGCTGATCCCCGGGCGGCGCCTCGCCGAGCGCCGCCCGCAGCCGTCGTCCGACGATCCTCCGTCCGGCGACGGCGCTGCCCTCCTCCAGCCTCGCGAGGACGGCGTCGAGGCCGGTCCGGGTGCTCCGAGAGAGCGCTCGGAGGATCGCGCCCGCGTCCTCCGTCCGGGCGAGGTCGATCAGCGTGCGAGCAGGTGACGTGACCGGCGCGCCGCCGAGGAGGACGACGTCGTCCTCGTCGAGCAGGACCTCGTGGCAGCGCAGGCGGGGGTTCGACGGCGCCTGTCGGCGCTTCCGCCGGTCGATCGAGGCGCTGTGCACCGGCGGCGGGCCGTGCGTCGCCCCGTGCACCCATGCGGCGGAGAGACGATCGGCGACGGCGCCGCGGGGGAGCAACGAGCGCAGGGAGGCGGCCCGCTCGGACGCCCCCAGGGGCAGGTCCGCGACGAGGAAGCCCTCGTCGAGCGCGACCAGCTCGCCGTCGAGGCGGGCGGCGCACAGCTCCGCGAGAGGGAGGTGCCCGGGGAGGAGCACGGAGGGGAGGCGCATCCGGCCATGCTGGCCGATGCGCCTCCCCTCCGGAGCGTCGCGAGCGGATCTGTGGAGGGATCCGCCGGCGCGGGTCTAGCCGATCGCGTCGAGCCAGACCTTGCGGGCGTCGAGCGCCTCCTGAGCCTGGGCGATCGCGTCGCGGTCGCCGCGCGCCTTCGCCTCGTCGAGCTCGTCCTGGAGCTTCTGGATCGCGGCGGTCAGCTGCGAGGCGAGACCCTCGGAGCGGGCCTTGCGCTCCGGGTTGCTGCGGTTCCAGTGCTCCTCGTCGAGCTTGCGGACGTGCGCCTCGACCTTGCGGAGGCGGTCCTCGACGGTGCGCACCTGCTCGCGCGGCACGCGGCCGACGGCGTCCCAGCGCTCCTGGATCGAGAGCAGCACCCGCTTGGCCTTCTCGCGGTCCTGCTCCTGCAGGAGCGGCTCCGCCTCCTCGAGGAGGGCGAGCTTGAGGTCGAGGTTCTCGGTGTACTCGACGCTCTCCTGCGCGACGATCTCGGCCTTGGCGCCGTAGATCGCGTCGCCGGCGGCCTTGAAGCGCGCCCAGAGCGCGTCGTCGAACCGCTTGCCGGCACGGCCGGCGACCCGCCAGCGCTCCAGGAGCGCGCGGTAGTCCGGGATGGCATCGGCGCCCTGCGGCACCAGCGCCTCGGCCTGGTCGATGAGCGCCTGCTTGGCCTGCTTGGCCTCGCGGTGCGCGGAGTCGAGGTCGGCGAAGAACGCCTTGCGGTTCTGCTCGATCGTGGTGCGCGCTCCGCGGAACCGGCGCCACAGCTCGTTCGCGTCGTTCTTGGGAAGGCGCGGGCCCTGCTGCTGGTGGTTCTGCCAGCGGGCGAAGAGGTCGTCGATCGCGGCGCTGGCCTGCTTCCACTGCGTCTTCGCCGGGTCGACCGCCGCCAGGGCCTCGGCCTCGGCGACGATGGCCTCGCGGTGGGCGAGGGCCTCGGACAGCGCGGCCTTCGACTCGGCCGCCTGCTGCTCGGTCAGATCCTCGACGGAGCCGCTCAGCGCGTCGACCCGGGTCTGCAGCGACTCGAGGTCGCCGACGGCGTTCGCCTGCGCGATGGCCGCGGACAGCGACTGCACCGTGCGGGCGACGTCTCCGGCGGGCGCGCCCCGCTTGGCGCGCTGCTCGAGCAGGGAGACCTGCCCGGCGAGCTCCGTGTACTTGCGCTCGTAGTAGGCGAGCGCCTCCTCGGGAGTCGCATCGGGGTACTGGCCGACCTCTCGCTCCCCGTCGCCGACGCGGACGTAGACCGTCCCGTCGTCGCCGACCCGTCCCCACGGCTGCTGGTCACTCATCGCTCGGAGCCTCACCTTGCTGTTCGATGTCGTGCTTCTCGGTGCCCGTCGCGTCGTCGGCCGGTGGGGCTCGACGGCCGGAGGGCCGAAGACCGCGCTCGGCCGCGAACGGGCAGTGACGACAAGCCTATTGCACTCCCCGCGCGGGCGGACCGTGACGACGCCGCGGGTGCGGCTACTGGACGGAGACGGAGGTGATGGTCACGGGCTCGGCGGGGGCGCCGTCACCCGATCCGTCGGCCGTGCCCTTCGACACGACGTCGCTGACGAGGGCGTCGAGTCCCGAGGTGACCTGCCCGAGCACGGTGTACCCGCCGGCCGCGTCGGCGGGCAGGGTCGTGTCCTGGTAGACGACGAAGAACTGGCTTCCCTGGCTGTAGCCGTTGCCGCCCTGGCGGGCCATCGCGATGGTCCCGGCCGGGTAGACGCCGTCCTCGGGCGCGTTCTCGACGGGACCGTAGCTGTAGCCGGGGCCGCCGGTGCCGTCGCCGTCCGGGTCGCCGCACTGGAGGACGTAGAGGCCCTCCGTGGTGAGGCGGTGGCAGGAGACGCCGTCGTAGAAGCCGGACTGCGTCAGCGAGATGAAGGAGGACACCGCCTGCGGGGCGGCGGCGCCGGCGAGCGTGATGCCCAGCGGGTCCTCGCCGATCGTGAGCGTGCCCGTCCAGTCGCGGCCCTCGGCGATGTCGGAGGAGGGGACGTCGCCGGTGTTCGCCCCCGTCGCCTCGGGCGTCGGGGTCGCGGAGGAGGAGGAGGTCGGCTCGGCGACCGGGGTGCCGGGGCCGCCGGAGAAGTAGAGGATCTGGGCGACGACCGCGAGCCCGATCACGACGACGGCGGCGATCGCCGCGATCACGTTGTCGCGCACGCGCCGCTTCTGCCTCGAGCGGTGGAGGCTCTGACGGGCCTGGTAGGCCCGGAGCCGGGTGCGCGCCTCGCGGTCGTTCGACTTGCCCTGGGCCACGTGTTCCTCCGACGTCCTCGTCCGCGCGGCTTCGGCGCGGCGGCCCGCGCACGCAGGCCGCGTCGAGCCTACGAGAACCGCCGGAGGCGCGACAAACGCCGCTCCGTCGCGCCGGGCAGTCGGGCCGGGGCTCTGTCGGAGGCCGTCGTTACGCTGGGGGCATGACCATGCAGCAGGCCGGACTCCGCTCCGGGGCGACTCCGCTCGCCGTGCGGATGCGGCCGCGCAGCCTCGAGGAGGTCGCCGGCCAGCGCCACCTCCTGACGCCCGGCTCGCCCCTGGTCGCCCTCGCCGCCGACACCACGGGGGAGCGGGGAGCGGTGTCCGTGATCCTCTGGGGCCCTCCCGGCACGGGCAAGACCACGCTCGCGCAGGCGGTGGCCCACTCCAGCGGCCGCCGCTTCGTCGAGCTCTCCGCCGTCACGGCGGGCGTGAAGGACGTGCGGCAGGTGATGGAGGAGGCGCTCTCCACCCGCGACCTCTACGGCACGTCCACCGTGCTCTTCCTCGACGAGATCCACCGCTTCACCAAGGCCCAGCAGGACGCGCTGCTGCCCGGGGTCGAGAACGGGTGGGTCATCCTCATCGCGGCCACGACCGAGAACCCCTCGTTCTCGGTGATCGCGCCGCTGCTCTCGCGCTCGCTCCTGCTGACCCTCGAGCCGCTCAGCGACGACGACCTGGGCGTCCTGGTCGACCGCGCCCTGCACGACGAGCGGGGTCTGCGCGACTCGGTGACGCTGGAGGAGGAGGCCCGGGCGAGCATCGTGCGGCTCGCCTCCGGAGACGCCCGGCGGGCGCTGACCGCGCTCGAGGCCGCCGCCACCTCCGCCCGCTCGGAGGCCCGCGAGGCCGACCGGGTCGCCCGCGCCGCCGCCGCGGAGGACCCGGACGAGGAGGACGAGGACGACGAGGGCGCTCCCGTCGAGGCCGCCGCCGAGGAGCCCGCGCTCCCCGTGATCACGACCGAGGTCGTCGCGCGCGCCGTCGACCGCGCCCTGCTGCGCTACGACCGCAACGGCGACGAGCACTACGACGTCATCAGCGCCTTCATCAAGTCCATCCGGGGCTCGGACGTCGACGCGGCGCTGCACTACCTGGCCCGGATGATCGAGGCGGGGGAGGATCCGCGGTTCATCGCCCGCCGCATCATCGTCTCCGCGTCCGAGGACATCGGCATGGCCGACCCGCAGGCGCTCGTCGTCGCGATCGCCGCGGCCGACGCCGTGCAGTTCATCGGCATGCCGGAGGGGCGCATCCCGCTCGCCCAGGCGGTCGTGCACCTGGCGACCGCCCCGAAGTCGAACGCGTCCTACTCCGCCATCGACGCGGCCATCGCGGACGTGCGCGCGGGCCGCGCGGGCCGGGTGCCGGCGCACCTGCGCGACGCGCACTACCCCGGCGCCAAGAAGCTCGGCCACGGGAAGGGCTACCGGTACCCGCACGACGCCGACCTCGGCGTCCTCGAGCAGCAGTACCTCCCGGACCCGCTCCAGGGCGCGCGGTACTACCGGCCCACCGAGCACGGCAACGAGCGCGACGTCTCCGCACGACTGGCGAAGCTCCTGCGCATCATCCGCGGCGACCGGGGCTGACCGCGCCGACCGCGAACTCGCGCGACCCGCACGGGAGGCCGTGGCCTGATAGTCTTGCGAGGTTGCCCACCGCTCTGTAGCCGAGCGGAGCAGCGCATCCCTCTGAATCGCGCAGCCCGCCACTGCGGTCACCCTTCCCCCGCACCCGCGGAGGACACGACCGCGGCGTCCGCCCTCCTCCCGGAGCCGGCGGTCGAGAGCTGCGACCGAACCTCTCAGACCTTGGAAGGACCACTGTGTCGACCACGTCCCGTACCCGCTCGAAGACGCGCCTCTCGCGCGCCCTCGGCATCCCCCTGACCCCGAAGGCCGCCCGCTACCTCGAGAAGCGTCCCTACGCTCCCGGCGAGCACGGCCGCTCGAAGCGCAAGGCCGACTCCGACTACGCGGTCCGCCTGCGTGAGAAGCAGCGTCTGCGCGCCCAGTACGGCATCCGCGAGAAGCAGCTCCGCATCGCCTTCCAGGAGGCGCGCCGCACCCAGGGCCTGACCGGTGAGAACCTGGTCGAGCTCCTCGAGATGCGCCTCGACGCCCTCGTCCTGCGCTCGGGCTTCGCCCGTACCACCGCGCAGGCCCGCCAGTTCGTCACCCACCGCCACATCATGGTGGACGGCAAGACGGTCGACCGCCCCTCCTTCCGCGTGAAGCCGGGCCAGGTCATCCACGTCAAGACCCGCTCCGAGGGCACCGAGCCCTTCCAGGTCGCCGCCGCCGGTGGACACGTCGACGTCCTCCCCAAGACCCCGGGCTACCTCGAGGTCGAGATCGACAAGCTGCAGGCGACGCTCCTGCGCCGCCCGAAGCGCGCCGAGGTCCCCGTGACCTGCGAAGTGCAGCTCGTCGTCGAGTACTACGCGGCCCGCTGAGTCCAGCCCCGCAGAGAAAGGCCCCGGTGTCCGCACCGGGGCCTTTCCCGTTCCCGGGGTCGCGATCCGGAGTGCCCGCCGCGCTCCGAGAGTCCCGCGCTGCGCCCGATCCGGCCGTCGCGCCCGAGCCGAGCGCTCGTCCCCGCGTCCGACCCTCTCGCGGCCCGTCGGTAGGCTGGAGTGCCGCGCTGGGCGGCATCGAACGGAGGTCACCGTGACCGGTGGAGACATCGCAGGGCTCATCGCCGCGGGGGTGTTCGCGATCCTGGTGGCGATCACCGCCGTCCCGCTCTGGAAGCTCGGGCGCGTCTTCGACAGCACGAGCGAGGCCATCAAGCAGGCCAGCGACGGCCTGACGCCGATCCTCGACGAGTCGGCCTCCACCCTCCGCGAGGCCAACCACCAGCTCGCGCGGGTGGACACGATCACCAAGGACGTCGCCGAGGTCACCGGCAACGTCAACGCGCTCGTCGCTCTCACGGCCGCGACCGTCGGCGGTCCGCTCATCAAGCTCGCCGGCTTCACCGCCGGAGTCCGCGCCGTGCTCGTCGCCGGACGGACGGCCGACAAGGCCGGAGCCGCGGTCGGCCGCTCCGCCGCGAAGCGCACGAAGCGCCCGCGCTCGAAGTAGCGCCGCGCCCGCGCCCTAGAATCGAACGGGTCGTCGCGCCGTCGCGCCCGCCCCGCCGCTGTGGAAGGACACCCCGTGAAGAACATCCTCCTGATCGTCATCGGGATCGGCCTCGGATTCGCGGTCGCCCACCAGGTCTCGCGCACCGAGGCGGGCGCCCGGCTCTTCGCCGACATCAACCGCACCGCGAAGGAGCTCGGCGAGGCCGTCTCCGAGGGCTACCACCAGCGCGAGGCCGAACTGAAGGCCGCCATCGGCGAGGGCTGACGCCCCGCCGCCCGACATCCGCGTCGTCACCGACCGAACCGTAACGGAACCCATGCAGACCGCAGACATCCGCAACCGCTGGCTCGACTTCTTCGGGAGCCGCGGCCACACCGTGGTCCCCTCCGCCTCCCTCGTGAGCGAGGACCCGAGCCTCCTCTTCACCGTCGCCGGCATGGTGCCGTTCGTGCCCTACCTCACCGGAGTGGTCCCCGCGCCGTACCCGCGTGCCACCAGCGTGCAGAAGTGCATCCGCACCAACGACATCGAGGAGGTCGGCAAGACGCCTCGTCACGGCACCTTCTTCCAGATGAACGGCAACTTCTCCTTCGGCGACTACTTCAAGGAGGGGGCGATCGGCTACGCCTGGGAGCTGCTCACCGGCGCCGAGAGCAACGGGGGACTGGGCTTCGACGAGAAGGACCTCTGGGTCACCGTCTACAAGGACGACGACGAGGCGATCGCGCTCTGGAAGACGATCGCGGGACTGCCGGACGAGCGCATCCAGCGCCTGGACAAGGACACCAACTACTGGTCGACCGGCCAGCCCGGCCCCGCGGGCCCCTGCTCCGAGATCTTCTTCGACCGTGGACCCGCCTACGGGATCGACGGCGGCCCGGCGACGGACGACGACCGCTACGTCGAGATCTGGAACCTCGTCTTCATGCAGTACCTCCGCGGCGAGGGCACGAGCAAGGTCGACTTCGACATCCTCGGCGAGCTGCCGCGCAAGAACATCGACACCGGCATGGGCCTCGAGCGCGTCGCCTTCCTCAAGCAGGGCGTCGAGAACATGTACGAGATCGACCAGGTCCGTCCGGTCCTCGATCGCGCCGCCGAGCTCTCGGGCCGCCGCTACGGAGCCGTCCACGAGGACGACGTCCGCATGCGCGTCATCGCCGACCACGTGCGCTCCTCGCTGATGCTGCTGTCGGACGGCGTGACGCCGTCGAACGAGGGGCGCGGCTACATCCTCCGCCGCCTGATGCGCCGCACGGTGCGCGCCATGCGCCTGCTCGGAGTGGACACCGCGACGTTCCCCGAGCTCTTCGCCGCCTCGCGCGACGCGATGGCGTCGGCCTACCCCGAGGTGTCCACGGACTTCGAGCGCCTCTCGACCAGCGCCTACGGCGAGGAGGAGGCGTTCCTGCGCACCCTCGCGGCCGGCACCGAGATCCTCGACCTCGCGGTCCTGAAGACGAAGAAGGCCGAGTCGCCGACGCTGCCGGGCGACACCGCGTTCCTCCTGCACGACACCTTCGGGTTCCCGATCGACCTCACCCTCGAGATCGCCGAGGAGTCGGGTCTGACGGTCGACCGCGAGGCGTTCGACTCCCTCATGACCGCGCAGCGCACGCGTGCGAAGGCCGACGCGAAGTCGAAGAAGTCGGCGCTGGCCGATCTCTCGGTCTACGCCGACTTCCGCGCCCACGGCGAGACGCTGTTCACCGGCTACGACGTGCTCGACACCGAGACGCGCATCCTCGGCCTCATCGTCGGCGGGCACTCCGTCACGAAGGCGGTCGCGGGCGACATCGCCGAGGTGATCCTCGAGGCGACCAGCCTCTATGCGGAGTCGGGCGGCCAGGAGGCCGACGCCGGCCGCATCGTCGGCTCCGGCTTCGATCTCGAGGTCCTCGACGTGCAGAAGCCCGTCAAGGGTCTCATCAGCCACAAGGTCCAGGTCGCCAGCGGCGAGGTCGGAGTGGGCGACGCCGCCACCTCCGTCGTCGACCGCGACTGGCGCCGGGGCGCCACGCAGGCGCACTCGGGCACCCATCTCATCCACGCCGCGCTGCGCCAGGTGCTCGGCCCGCAGGCGCACCAGTCCGGCTCCTACAACAAGGCGGGCTACCTGCGCCTGGACTTCTCGTGGAACCAGGCCCTCTCGCTCGAGACCCGCAGCGAGATCGAGGAGATCGCCAACACGGCGATCCGGGACAACCTCGAGGTCGTCACGCGCGAGCTCCCGATCGACGAGGCGAAGGCGCTCGGCGCGATGGCCCTCTTCGGCGAGAAGTACGGCGACGTCGTCCGCGTGGTCGACATCGGCGGGCCCTGGTCGCGCGAGCTCTGCGCGGGCACCCACGTCGGGCGCTCGTCGGAGGTCGGCGTGATCAGCCTGGTCAGCGAGTCCTCGGTCGGATCGACCAACCGCCGCGTCGAGTCGCTCGTGGGCCGCGAGGCCTTCCAGGAGCTCGCCGCCGAGCGCGCCCTCGTCAGCACGATCTCGTCCTCGCTGAAGACCCCGCGCGAGCAGCTGCCCGAGCGGATCGGCGAGCTCGTCGCGAGCCTCAAGGCCGCCGAGAAGCGGATCGCCGCGTTCGAGGCCAAGGCCCTCGCCGACCGGGTGCCCGCCCTCGCCGCGACCCGTCGCACGGTGGGCGGCACGACCGTCGTCGCCGAGAGCATCGGCACCGCGGGATCGACCGACGAGCTGCGCTCCCTCGTGACCTCCGTCCGCGAGCGGCTCGGCCAGGAGCCGGCCGTCGTCGCGCTCGCCGCCGACGTCTCGGGCAAGCCCGCGGTGATCGTCGCCACCAACCAGGCCGCCCGCGACCAGGGCCGCCGCGCGGGTGCGCTCGCCAAGCGCGCCGCCGGGATCCTCGGTGGCGGCGGAGGCGGCAAGGACGACCTCGCCCAGGGCGGCGGCTCCGACGTCTCCGCCATCGGCGCGGCGCTCGAGGCCGTGGTGCAGGAAGCGACCAGCTGAATGAGCCGGTTCGGCGTCCGGCTCGGCATCGATGTGGGCCGTGCCCGCATCGGGGTCGCCCGCTGCGACGCCGACGGCCTGCTCGCGGTGCCCGTCGAGACGGTCGCGAGGGCGGGCACTGACGGCGGATCCTCGGACGTCTCCCGGATCGCGCACCTCGCCGCCGAGTACGATGCCCAGGCGATCATCGTCGGACTGCCGTTGTCGCTGTCGGGGGCCGAGACGGCCTCGACGGAGGACGCGCGCGGATTCGCTCGACTGCTCGCCGAGGCGGTGCCCACCGCTCCGGTGCGGCTCGTCGACGAGCGGCTGTCGACGGTCACCGCTCAGAGCGCCCTGCACCGCTCCGGACGCACCACCCGCGGCTCCCGAGCCGTGATCGACCAGGTCGCCGCCGTGGTGATCCTGCAGCACGCCATCGATTCCGAGCGCTCGGCCGGCACCCCGGCCGGAGTCCTGCTCGAACCGAACGAAGGACCTCCTCGTGACCGACGTCCCCCCGAGCCGCCGCGACGCCCGCGCCGCCGAGCAGGCGCAGCCGACTCCGCCCGACCCGACTCCGGAGCAGCAGCCCGCGCCGACTGAGGCGCACGATCCGCTGGGCCGCCTCTTCACCGGGCCCGACGTGCCCGAGCCCCGCGGCCGCGACGACGCGGCCGCGTTCGACCCGGACGCGCGCCCGAAGCGTCGCCGCGCGGCTCGCGCGACGGGCGGCGCGAAGAAGCGCCGCAGCCGCCGCGGGCTCATCGGCGGGCTTCTGGCCTTCGGCGTCTTCGCCGCGCTCGTCGCCATCGCCGTCACGATCTTCCTCGAGCCCGTGCGCGGCCTGTTCGCGGAGCCCGAGCCGACCGACTTCACCGGCACCGGCTCGAGCGAGGTGCTGTTCACGATCCACCAGGGCGACGGCGGCAGCGACATCGCCAACAACCTCGTCTCGGACGGGGTCATCAAGTCGTACGATCCCTTCTACGACCTGCTCCTCGCCCAGAGCCCGGAGCCCGTCTTCCAGCCCGGCGCGTACTCGCTCAAGGCCGAGATGAGCGCCAAGGCCGCACTGTCGGCGCTGCTCGACTCCGAGTCGACGCGCCTCGCGAACACCTTCGTCATCCCCGAGGGGACGGCGCTCAAGGAGGCGCTGCCGCTCATCGCGGACGGTACCGGGGTCGCGCTGACGGACCTCGAGGCGGCCGCCGCCGACTGGGGCTCGTTCGGGCTCCCGGCCGGGGCGACGAGCCTCGAGGGGTTCCTGTTCCCCGCGACGTACGACATCGACCCGTCGACGCCGGCGCACGACATCCTGAAGACGCTGGTCGACCGGATGTACCAGTCGCTCGACCAGGCCGGTGTGCCGGTGGACGACCGCTACCGCGTCGTGGTGTTCGCGTCCCTCGTGCAGCGCGAGGCCCGCGTCGCCGAGGACTTCCCGAAGGTCGCGCGCGTGTTCCAGAACCGCCTCGACCAGGGGTGGCGCCTGCAGTCGGACGCGACCGTGGCGTACGGCACCGGCGCGACCGACCGCGTCTCGACCACGGACGCCGAGCGGAACGACGCCGGCAACGTCTACAACACCTACCAGCGCGACGGTCTGCCGCCCGCGCCGATCTCGAACCCGGGGGACGTGGCGATCGACGCGGTCATGCACCCCGCGGACGGCACCTGGATGTACTTCGTCACGGTGAACCTCGAGACGGGCGAGACGGTCTACTCCACCACCGACGCCGAGCACAACGCGGCCGTCGACCAGTGGCAGGCCTGGATGCGGGACCACCCGGAGTACCAGTGACGGCCGCCGGGTACCGCCTCGCGGTCCTCGGCGCGCCGATCGCGCACTCGAAGTCGCCCGCGCTGCACGCGGCCGCCTACCGGGTGCTCGGGCTCGACTGGAGCTACCGCGCCGTCGAGACGACGGAGGCGACCCTCTCCGAGGTCGTGTCCGGTGAGCCCTGGCACGGCCTGTCGCTGACCATGCCGCTCAAGCACGCGGTGCGCCCGCTGCTGGCGGAGGAGGACGCGGTCGCCCGGGCCACCGGCGCGGTCAACACCGTGCTGGTCGACCGCTCCGGCCCGGCACCCCGCCTCCGCGGGTTCAACACCGACGTCGCGGGCATCGTGCGCGCCCTCGCCGAGGCGGGCGTCGTCTCGGCGGAGCGCGTCCAGGTGCTCGGCGGGGGAGCGACCGCCGCCTCCGCCCTGGCCGCCGCCGCCGAGCTGGGCGCGGCGCGGGTCGACCTCGTCCTGCGGACGGCGTCGAGGGCCGTCGAGCTCGCTCCGCTCGCGGAGTCGCTCGGCGTCCTGCTCTCGGTCCGCTCCTTCGCCGACTGGTCCACCGGAGCGCCGCTGGTGATCTCGACGCTCCCCGGCGGAGCGGCGGACGGCCTCGACGTGCCCGACGCGGCGGTCGCGGGCTCGACCCTGTTCGACGTGGCGTACTCCCCGTGGCCGAGCGCTCTCGCCCAGCGCTGGGAGCAGGGCGGCTCCCCGGTCGTCTCCGGGCTCGGGATGCTGCTCCACCAGGCCCTCGTGCAGGTGCGGATCTTCGTCGGCGGCGACCCGGCCCTGCCTCTCGATCGCGAGGACGAGGTGCTCGCGGCGATGCGCCGAGCCGTCTCGACGGGTCCGGCGCACTGACCTCGTGTGCCAGAATCGGAGGATGCTCCGTTGGCTCACGGCCGGGGAATCCCACGGTCCCGAACTCGTCGCCGTCCTCGAAGGACTGCCGGCGGGCGTCCCCGTCTCCCTCGACGACATCCGCGCCGATCTGGCGCGCCGGAAGCTCGGCTACGGCCGCGGAGCCCGGATGAACTTCGAGCAGGACGAGCTGACGATCTCCTCCGGCGTCCGGCACGGAGCGACGATGGGCAGCCCCATCGCCCTGCGCATCGGCAACACGGAGTGGCCGCGCTGGGTCGACGTCATGTCGGCGGAGCCCCGTGACCCCGAGAGCCTGCCCAAGGGCCGCGGCGCCGCGCTCACACGGCCCCGCCCGGGCCATGCCGACCTCGTCGGGATGCAGAAGTACGGCTTCCCCGAGTCCCGCAACGTGCTCGAGCGCGCCTCCGCCCGCGAGACCGCAGCCCGCGTCGCCCTCGGCGCCGTCGCCCGCCGCTTCCTCGGCGAGCTCGGCGTCTCGCTCGTCAGCCACACCCTCGCCATCGGGCCGGTCCGCGTGCCCGAGGGCTCGCCGCTGCCCGGCCCGGCCGACGTCGCCGCCCTGGACGCTGATCCGCTGCGCTGCCACGACGCCGCGACCAGCGCCCTCATGGTCGCCGAGGTGGACCGCGCCCACGACGACGGCGACACCCTCGGCGGCGTGGTCGAGGTCCTCGCGTACGATCTCCCGCCCGGACTCGGCTCCTACGTGCACTGGGACCGCCGTCTCGACTCCCAGCTCGCGGCGGCCCTGATGGGGATCCAGGCGATCAAGGGCGTCGAGGTCGGCGACGGCTTCCTCACCACCACCCGCCGCGGCTCGGAGGCGCACGACGAGCTGTTCCAGTCCGACGCCGGCATCTCCCGGTCCAGCGACCGGGCCGGCGGCACCGAGGGCGGGATGAGCACGGGGACCGTGCTGCGGGTCCGCGCCGGCATGAAGCCGATCGCGACCGTGCCGCACGCGCTGCGCACCGTCGACGTCGCCACCGGCGAGGCGGCCGGCGCTCACCACCAGCGCTCCGACGTCTGCGCGGTGCCGGCGTCCGGTGTCGTCGCGGAGGCGATGGTCGCCCTGGTGCTCGCGAACGCCGTGCTCGAGAAGTTCGGCGGCGACAGCGTCGCCGAGACCCGCCGCAACCTGCAGGGCTACCTCGCCGCCATCCCCGACGAGCTCCGCACGGCCGCCGCGAGCGACCCGGCTCTCGGGCTCGCCTGATGGCCGCGTCCTCGGCGGCCCGCTGATGGCGGGTCACGATACCGGCGCGGCCCGCGCCCGCCTCGTCCTGATCGGCCCGATGGGGGCCGGCAAGACGACGATCGGCAAGCGGGTCGCGAAGGCGCTGAGCGCCGGGTTCGTCGACTCCGACGCGGAGTTCGTGCGCACCCACGGCCCGATCGCCCCCTACTTCGACGCCCACGGCGAGCCGGCCTTCCGCCGGGAGGAGCGCCGCGTCGTCGAGCGCGCCGTCCGCCGCGACGTGGTGCTGAGCCTCGGCGGGGGAGCGGTGCTCGATCCCGCGACGCGCGCCGACCTCGCGGACGTCCCCGTCGTGCTCCTCACCACCACGGCCGAGGCCGTCCGCGACCGGCTCGGCTCCGGCTCCCGCCCGCTGGTGCGCGGCGGGGTCGGCGACTGGGTCCGCATCTTCGACGAGCGGCGCCCGGTCTACGAGTCCCTCGCGGACAGCGTGGTCGACACCTCCCGGCGGCCGATCACCCTGATCGCCGCCGAGATCGCGGAGTGGGTGCGCGCGCAGCGCCCCTCCGCCACCCCTGCACCATCGGACCCGGCGGCCGCGAGCCGCCCGAGCGGAAGACAGTCATGAACGACGGCACCACCGCCATCCCCGTCGCCGGAGAGAACGGCTACGACATCCACGTCGGGCGCGGACTCCTCGACGGCCTCGCCGACGCGATCGGCCCCCGGGCCGCGAAGGTGCTCATCGTGCACCCGCCGACCCTCGCGGTCCTCGCCGCCGAGATCCGCGAGAGCCTGCTCGAGCGCTACGAGGTGCTGCTCGCCGAGGTCCCGGACGCCGAGGCCGCGAAGCGCGTGGAGGTGGCTGCCTTCTGCTGGCAGGTGATGGGGCAGTCGGACTTCACCCGCACGGACGTGGTCGTCGGCTTCGGCGGCGGCGCGATCACCGACCTGGCCGGCTTCGTCGCCGCCACCTGGCTCCGCGGGGTCGACCTGGTGCAGGTGCCGACCACCGTGCTCGGGATGGTCGACGCGGCCGTCGGCGGGAAGACCGGCATCAACACGGCCGAGGGCAAGAACCTCGTCGGGGCCTTCCACGCGCCGCGGGCTGTCGTCGCCGACCTCGACGTGCTGACCAGCCTCCCGCGCAACGAGATCCTGGCCGGCTTCGGCGAGATCGTGAAGTACGGGATGATCGCCGAGCCGCGCATCCTCGACATCATCGAGTCCGACATCGACCTGGCCACGGACCCGACGTCGGAGGAGTTCCGCAGCCTGGTCGAGCTGTCGATCGGGATCAAGGCGCGGGTCGTCGGCGAGGACTTCACCGAGAAGGGCCTGCGCGAGATCCTGAACTACGGGCACACCCTCGGGCACGCGGTCGAGCACGCCGAGCGCTACCAGTGGCGCCACGGCGCGGCCGTCTCCGTCGGGATGATGTTCGCGGCCGAGCTCTCGCGCCTGACCGGATCGCTCAGCGACGCGGTCGTGGACCGCCAGCGCCGGGTCCTCGAGTCGCTGACCCTGCCGACGAGCTACCCGCTCGGACGATGGGCGACGCTCCTCGCCTCGATGCAGCGCGACAAGAAGACCCGCGCGGGGATGCTCCGCTTCGTGGTCCTCGACGACATCGCCCGCCCGAGCATCCTGCAGGGGCCGGAGACGTCGCTGCTGTTCGCGGCGTACCAGGAGATCGGATCGTAGGTCCGGCTCGGCTGAGCCCGGGCGGCGCCGTCAGCCTCCGCCCAGGGCGGCCCTCCGCGACTGGGCGTACTCGGCCTCGGTGATCGCGCCCGCCGCTCGCAGCGCCTCCAGCTCGGCGAGCCGGTCCGCCAGCGGGCGGGCGGAGCCGGGACCCTCGCGCGCGAAGCGGGCCGCGACGTCGGTCCGCAGGGTCAGCGGGTCCACTCCGAGCGAGCGCGCCCGGCGCATGTTCACGACGATCAGCACCACGACGAGCACGATCACGACGGCGATGACGATCGGCACCGCGGTGAACACGATCGAGTACCAGGGCGGCACGACTGTGTCGGCGGGAAAGGCGTCCCTGTGCTCCTCCTCGGGGTCGGTCCTCCACCGTCTCGCGCTCCGGCGGACCGGTGGGGCGATTCGCATGCGGCGTCCAGACTCCTCTGCCGACGGGGCCGCGTCGACTACACTCGACGGGTCAGCCGGACCGGCCGATATCGCCGCGCCCGCGTACCGGGCTCGCCGGCGCAGACTTCCACCGAAACGGATCCCCCTTCGCATGGCCTCTACCACCGACATCAAGAACGGCACCGTCCTCAGCATCGACGGCCAGCTCTGGAACGTCATCGACTTCCAGCACGTCAAGCCGGGCAAGGGCGGCGCCTTCGTACGCACCAAGATGAAGAACGTCCTCACGGGCAAGGTCGTCGACAAGACCTTCAACGCGGGCGCCAAGATCGACACGGCCAACGTCGACCGCCGCGACTTCCAGTACCTCTACCGCGACGGCGCGGACTTCGTGTTCATGGACACCAGCGACTACGACCAGATCACCGTTCCCGAGGCGGTCGTCGGCGACGCGGCGAACTTCATGCTCGAGAACCAGAACGTGACCCTCGCCCTGCACGACGGTGACCCGCTCTACATCGACCTCCCCGCCTCGGTCGTCCTCGAGATCACCTACACGGAGCCGGGCCTCCAGGGCGACCGCTCGACCGGCGGCACCAAGCCCGCGACGGTCGAGACCGGCTACCAGATCCAGGTCCCGCTCTTCCTCGAGCAGGGCACGAAGGTCAAGGTAGACACCCGCACGGGCGACTACCTCGGCCGCGTCAGCTGAGCCGGGCCTCCCGTGAGTGCTCGCACGAAGGCGCGCAAGCGCGCCCTCGACATCCTCTACAACGCCGACGTCCGGCAGATCAGCTTCGCCCAGTCGCTGCGCGCCGAGGCCGAGCGGGCGGCGAACGAGCCGGCCCGTGAGGCCTCGTGGCTCTACGCCCGCGAGATCGTCGACGGGGTCATCGACCACGCCGACGAGATCGACGAGCTGATCGCCCGGCTCGCCCAGGGCTGGACACTCTCGCGCATGCCGCTGGTCGACCGCGCGATCCTCCGGATCGGGGTGTGGGAGATCCTGCACAACGACGCGGTGCCCGACGGCGTCGCCATCTCGGAGGCCGTCGAGGCCGCCACGTCGCTGTCGACCGACGACTCGGCGGGCTTCATCAACGGGCTCCTCGCCTCCGTCGCGGAGTCCCGCACGACGGCCTGACCCGCCCCGGAGACCTGCTCGGCCCGCCGGATCCCCGTGATCGGGCGGGCCGAGGTCGTTCCCGGGCTGCCCGTCCGGCGGGCCGCGCGAGGGCCCCTATACTCGACACGGCTTTTCCTTTAACAGCCGTCCTGTGAGGCGGGGAAGGAGGTCGGTGTGATGGCACGAATCGTGCTCAACGGCGCTGACATCACGCGAGCGCTCACGCGCATCGCCCACGAGATCCTCGAGTCGAACCGCGGCCCCGAGTCGCTGGTCGTCCTCGGCATCCCGACGCGCGGCGTCGCCCTCGCGAGGCGCATCGCCGAGACGATCGCGCGGATCGAGCCGGACGGTCCCCCCGTCTTCGCCGGCTCCCTCGACGTGACCATGTACCGCGACGACCTCTCCCGGCACCCGGTCCGCACCCCCGCGCGCACCGCCGTCCCCGCGAGCATCGACGGCCGGACAGTGGTCCTCGTCGACGACGTCCTCTTCTCGGGCCGCACCATCCGCGCCGCCCTGGACGCCCTCAGCGACATCGGCCGTCCGCGAGCCGTGCGGCTGGCCGCGCTGGTCGACCGCGGGCACCGCGAGCTCCCGATCCGGGCGGACTTCGTCGGCAAGAACCTGCCGAGCAGCCTGAGCGAGCGGATCAACGTCCGGCTCGTCGAGACGGACGGCGAGGACCTGGTCGCGATCGAGTCGCAGGCCACCGGCGAGGAGACGGCTCCGTGAAGCACCTGCTCTCGACCCGCGACCTCGACCGCGCGAGCGCGATCGCACTCCTCGACATCGCCGAGGACATGGCGGACGTGCAGAACCGCGAGGTCAAGAAGCTGCCGACCCTGCGCGGGAAGACCGTGGTCAACCTCTTCTTCGAGGACTCCACCCGCACGCGGATCTCGTTCGAGGCGGCGGCGAAGCGGCTCTCGGCCGACGTCATCAACTTCAGCGCGAAGGGCTCCAGCGTCTCCAAGGGCGAGAGCCTGAAGGACACCGCGCAGACGCTCGCCGCGATGGGCGCCGACGGCGTGGTCATCCGCCACAGCGCCTCCGGAGCCCCCGCGGTTCTTGCGGCGAGCGGCTGGATCGACGCGTCGATCCTCAACGCCGGTGACGGGACCCACGAGCACCCGACCCAGGCGCTCCTGGACGCGTTCACCATCCGCCGGCGCCTGCACGGCGCCTCCGCGTCCCGCGGCAAGAGCCTCGACGGCGTCGCGGTCACGATCGTGGGCGACGTCCTGCACTCGCGGGTGGCGCGCTCGAACGTCTGGCTGCTGACGGCGCTGGGCGCCGAGGTGACCCTGGTCGCACCGCCGACCCTCGTGCCGGTCGACACGCGCGACTGGCCCGCGACCATCCGCTTCGATCTGGACGAGGCGATCGACACCGGGCTCCCCGACGTCGTGATGCTCCTGCGCATCCAGCTCGAGCGGATGTCGAGCGGGTTCTTCCCCAACGGCCGGGAGTACGCGCGGATCTGGGGCCTCGACGACGAGCGGCTCGCCCGGCTGGGTCCCGATACCATCGTCATGCACCCCGGACCCATGAACAGGGGCGTCGAGATCTCCTCGGCGGCCGCCGATTCGAGCCGCTCCGCGGTGCTCGAACAGGTCACGAACGGAGTGTCCGTCCGGATGGCCGCGCTCTACCTGCTGCTGTCCGGCGAACGGGAGGTCCACTGATGAGCACTGCCCAGCCGCATCAGAGCACGGCGCCGGAGCGGATCCTGATCTCGGGGGCGACGCTCGCCGACGAGTCGACCGCCGACCTGCTGATCGACGGGGGCGTGATCGTCGAGATCGGCGCCGACCTCGACTCGCGCGGGGCCCGCGTGATCGACGCCGACGGCCTGCTGGCGCTGCCCGGCCTGGTCGACCTGCACACCCACCTGCGCGAGCCGGGGTTCGAGCAGAGCGAGACGATCCTCACCGGGACGCGAGCTGCGGCCGCCGGAGGCTTCACCGCCGTCTTCGCGATGGCGAACACCTCGCCGGTGCAGGACACCGCGGGCGTGGTCGAGCAGGTGCAGAGCCTGGGCGAGGACGCCGGCTACGCGACGGTCCGCCCGATCGGCGCGGTGACCGTGGGTCTGGCGGGGGAGTCGCTCGCCGAGCTCGGCGCGATGGCCCGCAGCCGCGCGGCCGTGCGGGTCTTCTCGGACGACGGGAAGTGCGTCTCGGACGCGCTGCTGATGCGCCGCGCTCTCGAGTACGTCAAGGCGTTCGACGGAGTCGTCGCCCAGCACGCGCAGGAGCCGCGGCTCACCGTGGGCGCGCAGATGAACGAGGGCGCCGTCTCCAGCGCCCTCGGCCTGCAGGGCTGGCCCGCCGTGGCCGAGGAGGCGATCATCGCCCGCGACGTGCTCCTCGCCGAGCACGTGGGCTCCCGCCTGCACGTCTGCCACGTCTCGACCGCGGGCTCGGTCGACGTCATCCGCTGGGCGAAGGCCCGGGGGATCGACGTGACCGCCGAGGTCACCCCCCACCACCTGCTCCTCACCGAGCAGGCCGTCGCCGGACAGGACGGGCCGAGCTACGACGCCCGCTTCAAGGTGAACCCGCCGCTGCGCCGCGACGAGGACGTGCTCGCCCTCCGCGAGGCCCTCGCCGACGGCACCATCGACATCGTCGCCACCGACCACGCGCCGCACCCGGTCGAGGCGAAGGACTGCGAGTGGGACGCCGCGGCGTTCGGCATGGTCGGCCTCGAGAGCGCGCTGAGCGTGGTGCACGCCGCCGTCGTCGAGGACGGGCGGATGAGCTGGTCCGACGTCGCGCGCGTGCTCTCCTCCGCCCCCGCCCGCATCGGCCGGCTCGACGGCTACGACCGCGGCCTCGCCGTCGGGGCCGCCGCGAACGTCGTGCTCTACGACCCGGAGGCGCGACGCCGCTTCTCCGTCGAGGACCTGCGCGGCCGCAGCGGCAACTCCCCGTACCTCGGTCGCGAGCTGCCGGGCCGCGTCG